>JANLJF010000019.1:3430-103412 GCA_029255605.1 Azovibrio restrictus
ATATGCAGGTGGTGACCATCGGTTCTTTCAATTTTAACGATATTAGCACCTATGCCAGTATAGAACTGAACCTGGATATACAAGACAAGGCCTTTGTAAGCGGCGTGCATAAAGAGCTGGACCGCATTATAGAACAGGAATGCGTGCAGATAACCAGGGAAGATTATGCGCATACCAACAGCTTCTGGAAACGTATGCGGCAACGCATAGCATATAACCTGGTGAAATGGATGCTGACGCTGGTAACCTTCTATTATCGCCAGCGATAGGCTATTGGCCCTTTATACGTGTTATCAATCCGTTGAAAGAGCGTGCATCCCATTTCAACCTGCCACGCTGAATGACCATTTCGTTATCGGCAGAATCGTGCAGGAAATAGTGAAAGACAAATTTTTCATCCGGGTATTCCCAGCCGCCCATCTGCCCGAAACGAAGGTCGTTGAAGACGAGTGTATCGCCCCATTTTTCAGTAGTATAATATCCCTGTGAAAAACGGATGAGCTTTTGTGTGCTTTCGTGGTCTTCGGATTCCTTCAGCAAGGCTTCATTGCGTGCAAAGAAATACAGCGGCATATCGTCCCGTTTATCGAAGATGGAACGGTAGCCTATATAGCTACCGCTATCATTTGTAGCTACCACATACCATAGCATGCTATTGAGGGGTGTAGGGGTGACAAATTTCTTATCGTAAGCAATATGTTGCTTTTGCAGCAGGTGCTTCACCTCGCGGTCTATCATTATTTTATTCACCGTACAGTAACCCAAATACAAAGCACTGCAGATAATACCTGCGCGTGCCCATAGGGTGCGGGTCTTATGTTTGCTGCGCGGCATGGCCATTGCTACAGTAGCTATCCCTGCTACGATCGTGAATAACGGGTCGGCAACGAAAAGTGTATTGAATGCAACCCGTATATGGCTGAATGGCTCAAACAGGCCGGTGCCGTAGGCGTTCTGGCTATCGAGCAACAGGTGGATGAAAATGTTGAGTCCTATCAGCAGCATCCAGCGCGATAAGGGTACGCCGCGGGAGCGGTGGAGCCGTGCTGCTGTAAGCGCAAATAATGGCGTAACCAGTAACATGCATAGTATGGAGTGCGTGAAGCCGCGATGTGCCAGCAGGTTGCCGGCCGTATCCATCCAGAAGCTGGCTACCACATCTATATCGGGAAAGCTTTGTGCAGCCATACCCCATACCATAGCCCGCCTGCCCATTTGCTTGCCTGCAACGGCCTCGCCAATGCAGGCGCCCAACACGGCATGTGTAATAGAATCCATAGCGTAAAGCTATTGTTTTTCAGCAAGTTCTTTAAGGGTATGGAGCACCGTCTGCCAGTTGCTGATGGAATGCTGCCTTGCTTCTTCCGTATCAATATTATCCTGCGTGATGGTAAGCCTTGTTTTGCCATCTTCTTCCGTAAGAGTATAGATGACATTTGCATAGTTTTCAGGCTTATCCTCTTTACCACTCATTGAGCTGTAGTAAGTGGTGTGCAGCAGTTTGCCCGGTTCAATATCGATGATGGTGCCCTTGTCGGTATAGTGTTTGCCCTCCCATTCGCCCGTATAGGTAAGCGATGCACCTTTTTGCCAGGTAGAGGATGCATGGGTGCCAAACATCCATTGTTTTATTTCTGTAGGGTCGGTAAGCGCTTTCCAAACCCTTGCAGAAGGAGCCGCTATATCCACATCTACAGTGGCAGTCAATTTGTTTGCCATACATGAAAGTTTTTATGTAGAAGTATTGACCAAATTACCATGCCAAACAAAAAAATTAGCAATTGATAGTTATAATTTATAAATATATTATAAATTAGCGGTACTTAATCATCACCTAAATTTTTTAAACCATGAGAAAAACTACATCGGCCATAGCCATGGCCCGGAAGCTCATCCTTACACTTTCTATTGCCTTTAGCAGTTTTGCCGGCGCAAATGCACAAAACTTTGTAACGCCAACGGCCTATGAAGATTCTTACCCTACAGCGGGCAGTCCATTTATTTCGCGCACAACGCACACTTCCTGCTATTCTTTTTCCAACCTTGGGTTTAGCAGCACTACAGCCGATATTGTATTATCGGCATGGGATGCGCCGGGATTGATAGCGGCAGTGGCCTGGCGCGGTATTGTGCCCGGCACCGGCGGCGCTGGTATCATCAACCAGGGTATAGTGCCCTATTCAAATGTGCAGGACCTGGAAGTAGGCCTTTTATCGGTAAACAACGGATACCAGGTGATAGTGGCTTATTACAAAAACGGGGTGGGCCACTTCTTTGATGTGTATGACCTGAACCTGACCGGTATGACTTATTTGTATACCAAACAGCTGTCGACCATGGCAAGCTATACACGCATCAGTATGGACTCTCATAAACTGTATGGGGTAGCCATAACCTGGCAAGAGAAATTTATCAAGTCCATTGTATTGCTGGGTGGCAGTAGTTTGAGCGCCAGCGGTATTCTTACTTTATCGGGCAGCAATGGCTATACTCGCCCTGACTGTGCCTTTAGCCACAGCAACCAGGCTGGCACGCTGAATGTGCATTATGCTTATTATCACCCTGTAAGTGGTGTGATCATAGAATCGTCTTTTGATTTCTGGACGGCTATAGGGTTAGGTACTACCACCATTTTCCCCAGCGTAAATGACGCAAACCTGGCAGCACCATCCAGCGGTGTAAACGTAAACCTGGATTGCCCTGACCACTATGATGTAGAAAACTGGGCCTATACTTATACAGATAACTACTATGACATTTCTGTAAGGTTCATCGATTATCATTCAACCGCAACACCTACAACCGTAGTAGTGAATGACAACTCTGTATTAAGCAGTGCAGCTATCAATTCATCTATGAACTATAATCCCTTCCTGGCATATGATCATGACTGCATCTATGGCGTAGGTTCGCTGTACGTGGGTTGGGTAAGCCACTATATAGACCCTGCAACCACCAATCCTGCTTCATACATAGCTGTGCAGATAAAAGAAGATGGCAATGGCCCCGTAACACCGGTTGATTACCTGACCGTGCCTAATAACACGACACTTACATCCGGTACGCCGTACCTATCATTCAGCAAGCAGAATGATGCTACCGATTACCTGTACACCATATTCCCTCAGTACGTTAATGGCGTAGGTTACAGGATGCAGCATAAATATCATGCATGGAATAATTCACAGTTTAAAGGTGCAACGCCTGTTTATACCTGCAATAATGACGAAGACCATAAAAAAGCTTTTGCAGCACGCAATGCCGGTATGAACATCACGCTGTATCCTAACCCGTATGTAAGCACATTTGAACTTCAAATACCTGCTGATATACAAAATGAAAAGGGCAGTATTATAATAACAGGCGTAGATGGCAAAACATATGGCACTTTTGAAGGTGACATGCGCAATGCTAATAGCTACCTGAGCACTATAGGCGCAAATATGCCTGCGGGCAACTATGCCATACAGGTACAAGTGAATGGCCGCACCCAAGTATTGAAAACAACAAAGGTGCAATAGGCATCACCGGAATATTATTAATAAAAATTGATGGCCTTTGCCATCCCTTTTTATTATACCTAACTTTCTGCTGAAGCAGCAATATGTATCACGGGTATCATTGTGATCTTCGACTTTATCGAATTGGATATCAGGCATGCAGCTTCTGATTTATTCAAAATACGCAGTGCTTTTTCGGTATCTTCTTCGGCTACAATCGTTACTTCAGGTTTCAGGATTATTTCCGTCATCAGGTACTTACCGTCAACCAGTTCCAGTTTTCCGGCGGCTTTGGAAGTGAAAGCTGAAAAATGGAGGTTTGAATTTTCCGCTATTGCCAGGAATGTAGTCATAAGGCAACTGTTGACAGCAGCCGTAAATAAGTGTTCCGGCGACCATTGGCCACTGATGCCGCCCTTGAATTCGGGAGGCGTAACTACCTCTATTGTATTATCCAGAACGGTACTGCTTGCTATACCTTTTCTATCCTGCAGCCACTCTACTGTTACATCATAATAGTGCTCTTTCATTTCAATGTATTTTCTGCAAATTAAGCTATGCCTTTAGACGCGTTGGTGATGGTTGTCACAGTAATAACTGATTTTTGCCATCTTTTTCCGCACTATTAAATTGTTTGAATTTCACAAGTTTTGGATTGAATGTAGCAAATGAGGAGCGTGGATATGGCAGTAGTTTTGCCTTGTAAATCTTAACAACTAAAAACAGATGAAATACAAATTATTAGGCAACACAGGATTGAAAGTATCAGAATTGTGCCTGGGCACCATGACTTTTGGTGGTAGGGGCATATGGACGGCCATAGGTACTTTGCCGCAGGATGAAGTGAATGCAATAGTAAAGCAATCGGTAGATGCAGGCATCAACTTTATAGATACGGCCAATGTGTATAGTGAAGGATTGAGTGAGCAAATGACGGGCACTGCCATCAGGCAACTGGGTATTGACAGGGATGGGCTGGTTATAGCAACCAAAGTGCGTGGTGCTATGGGTAAAGGGCCTAACGACACCGGCTTGTCAAGGAAGCATATTTTGCAGCAGGTAGATGAAAGCCTGAAACGCCTGCAAACGGATTACATTGACCTGTACCAGATACACGGTTTTGACCCGCAGACACCCATGGAAGAAGTGCTGCATGCGCTGGATACGCTTGTAAACAATGGCAAGGTGCGATATATAGGTTGCAGTAACCATGCTGCATGGCAAATAATGAAAGCATTAGGCATTTCAGAGTTGAATGGTTACGCTAAGTTTGTTTCGCTGCAAGCATATTATACCATAGCAGGCAGAGACCTGGAAAGGGAAATTGTTCCGATGCTGAAGGACCGAAAGCTGGGGCTGATGGTATGGAGCCCACTGGCAGGCGGGTTGCTAAGTGGTAAGTAGAAGGAGGGGAAATGGACTCGACAAACTATTTGTAGTAGCAGTAGTAGACGCGCCTCGCGGGCGTGCTACTTGTTCCTACAAAAAGCACTAATATGGTTTCTGCCGGTTTTTCCCAATAGAATTAATCCAATAAATTTACATACAAACTTAATACGTTTATGGGTAGCGTTGTTTACAATTTTTTATGCGATAGCATTCTTTTTAACGAAAGCCACCTTGCCGATGATTTTAAGAATGTATCAATTGGCCAGCTCGAAAAAGAACTTCAAAACTATAGACAACATTGTATTGATAACTACACTGAATTAGTTGCAGAGGTTCAACAAAATCCTTCAACATTAAAAGTGTTTTCATCAGCGAGAACAACGGCGATAAAAATGCTCATACAAACAGCTTTGTACATTGAGCAGCATATTATAAACGACCCCCTTTTTATACTCACTAATAGCCCAAGTGAGATGACTAATGTGCTTGGTGCCTATTTAGGATTTGAACAAAATGGAATAGATAAAAAACGTGTGGCACAGGCGGCCAATTTTCTTAAAAAGTTGACCCCAATGGTGGTGAACAACTACGTCAAAGTTTTTCCACTAAATTATCACTTCGAAGGACCTAAAGATGTTCCTTTCACAATGCCGGAAGATTATTATGACGATATTTTACCAGAGGAGCTATTGAGATTTTTTAGAATGAATGCGCTTGTGCGTTCAATGGAGAAACTGCCTGCCGGAGGATGGCAAGTAATGGAGAATGACCTATACCCTTGTAGAGGGATAGTTGTTGATTTCAAAGGGAGCGATTTCTCTCAAAGCTCGATTTATCATTTAATGCAAGTAGAATTTGGAAAATATGACAAAGAAACAGGGCGGGCAGAATTTAGGCAATGGCTACCTGATACCCCGCCTCAAGCGGATGAATTTAACGCTTGGGTTTTGCAGTCCATAAACCGTTCTGCTAGGGCATTCTTTGACCGTGTGTATGTTGAAAATGTAATCGCATCTAATTTGAACTCTACATATTTATGCAGCAATGAGTTTACTGCTAATTTAATGTCTCAGAGCTTCGATGTTAAAGACAATATCCAAACTTATACAGCCAATCAGATTCTGAACATTGAGCTGCCTTTTCTGGATGATATTGACATAACCCGGCTTATGGAAGTAAGAGAAGGCGAAGCAGATGTTTTTACTACATTTAGACTTGAACTTGAAAAGCAATTTCGAGAATTAAGAACATTAACTGATGAAAATTTAATTAGGCTAAAAACAGAGAATATTTTTCATGAATTAAATGAAGTGCAGGGACAAAAAATAAAACAGAAAATCTCTCACTTGCAAAGTCAAATGCGATTAAACGCGTTGCTTGCTCTCGGCGGATTGGCTGGAAGCATTCAGACATCAGGAGCAAGTCTTCTGGCTACCGCCACTGCAATTGGGAAAGGTTATAAGGACTACAAAGACTACCAAGAAAAAGTAAAAGAAAATCCCGGCTATTTCCTCTGGCGAGTTCTTAGGAAAAATAAATAGGTGGGTGTAAAATGGTGAATGGCCAACTTTATAAAAGGGGAATTCTTAGGGCCTTTACTGTATTGGCTTTAAAGTTCTTTCCTGTGGTGATGTTTAGGGATCGAACCAGCGACACAAGGATTTTCAGTCTTTAAAAGGTTGTTTAAATATGACTAATTGAACCCTAACCGCGCGAAGGCAACTGTAACACACTTTTGAATCCTTTAGGGCTGATGGTATGAGATGATAAAAAGGTTATTGAGTTATATTTGTGTTAACAGTAAGTGGTGGCGACGTAACAGACCACAGTAACAACAAATGAACAATGCAAGATCTACTATTTGACTTTATATCAAAATACATTTCGCTTACAGATGATGAGAAGAACGCCATACTATCGTTAGATATATTCCGCTCTGTTAAGAAAGGGACCATATTGCTGAAAGAAGGGCAAAAATCGAAAGACAGCTACTTTGTTCTGCAAGGTTGCATCCGCACATATTATGTGGTAGATAGTGAAGAAAAAACTACCGCTTTCTATACGGAAATGGATGCTTTGACCCCACCTTGTGTAATAAGCAAAACGCCATCTGAATATTATATAAGTTGTGTAGAAGATACGATACTTACGGTTTCCAATTCTGATATGGAAGTAGAAGTAAACAGTAAGTTTCCAAAGTTTGATGCCATGTGCAAAATATTATCCGAGGAACTTTTAGCTAAACAACGGATAGACTTTGATGCGTTTAAAACTTCTTCACCAGAACAACGCTACATGAACTTGATTGAAAAAAGGCCGGACCTTATCCAACGTGTGCCACAATATCAATTAGCGAGTTATTTAGGTATCAAACCCGAATCATTAAGCAGGCTGAGGGCAAGGATTACACAAAAAAAATAAAGGGGAAGGTTCATTTCTTAACTTAAGTGAAGAACCTGTGGCATCTCGCCCATCTACTTTTGCATATCATTAAAACAAATGAATGGATATGCGAAAGGATTTTTTCTTGATTGGTATTGTCTTATTGATGATAAGCACGTTCCACCTGAAAGCACAAAATGCCAGACAAGACAGCAACTTCAAAAGATTTTATATCGGGAGTTCATTGTATGTATTAGGGAATTTTATTCCTAATGATAAAAATCCGCCTGAATATGTTCAATTTAACTTTGGATATAGGATAACACCCAAAGATGTTGTTTCCTTTGAATTCAAAAGATCTATTTATGCCTGGCCATTAGGTATCCCTTTCGGTCCATCATTTGACGGACCGGGATTAAACTATCCCGGGCATGCACGCATACTTGCACCTACAGCAGGATACCAGCGCTTTTGGTGGAAAGGGGCCTATACATCCGTTTATGCATTGAATGCTTTTGAAAAGTATATGGATGAGAATAAAAAGAAGATTGGGAATGGGTACACCTTATATCTGAACTTCCATGTTGGTTACCAGTTTAAGTTCTTTAAAAACCGCATATTTTTCGAACCTGCCATCGGGTGTAGCTAGTTGACTATGAGTAGTAATGTGAAGTATACATTTAAAAAATTAGAAGTATATTTGTCAAACTACTTTATTCAGCCATTGCTTCATTTTGGTTTTAAATTTTAGTATCTATACCATTCATTCTTAAAAAATAGTGCTACAACGCATTTCTTAACTTAAGTGAACGTGTTGCGGCATTCCCCCAATCTACTTTTGCAGCATCGTTTAACATAAATAAGTAAAGAAGTGCAAAAGCAAATTTTATTGATTGGTGTCATCTTAATGATGACAAGTACGCTACACCTAAAAGCACAATATGCAAAAACGGACAGCACTTACAAAAAGTGTTTCGTAGGTAGCACTTTGTTTTTATTGGGTAATTTTTCATCCACCAATCCACCGGGTTTTGGTCAGCTCAATATAGGTTATCGCATCACCGGAAAAGATGTTGTTTCTCTTGAACTAATAACCTGGAAACATGCCTGGCCTCTTGGTATCAACCCGTTTTACAATAAGTCATACGGAAAACCTGAGGAGAAATTTTCAGGCTATATACGTGAATATGGAATTGGCCTGGCCTATCAAAGGTATCTGTGGAAAGGTCTTTATGTAGCGGTACACGTAATGCCTATGTGGCAAACATTTAAGAAAGAAAACGGTGATAAGTTGGATAATGGGTTCATCATATTCAATACGAATCGAGTTGGCTATCACATTAAACTCTTGAAGGATAGATTCTTCATAGAACCGTCAGTAGGTATTGCCGGTCGCCCTTATTACACTGAAATGCCTGCAGGATTTAAAGAAAAAGATGACAAGTGGCCCAAATGGACACCAGAACCGGGGCTACATTTCGGATACAATTTCAATTAACAACTTATGAATACACAAACCTCATTTGAAGACATCAAAGTGAATGTGAAACTTAAGCTTGCTGCACTGTGGGCGAGCTTAATGTTTCTCATTATCTATATTGACTATTTCCACTTATATATGCCGGGCATGATAGAAGACATCCTGAAGGAGAAAGTGTTTGTATTTGATATCACGCAAGGATTTATTACCGCAGCACTCGTTGTTGTGACAATTCCTGCCCTGATGATTTTTCTATCTGTTGCACTGCCTGCCAGAGTAAATCGTCTAACGAACATCATTATTGCAGTAGTGAATATCCCCCTTATGTTGTTTAATCTAGCAGGAGTGGCTTGGGTACACATGGTATTGGGCGCTATTATAGAGGTTGTTCTTCTTGGGCTGATTATCCGTTATGCATGGAAGTGGCCTCGTATTGAAACATAGAGTGGTACAACTCTGAAACTGGAAGACTTTTAACGATTTGCGACACAGTAGCAAACCGGGAATACAATCAGAATGGAGATGTAAATTGGGAATAGCAGAAAGTAAAAAGCAGTTATGATGAATCATAACTGCTTTTCTTTTGGTGGTGGTGTGGGCCGGGATCGAACCGGCGACACAAGGATTTTCAGTCCTTTGCTCTACCGACTGAGCTACCGCACCAACCCGTAATTGGGATTGCAAAAATAGAATTAATCCTGAACTTTCCAAAAATGAAAGCAGATATTATTCTTTTACAACCTTTTGGCGTGTTAAGATATTATTGCCATCTATTACTACCAACTGGTACAAACCCACCGGTATATGCTGTATGCGCACGCCTGTAAGCGGCTGAGGCATATTGCCAGCGGCTACCACCTGGCCTGTAATATTATATATATGATATTTTAAATTTTGTTTGAAGCTTGCTTTCCCAAGATGTAAAAACAGTTCGTCTTTTGCCGGATTTGGATAAATATTAATGTCTGTATTCGCTGGTGTATTACTAATGCTAACAGAAGAAGGGTCGTACAACTCTATTATTTTATCCGTACGGGTGCTACCGCTGGCATTGGAATTACTGGTAGAGATATAAATTTTGCCTTGCGGAGAGATGCAAACATCACGCAGTCTGCCGAAGCTAACGCCGCTGATAACGGTAGCAGATGTAATGGTATCCATTGCGGTATTCAATTTTAGCTGATACAGTTTGCTATCCTTAAGCGTAGTCATGATAATAGAATTCTGAAATGCAGGAAACATGGGTTGCTGATTGTAATAGTCGATACCACATACAGCTAACGTAGGTGTCCACGCCCTTAAAGGTTCCCTTACGTTTGAGTCTGTACAGAAAGTAGCTTCAGTGGGCTGGTCGCAATAACCCTTTACATTAGGCCATCCATAGTTGCGGCCTTTTTCCAGCAGGTTTATTTCATCATCGCTGTTATCACCATGTTCCGACTGGAATATTTTACCATTCACCATTACCATGCCTTGTGCATTGCGGTGGCCCCAGCTCCATGCAGGGTTGCCGGCTATCGGGTTATCTCCAGGTATGCTGCCATCAAAGGTGATGCGGAGCGTTTTACCATTAATGCTGTTCACATCTTGTGAATTAGAAGTTGCTGAAGCATCACCTGTAGTTATATACAGGTAGTTGGCATCGGTAAGCAGGCGGCAGCCATTGTGTATGTTGCTGGCATTTATATCATCGAGTATCGTTTGCGGATTATTCAGCACAGTGCCGTTGTATTCATATTTTACGACACGCTCTTTGTATGTGGTACCATCCATGTAGTTGTAAGCTACAAATACATGCGGTGTAGTTGGGAATTGCGGGTGCAATGCCATACCCAACATGCCACCCTCACTATGAATGACGGTATTGGTTTCCTGATACAGTGTGTCGATCTTCCGTGTATCGGGATTGAGGCGACAGATATAGCCGTTTTTTTGTGTGAACCATATGTGGTTATCAGGCCCGTATATCATTTCCCATGGAATGAAAAGGGAATCGCGCACGATGCGGGTGGTCATTTGCGCGTGGGTATTATAAGCAAATACAGCCAGTATAAAGAGTAAAATTAGTTTCCTCATATGTGCATGATTTTTTTAAAGTATATAAAGGCTGCCGAAAAACCGTGCCAATGATTGTCATGTTAGCGCTTGGGTAGTGTTGGCTGCCAGTGTATTTTTACAGCCGGATGAGCATACAGGAGTTTTATAGCCAGTTTACAACACAAATATTACATACTACCTGGCCCGAAGCAGTGGGCGTGATATTCGGCATGATCAGCGTAGTATTGGCCAACAGGAACCATGTGTGGCTGTACCCTACGGGTATTATCAGTACTATCGTATTTATATACCTGATGGCAAAGCCTTCAGTGGGATTATATGCAGAAGCCTTGCTGAACGTTTATTACCTGGTGATGAGCATATATGGCTGGGTGCTGTGGTACAAGAAGCGGGACAATGAAGATGCCGCCATATCTGTAAACAGCAGGAAAGACTGGATGATAACTGCCGGCATCGTAGTAATAGGCTGGGTGATACTATATACAACACTCAGCACCTTTACAGATTCAGACGTGCCGGTATGGGATGCCGTAGTAGCATCTACCGCATGGGCTGGTATGTGGCTGCTGGCAAAACATAAGGTTGAGAACTGGATATTGCTAAATATATCGAACGCAATAGCCATACCCTTACAGATACACAAAGGCATACCGTTCACCGCCTGCCTTACTTTATTTCTTTTTATAGTTGCTATCTTCGGCTATATACGATGGAGAAAATTATATCGTTTGCAACACGCTGCTGCTTAATAACCCTGTTGATATGCAGTAATACACTGCATGCGCAAAATACAGACATCAACTGGCTGCGTTCTGTGCATGTGGGTCGCAACACTTCACTGGATGGTGCTATGAATGGCATTACACAGTCGGCCTACCCTGTATCATTTGCCATACCTGCCGGTATGCTGCTGTACGGTTATATAGGTGATAAACAGCAATGGCGGCACAATGGCTGGCAAACGGTAGCTGCACTGGGCACGGCCACCATTATTGGCTACGGGCTGAAATATGGCATCGACCGGAAACGCCCCTATGAGAGCTACCCGGATATTGTGCCCTACCATTACGATACAGACCCGTCCTTCCCTTCGGGGCATACCAGCCTGGCCTTTGCAACAGCTACTTCTGTAAGTTTGCAATATCCTAAATGGTATGTGATAGCACCTGCCTACCTGTGGGCGGGTGCAGTGGGTTATTCCCGCATGCATCTGGGTATGCATTATCCCAGTGATGTATTGGCAGGCGCTATAGTAGGTGCAGGTTCTTCTTTCCTGGCATATAAAGGGCAGCAATGGCTGCTGAAACGTAAACAAAAAACTGTAAAGAACCCGGTTGAATAACATTAAGAAAATAGTAGTGATAGGCCCGGAATCGACAGGGAAAAGCACGCTGAGCGAAGCACTGGCTAAGGAGTTGGGTACGGTGTGGGTGCCTGAGTATGCCCGGGGCTACCTGGAAACACTGGGACGTGACTATGAAGAAGACGACCTGCTGAAAATAGCAGAAGGCCAGCTGGCAAGCGAAGAAGCATTGATGCAACAAGCTAATAACTACCTGGTATGCGATACCGACCTGTATGTGCTGAAAGTATGGAGCGAAGCCAAATATGGCAGGTGCCACCCTCATATATTAGAACAGATAGCACATAGAACGTATGATATATACCTGCTTACATATATAGATGTAATATGGCAGGACGACCCCCTGCGCGAACACCCGCTGCCGGATGAACGCCGGTATTTTTATAATCAATATCATGATATTGTGCAGCATAGCGGTGTGCCCTGGGTGGACATAAGAGGCGATGAAACTGAAAGGCTGGAAGCCGCCATGAAGGCAGTACGCAGCTTTTTGTAAAGGCAAAACCCCTTATATTTACAGGAAAGGGATTTATTTATGCTGTTACATATTCACCCCGATAATCCGCAGCCGAGAAATATAAAGACCGCGGTAGAAATACTGAAAAAGGGAGGTGTCATCATTTATCCTACGGATACCATTTATGGCCTGGGTTGCGATATTTATAATACAGAAGCGATAGCGCGCATTTGCCGCATTAAAAAAATAGACCCCAAGAAAGCGCAGTTCTCTTTTGTATGTTCTGACCTGAGCCACATCAGCGATTATGCCAAAAGTATAGATACACCGGTGTTTCGCCTGCTGAAGGCGGCATTGCCGGGGCCATACACTTTTATACTGGAAGCCAGCAAGTTGGTGCCAAAAATGCTGAAGACCAAGAAAGACACCGTAGGTATACGTGTACCCAATCATAATATAACCCAAACACTGATAGCAGAACTGGGTAACCCCATTATGAGTGTATCGCTGCCAATGGATGAGGAAGTAGAATATTATACGGACCCACTAGTGATACACGAAATATTTGAAGACCAGGTAGATGCTGTGATAGATGGCGGCATTGGCGGTGTTATCCCTTCCACCGTAATAGATTGCACTACCAATACGCCCGAACTGATAAGGCAGGGTGCAGGCGAGTTTGAAAATTTAGTTGGATAAATAGCCTTCTGCGACGTTTCTTTGTTGTATGTACACAACAGCAGACGAACAACGATTGTACCAGCAGGCAAAATCGCTATTAAGCAGCGATGGTGCCAACGCAGAAAAGGAAATAGAACAACTGCGTGAGGTTATCAATTATGCCGACTGGAAATATTATGTGCAAAGCGAGCCGGTACTGGCCGATGTTGAATACGATACCCTCTTCAAAAAGCTGAAACAGCTGGAGGAAAAATACCCCGAGCAAGTAACTGCTGATTCCCCCACACAGCGTGTAGCCATAGGGCTTAGCGAGAAGTTCCCTTCCGTAAGCCACCTGGTACCTATGCTGAGCCTCGATAATACATACAATGCTGACGACCTGCGCGACTGGGACAGGCGCTGCAAAGAGCTGGCAAAAACCGATGTGATAGAATACTGTGTAGAGCCCAAGTATGATGGTGCCAGTGTATCGGTTATCTATGAAAATGGAAAGCTGGTGCGTGGCGCTACACGCGGTGATGGCGTGATGGGTGAGGATGTAACCATCAATATAAAACAGATACGCTCTATACCACTGGCGGCTGCCTTTGAAAAAGCAGGACTGGACCAGGTAGAGATACGTGGTGAAGTAGTGATACATAAAGAGGTGTTTGCAGAATATAACAGGCAGCGAGCGACAGATGGCCTTTCGCCATTGGCTAACCCGAGAAATGCTGCATCCGGTACACTGCGCATATTAGACCCTAAGGAAGTAGGCAAGCGCAAGTTATCAGCCATACTGTACCACATCAGCTACTATACACAACAACGTGGTAAGGATGTGCCAAAGCAAATGCATACGCACTACGATTCGCTGAACTGGTTATATCAATTGGGCTTTCCTACGCCGGTGAAGGAAATGCAGCGTTTCAATAATATAGATGATGTAATAGCTTTCTGCGAAGCCTTTGAAGCACGCAGGGACGACCTGCCTTATGAAGTGGATGGGCTTGTAATAAAAGTGAACAGCTTTGATATGCAGGAGCAGATGGGTATGACTGCCCACCATCCACGCTGGGCTGTGGCTTATAAATTCAAAGCAAGGCAGGCTACCAGCAAGCTGTTGAAAGTAGAATTCCAGGTAGGGCGTACCGGCTCGGTAACACCAGTAGCTAAGATAGAACCCGTGCCTATAGGGGGCGTAACAGTTACATCCATATCGCTCTTTAATGAAGATGTGGTGCGCGAGAAAGACCTGCATATAGGTGATACTGTACTTGTAGAGCGTGCCGGTGATGTGATACCCTATATTGTAAAGCCATTGGCAGAACTGCGTACCGGCGATGAGCAGGCTATAGTATTCCCTACCACCTGCCCTGTGTGTGGCGAGACTCTTGAAAAACCTGAAGAAGAAGCGGTATGGCGTTGTATCAATATCAGCTGCCCGGCGCAGGTGGTAGAGCGCATCATACACTTTGCCAGCAAGGATGCGATGGATATCCGTAACCTGGGTGGTGCCAACGTGCAGAAGTTTTATGAACTGGGTTTATTGAAAGATATACCCGGCATATACAATATAGAATGGGATAAGGTGAGGCAACTGGATGGCTTTGGAGAGAAATCCGTAACCAACCTGCAAACAGCTATAGAGAACTCGAAGAAGCAAAGCCTGAACCGTGTAATATATGGATTGGGGATACGCCACGTAGGTGAAACGATGGCCAAGACACTGGCCAACGCAGTAAGCCATATACGGGAACTATATGATTGGGATGAAGAGAAACTGGTATCGCTGGAAGATGTAGGCCCTAAAGTGGCAGCATCAGTAGCGCATTTTTTTCATGCGCATGAAAACAGGGATACAATAGATACGTTGGAAAAAGCGGGTGTAAACCTTGCCAATCATCATAAGAATAAACCGGAAACAACCGGTGAGCTATCGGGCAAGACCTTCCTGTTTACGGGCACACTTACCAAGTTTAAGCGTAGTGAAGCCGAGGCTATGGTGGAAGAGAAAGGAGGCAGCATACTGGGTGGCGTAAGCAGCAAGCTAAACTACCTGGTGGTGGGTGAGGATGCCGGCAGCAAGCTGGAAAAGGCCAAGAAGCTGGGCACGGTGGCCATTCTTACCGAAGACCAGTTTATGGATATGGTAAATGGCTGATAGTTTACGGGGGTAGGTATTATTTCATTTTTTTTTGTCTATCACAAAAAAAATGAAATAAGATAAGGTAGATAAAGTGTATTTCATGAAAATTGTGTTTTGCTAAAAACGAATTTTCACCAATGAATTAATCCAAAATTTGAAACGTAAATAACCAACTTTTATTCTTTGCACTATAATTATTAGTATAAGAGTATTTGGCTTTACCGGAATAATATGTGCTACTGTATGTATATAATTCCATATGATTTTGACCATAATTACTTATGTATTCTCCAAACTCCGTTCTCAATTTTTTCATATCCTCTCTGGTAAGTGTTTTATAAATATCTTGAAATCTTTTTGTTGATTGTACGGGATCTTCACAATAATATGTCACTCTTTTTACTTGGTTATTATATATTTCAAAAAAAGCATAGAATTTACCATAATTATCAAATCCTTCATAACCATAAGCAAAGTCTCCATCTTTAAAGAAAATTACCGATATACCTGCATTTTTAAGATTTTGAATTGTCGCATCTGATGATTTAGATATAAGGGGTGTTTTATAAACCAATTGACTAAAAGCCGAATTATAACAGAGAATCAGAATAAAAATAAAATATATCTTCATGTTGCAAAATATTTGCAACAAAGTATGGAATTTTATTCTATCCTTATTTTTTTACTGTGTATGAACTTATAGATATTCTCAGCTATAAAACCCGATATCCATGCACAAGACTTTACTCTTATGGTTCCGGGTCAGGAATCTTAAATAATATTCCTAAATAATATAGTAGCTTTTTTATAGGTAACCCTTTAAATAATGGTAATGTCTTAGGTAGTTTCTACCTTTGCACTCTCTTTTTGAATAATATATACACATAGATGTCTGAAATAAGGCCGTTTTTAAGACTGAGCGGGCTGGAGCCACTTGTGGTAAGGCCGGAAACCAACTTTGTAAACGTAGGCGAACGTACCAATGTTACAGGGTCGAAGAAGTTTGCTCGTCTGATAAGGGAGAATCAATATGAAGAAGCCCTGTCTGTAGCCAGGCAACAGGTGGAAAATGGTGCCCAGATACTGGACATCAATATGGATGATGCGCTGCTGGATGGTGAAAAGGCTATGACTACCTTTGTGAACCTGCTGCAGAGTGAGCCGGATATAGCACGTATCCCCATCATGCTCGATTCTTCTAAGTTTTCCATCATACTGGCAGGATTGAAATGCATACAAGGTAAATGCATTGTTAACTCTATCTCCATGAAAGAGGGAGAAGAGAAGTTTATAGAACAAGCTATCATCTGCAAAAGCTTTGGTGCATCTGTCATTGTGATGGCATTTGATGAACAAGGCCAGGCAGATACCTTGCAGCGCCGCGTGGATATATGCGAGCGTGCGTATAAAATATTGACAGAGCAGGTTGGCTTCAAACCGCAGGATATTATTTTCGACCCCAACATATTTGCAGTAGCAACAGGTATAGAAGAGCATAATAACTATGCAGTAGATTTTATTGAAGCTACCCGCATTATCAAACAAAAGATGCCGCTTACCAAAGTGAGTGGTGGTGTAAGTAACGTATCGTTTTCCTTCCGTGGTAATGATGTAGTGCGCGAGGCTATACATAGTGTGTTCCTATATCATGCTATTAAAGCAGGCATGGATATGGGTATTGTAAATGCAGGCCAGTTGGTAGTATATGACCAGATAGAACCACAATTGCGTGAACTGTGTGAGGATGTAGTGCTTAACAAAAGGCCGGATGCTACAGAGCGATTAGTAACATTTGCAGAAACCGTAAAGGCTAAAGATAAAGTAGAGAAGAAAGATGATGCATGGCGCAGCCTGAGTGTAGAACAACGCCTTTCGCATGCACTGGTAAACGGTATTACCGACTATATAGATACAGATACGGAAGAAGCAAGATTGAAATACAGCAGGCCGCTGGAAGTGATAGAAGGCCCGCTGATGGATGGTATGAACGTAGTGGGCGACCTGTTTGGCAGCGGTAAAATGTTTTTACCACAAGTGGTGAAGAGTGCGCGCGTGATGAAGAAAAGTGTGGCATGGCTGACCCCCTATATTGAAGAAGAGAAAAAGAACAACCCCAATGCACAGCAGGGTAGTGCCGCCAAAATACTGATGGCTACCGTAAAGGGCGATGTGCATGATATAGGTAAGAATATAGTAGGTGTGGTGCTGGGTTGTAATGGTTATGATATTATAGACCTGGGTGTGATGGTGCCGGCAGATAAGATACTGGACACAGCACAGAAAGAGAATGTAGACATCATAGGCCTTAGTGGTTTGATAACCCCATCGCTGGATGAGATGGTGCATGTGGCAAAAGAAATGAAGCGCAGGGGAATGAAGCAGCCATTGCTGATAGGTGGCGCCACGACATCGCGCACGCACACGGCTGTGAAAATAGCGCCGGAGTATGATAACGGGGTAGTGTATGTGCTGGATGCCAGTCGTAGTGTAACGGTAGCAGGTAGCCTGTTGAGTAATGAGCAAAAGGATGGTTTCCTGGGTGGTATACAGACAGAATATGTAAAGCTGCGCGCTGATTTTGCCAGTAAGCGCACGGTAAAAGAATATGTGCCGTTTGCAGAAGCGCAAAAGAACCCTGTGGCTATTGATTGGGATAGTTATGAACCACCTGTGCCGACCTTCACCGGTATCAAAGCCTTTGAGGATTACGATATTTCAGAAATACGCCAGTATATAGACTGGGGGCCATTCTTCATAGCATGGGAAATGCGCGGCAAATACCCCGACATACTGAAAGATGCAAATGTAGGTGCAGAAGCTACCAAGCTATTTAATGATGCAAATGCACTGCTGGACAAGATCATTGCAGAAAAATGGCTGACAGCTAAAGGCGTGGTAGGCTTTTGGAATGCAAAGAAAACAGCACCCGATACCATAGTAGTTTCCCAAGACGGTAAAGAACTACATACGCTTGAATCATTGCGCCAGCAACAGAAGAAAGCTGCAGGTCAGCCGCATTTCTCTTTGTCTGATTTTGTGAGCCCTGTAAAAGATGACTATGTAGGTGCATTTGCAGTGAGCATACACGGCATAGAGCCACACCTGCAACGCTTTGCAGAACAGCACGATGATTATAACAAGATAATGCTGCAGGCAATGACCGATAGGCTGGCAGAAGCATTTGCAGAAGTATTGCATAAGCGCACACGTAAGGAGTTTTGGGGCTATGTGAAGGATGAAGCATTGACGAATGAAGAACTGGTAAAAGAAACCTACCAGGGTATTCGCCCGGCGCCGGGTTACCCCGCTTGTCCCGACCATACGGAGAAGTATAAACTGTTCGACCTGCTGAAAGCTACAGAGCATGCAGGCATACAGCTGACGGAATCGCTGGCTATGTACCCGGCTGCATCGGTATGCGGTTGGTATTTCAGCCATCCGCAAAGCTCTTATTTCGGTATCAACAAGATACAGGAAGACCAGCTGGTAGACTATGCAAAGCGCAAGGGAATGGATATAGAAGAAATGAAAAAATGGTTGTCGCCAATTTTAGATTAATACTATGAGTGAAATAAAAAAGATAGAAGCAGCAGACAGGCCGGGTACTAAATCGCCCGTTGTGCGGGCATTTGCCCATGTATTGTCATTTATATTTCACCCGGTATTTATGCCTACATTGCTTGTGTTGATACTGTACAGGCTTTCGCCTACCAGCTTTGCAGGTGTGCCGCAGGAAAACCTTGGCAAGTGGCTGGTGATCGTAGCCATTAATACCATCGCATTTCCATTGCTTACGGTAGCGCTGCTGAAGGGCCTGGGGTTTATACAGAGCATTTACATGCACGACCCTAAAGACCGCATCATACCGCTGATAGGCACTATGATATTTTACTTCTGGGCCTATAATGTATTTAAGAACCTGGAAACCCCATTTGTACTACGCACGATGTTGCTGGGTACCTTCTGGGGTGTTATCCTGTTGTTCCTTATTAATATTTTCTTCAAGGTAAGCATGCATACCAGTGCAGCGGGTAATGTACTGGGGCTGATGATAGTACTGATGATGATAAGCCCTGTGAATATGCTGCTGCCATTTTTTCTTTCTATAATAGCGGCGGGCATTATAGGTACAGCAAGACTGGCTTTGGGGGCACACAAGCCTTCAGAGATATGGCTGGGCTATGTGCTGGGCATATTGGTGCAGGTGGCGGCTTACATATATTTGAAGTAAAAACAATAGCACGATGCAGGAATTGGCGTAAGTTTGAGCCAATCTTTACACATGATCCCTGCACAGTCAAAACGTATCGTTTCGATAGATATTCTTCGCGGTATAGTGATGGTCATAATGGCGCTGGACCATACGCGCGATTATTTTACCAACTTTACACATAATCCTACCGACCTCGAGCATGCCAGCACGGCCATGTTCCTGACACGTTGGATAACGCACTTCTGCGCACCGATATTCGTATTCCTTTCCGGTACCAGTGCATTTCTTTCCATGCAAAAAGGGAAGACCACCAGGCAGCAGGCAGGATTCTTATTATCTCGTGGTATATGGCTCATCATACTGGAGTTTACTATTGTGCGGTTCGGGTGGGTATTCAATGTTGATTATACGCAGCTATTTGTACAAGTGATATGGGCTATCGGGTGGAGTATGATATTCCTTTCCGGCTTGATATTCCTGCCTCGCAAGCTGATATTGGTTATTGCGCTCAGCATCATTTTCCTGCATAATGCTTTTGATGGTGTACATGCTGCAAATTTTGGCGACTACGGCCCCTGGTGGAATGTGTTTCATGAATTTGGCAACATACATCTGTTTGGTAACGTGAACATGTTTGTACTATACCCATTGGTGCCATGGATAGCAGTAATGGCGGCAGGCTACTGTTTTGGGGGCATTATGCAGATGGAGGAAGGGCAAAGAGATAAATGGCTATACCGCATTGGCCTATCGGCGATAGCATTATTTATTGTACTGCGGTTTACAAATATCTACGGCGATAGTGCTTTGTGGAGCAACCAGGGTAGCTGGCACCGTACGGTGTTATCGTTCATAAATGTTACTAAATATCCGCCGTCATTGCTATACCTGTTGATGACGATAGGACCGGCCATTGCGTTATTGCCACTGTTGGAAAAAATGCGCAATAAGGTAGGCAATTTCTTTACAGTGTATGGGCGTGTGCCGATGTTCTATTATATTTTGCACATCTACCTGATACACCTGCTATCTATGATGATAGGCGTGTGGGTATATGATGTACCATCGCATTACTTTACAGGCAATGGAGAGGCATTAGACACGAAGCCTAACTGGGGTTATTCATTAGTGGGTGTGTACCTGTACTGGATGCTGATAATAGCATTGCTGTACCTGCCATGTCGTTGGTTTATGCAGGTGAAGATGACACATAAGAAATGGTGGCTCAGCTATCTATAAAAAAAAATAAACCCCGGTAGTTGCCGGGGTTTATTTTTTAGATTTATTTACCAAACTTCTTTTTCAGCAGGCTCAGGGCATCGTTCATATTCATGTTCGATGTGTCTTTTTCGCGGCTCTGCTCCTGGCGTTTGTGCTGCTGTGGCCGGTCGCGGCGTGCAGGGGCTTCCAGTGTTTGCTTGATGGATAGCGCGATGCGTTTACGGCCCATATCTACTTCCAGCACTTTTACATTCACCTTATCATTCAGCTTCAGTGCTTCGCCAGGGTCGGTAATGTAGTTGTGCGATATTTCAGAAACGTGTACCAGCCCGTCTTGTTTCACACCTATATCTACAAAGGCGCCAAAGCGTGTAAGGTTGGTAACCACCCCCGGCACTACCATGCCAACCGTTACATCTTCTATACTGTAGATATTAGCAAACTCGAATACCTGCGCTTCGCTACGCGGGTCGAGGCCCGGTTTTTTCAGTTCGTTCAGTATGTCTTTTATGGTATGCTCACCAACAGTTTCGCTGATGTATTTCTTAGTGTCCAGTTGCTTCACGGCTTCTTCATTGCCTATCAGTTTAGCTATATCAAGGCCCAGGTCTGTAGCCATTTTAGCTACTACGCTATAAGCTTCGGGGTGTACCGCGCTGGCATCCAGCGGGTCTTCTCCATTTTTGATGCGCAGGAAGCCGGCACATTGCTCGAAGGCCTTGCTACCCAGGCGTGGTACTTTCAGCAGTTGCTTACGCGATGTAAAGCCGCCGATCTCACTACGATATTGAACGATGTTTTCCGCTATAGAAGGGCCGATGCCACTCACGTAGCTTAGCAGGTGTTTGCTGGCTGTATTCAGGTTTACACCCACCAGGTTCACGCAGCTTACTACGGTTTGGTCAAGGCGTTCTTTCAGGCGTACCTGGTTTACATCGTGCTGATATTGGCCTACGCCTATGCTCTTGGGGTCTATCTTCACAAGCTCTGCCAGCGGGTCCATCAGCCTGCGGCCAATGCTTACTGCACCACGTACTGTTACATCTTGCTCTGGAAATTCCTGCCGTGCTGTTTCAGATGCTGAATAGATAGATGCACCATCTTCATTCACTAAGAAGATAGGCAAGCTAAGGTTTAGTTTCTTAATGAACTGTTCTGTTTCACGGCCTGCGGTGCCATCGCCTACAGCTATACATTCTGTTTTGTATTGCTGCACCAGTGAGCGTATAGTATGCTCTGCAGACATCAGTTTGCCGGGCTCATGTATATATATCAGGTCTGTTTTTTGCAGCATGCCTTTATCATCCAGGCAAACTATTTTGCAACCTGTACGATAACCCGGGTCTATGGCCAGCAGGCGCTTGCCGCCCAATGGAGAACTTAACAATAACTGGCGCAGGTTTTCCGCAAACACATTGATGGCTTCTTCATCGGCCTTTGTTTTCAGTGCCATGCGGAATTCGCTTTCAAGGCTGGGTTGCAGCAGCCTGCGGTAAGCATCTTTGATAGCTTTCTTTACATGGGTGGTAGATTCGTTGCTGCCTTTCACAAACATCTTTTCTATCATTGCCAGTGCATCTTCTTCCACCGGTGCTATCACCATGCGCAGCACACCTTCCATAAAGCCACGCATTACTGCCAGCATACGGTGTGATGGTATTTTGCTAACCGGCTCGCTAAAGTCGTAGTAGTCTTTATACTTCACACCTTCTGCTTCTTTATCGGCCAGCACCTTGCTTTGCACTGTAGCGCTGTCTTCAAATAGCTTACGCATCTTGGCACGTACCTGTGCATCTTCATTCACTGTTTCAGCAATGATATCGCGCGCGCCTTGCAGGGCATCTTCCGGTGTTTTTACTGTTTCTGTTACAAAAGCAGCAGCTTCTGCCAGCGGGTCTATATTCGTTTGCTCCCACAGCATATTGGCAAGCGGTTCCAGGCCGTTTTCGCGTGCTGTTTGTGCTTTGGTTTTGCGTTTAGGTTTGTATGGCAGGTATATATCTTCCAGCTCGGCAATGGTAGTAGCACTGTTTAGTTTTGCCTGCAGCGCTTCCGTCATTTTATCCTGCTCGGTAATGGTCTTTTCTATGAACGCCTTACGCTCAGAAAACTCTTTCTGAAACTTGGCTTCATCCTGTATGTTTTGAATCTGAACCTCATCCAGCGCGCCTGTTTTATCTTTACGGTAGCGGGCTATGAAAGGAATGGTAGCACCTTCATTCAGCAGTGCCAATACAGCGTCCACATCTTGTCTCCTGAGGCTTAGTTTTGCAGCTACGCTGCCGGCATATTCTATCATATGTATATTCTTGCGGACTGCGAATGTAGGCGGCTGAAATGAAAATCTGAAACAAAATATTTACTAATATTTGTGTATGGACATACTGGCTGAAATACTGGCAGAGCAATCGAAAAAACAGGCAGAAAAAATAGCTAAATGGATAGGGGCTGACGCTGAGCGCTTTGCACCGCTGATGCAACTTTTCCTTTATGGGGAGCTTAAACTGATACCACGCGTGGCAGTGGTTTTGGGTACTGTTACCGATACGCAGCGCGAACTCATTATGCCTTACTTGCCCGAAATGATATCAAGGGCTATGCAGCCCGGTATGCCTGATGGTATAAAAAGAACAGTGATACGCGAGTTGCAATTTGTAGATATACCGGAGCCGCTGCACGGTGATGTAATGAATATGTGTTTTGACCTGTTGATAAATCCGAATGAGGCAGTGGCCATTAGAGCCTTCTCAATGACTGTATTGTCAAACCTTGCCAAAATATATCCTGAGATAAAGCAGGAGATCATTGTAATATTAGAAGATGCGCTGGCGCAGGATAATACTCCCGGTTTTATTAACCGCGCGCTAAAAACTATGAGGGCTTTAACAAAATAATAGGCTTTGTATGACAATAGGTTGCATGGGTGGTCGTTACTTTGAAATACTAAAAACCACTGTATGCAAAAAACAATTTTACTACTTCCCCTGACATTACTAACCTTATCTGCAACGGCACAGCAAAAATCCATGCCCGACTATAAGCGTGTAGTAAAGAAACACTGGAGCACCTCCACAAAAAACATCCTGCAGCGGCAAACAGCACACAACAAAACCACTGCCGCCAAGCAACGACTAACGGCAAGGGCATTGTATGCCTTTGATGGTTCAGCCATGCAGTTGAACGATTCTGCCAACTATATATACTCGTCAGATCGTGGTTCTGTATTCAACCTTACAGATATGTTTTATAACGAATACGAAGGTTCTACAGAAATGCAGTTCGACTCATCGGCACACTACAGGCTCAACGGTCCTGATTTTGGACTGACGGATGGCAGCAAGATTACTTACAACAGCAGTAATGTGCGTCAATCGTATACCACCTTGAGCAGTACACCTCCGGGCAGCCCATTGAAAGAGATAGCTGATAACAGGTATACCTATAATAGCAACGGAACGCTGAATACAACCTATTCTTTGCAATTGAACGGTTCTGTGTGGGATACAACAGGAAAGACTTTGTACTCATATAATGCGCAGAATAAAGTAGCAGAAGAGGTGGTATATAACAAAATAGGAGCAGGTTGGGAAGAAGCGTTTAAAACAACATATACATATGATGGCGCCGGCAATAATACCGAGGTAATGGGCTATGAGTGGTCAGGTTCAGGATGGGCAGTAAACTGGAAAGATTCCAACACTTACAATGCTAACAATAAGCTGTCGACCAACACGTATATGGAATATACGGGTGGCGTATGGGAAAGTGTGTACGCCGATAGTTTTGGCTATAGTAGCACAGACTATTATACCTACAATATGTCGAAAGAATGGAATACAGATAGCGTTAAATGGCTGTATTCAAGCCTTGAAGAAAGGCATGTAGGAGCTAACGGCCTTCCTGACAGTGTTTACTATAGCCAGTGGGACGAGGATTCACAGGACTGGATGCGTATAATGATATCAGACTGGCATTACAACAGCAATGACCTGCCAACAAATGCCAATGGCATCATATCATTTATGGGTGCTGAATTGCCAGTATTTCAGTTTAATTACTATTACGAGTATTACTTTGGTGCAGGCGTAGATAAGCCTACGCGTACAACAGCAACTATCTATCCTAACCCTGCAACTGATAAGGTAACTATAGAGTGGAAAGACAAAACAGCTGACCGCACAACTTTGTATGTATTCAACAACATGGGACAAATGGTAGCGCAACAAAATATAGGTGCTACTAATAAAGCAGAAATATCGCTGAGGGGCATGCAGCCGGGTGTTTACTGGCTGAAAGCTATAGCTGCAGATGGTACTAATGTATTGGCACAGCAGGTGATAAAACAATAAGCATTTTCTTCTACCAATAAATAAAGGCTCCTTACCGGGAGCCTTTATTGTTTTATATCAGTTGATAAAACTTAAGCTTGTGTTGCAGTGTATATAATGTCTACCGAGTAAGTACCCGCAGGATATGTAAAGCCCGGCTTTGCCTGGTATTCTACTGAAAAGTTTTTATTCTCGCCTGCTGTAGCATTGGTAATTACATTTTTGCCACTGGTAGAAAGTGAAGTGTAATTAGTATGGCCACTGCTTATTTGTCCGTTGGTTTGATTGCTCGCAACTTTTACTTTTAAAACAGACAGTGGCATTTTAGGGTCTTTTTCATTGCCTGCGTAGCCAAATCGCGACTTGCGGGATTTTACACGCACATTGAAGTTTTTATTAGAGCTTACCAGTATTTGCTGCTCCGGAGATGTTACGCCATTGGCATAATCGTTAACAGTAGTGAAAGGTAAGCTAATACTGTTGCTCTGCAGTTTTATTTCTATCACATTGCCGAGAGATACTGCCACCTGTTGTGTGGCGGTAGACTGGGTATTTTGTGCATGTGCAGCTATTGATACCAGCGAAAGAAGAATAAAGGTCATTAGTTTCATGCGTATTCGTTTGTTGTTCGTGATGCAAATATGGGCTGAGATGCAGATAAAAGAAGAAATGCAAGGGGCCCTTAACCCGTCATTTGCATTCGGTTAACAAGCGATTAACAGAGCATAAATAAGAAATGCCCCGATATCGGGGCATTTCTTATTGAGACATTACAGTTGTTATTGTTTTACGAACTGTACCGTTTGGTTGATCGCTTCATTTTCATTCACCACCTGCAACATATACATACCAGTAGCTAACTGCTGCAATTCAAGTACGGTGCTGTGTTGCGCATCCAGGTTTATTTTGCTATTGTACACCAGCTTACCCAGCTTGTCAAGTACCCTTACGGTAGTTTCGCCTTTCAATACTTTGTCAAAGCGTACTGTAAGCTGTGTGCCTGAAAGCGGGTTTGGATACACCTGCATATTGATATCGTTCTTTTCAGAAACATTGCTTACTGCTAGTGCCGGGTCTACAGTCAGCCTGCCTGCTTTACTAAGCATCGGCGTTACACACACGCCATCTATAAGGCAGCGGTACCAATAACCACTCATCTGGAAAGAAACCGGTTTTATGGTTAAGGTATTCGTATATACACCACTGTATGTGCTGTTCTCATTCAGGTTGCGGAAGCCGGCACCGTCGTTCTTATTTTCTTGCCATTGATATTTAGTGCCGTCAGGTGTTACACTAAAGCTGACACTGCTGAAGAATGGAACGGTATAAGCGCCCGGTGTAATATCAGGAGACTGTGTTACGCGTAGGGGTATATCGCCCGTGTATTCTATTTGATTACAAACAATGGTTTCATACACCTTGCAACGGTATATTTTCCCATCAAGGCTATCAGGGGCATCTACTATGCGTAAAGAATCTGTTGTGATACCTGAATAAGGAGGTATCGGTAACAGATCGCTATAAGTGCCATTAGCATTCTTAACCTGCCACTGGTAGCGCAATGATGTGCCGCTGGCACCTAATGATATACGTGTCATACCACCTGAACATACACTGTCCAACTGGTCGTGCCATTTAATATCTACCGTTATCAATGCTGTAAGCAATGCACTGTTGCTGATGGCCGGAGGTGCACAATCGCCACTTACTATACAACGCAGCAGGTTGCTTGCCATGCTTTTTTGTACGTTAACGGTAAGGGTAGGCGAATTGTTACCTGAATAGTCCGATGTAGCCGGTACGTTGCTCCATCCGCTGCCGGTATTTACCTGCCATTGGTAAGTAAGGCCTGCACCTGTAGCGGCAACGCTGAAGGTGGCGATGCTACCCGGGCACACCGTACTGGGCACAGGGTGCTGCGTGATGGTTGGCAATCCCTTCACCGTTAAGCGTGCTGCCGTAGAAGTAGCACTTGGGGTGCAAGGTGTAGAAACAACGCAGCGATACCTGTAACCATCGAGTGCCGCAGGTGCTGCCGTAATGTTGAGTGTATTGGTATTAACACCGGAATATGGTGCGCCATTGGCAAGAGCTGTATAGCCAGAACCATTATCTACCTCCCATTGATAGGAGATAGGCGTGCCGCCATTAGCGGATGCATTCACGCTTATAGATGTATTTGACCCTACGCAAACGATTTTATCGGTAGGCTGAGAAGTGATGCCGGGGGCTGTATATATCCATAGAGTAACCGTATTGGTAGTAGTAGGTGGCGCACATGTACCTGATATGATACATTGATAGTTGCCGGCACTGGTAAGCGGTGCGCCTGTTATACTTAATGTATTGGTAGTGGCTCCCGAATAGATGCCGCCATTCGATACATTGGCCCATCCGCTTCCGGTGTTTACACGCCACTGGTAGGTAAGGTTAGTTCCCGTTGTACCAACTGTGAAAGATGCCGTTGAGCCTACACAAACTGCAGTATTTACAGGTTGCGATGTAATAGCAGGTTTGCCGTAAAGCGTAAGCGTAGCTGCATTTGAAGTAGCAGTGCCGCCACAGCCGCCGGTAACCACGCAACGGTATTGATAACCATTAAGCGCTACAGGTGGGGCATACGCATATAATGTGTCGTCTTTGTGGCCTGCATAGCCTGCTACCGGCACATTCGTCCATCCGGAGCCTGCATTGTATTGCCATTGGTATGACAGATTATAACCTGTAGCTGTAACTACAAAAGTATCATTGATACCTTCACAACGGGTAATGTTCAGTGGGTGGAAGGTTATTACCGGCTGTGATAAGATGTTGAGCGTAGCAGCATTTGATGTAGCCGGCGGAGCGCACCCACCTGTTACTACACAACGATACTGATAGCCGTTGAAAGATGCTGGTGGTACCAGCACTATAAGGCTAGTAGTTGTTTGCCCGCTATAACCTGCAGCCGGTACGTTGTTCCAGCCCGTGCCGGTATTTACCTGCCATTGGTAGGTAAGATTGTATCCTGTGGCCGCTACGGTAAACGTATCATTGATGCCTTCGCAGCGCGTTATCGACGTTGGATGCGTTGTTACTACCGGGGCCCTTCGTACCGTCAGTGTTGCTGTGCCTGATGTATCTGAAGGCAAGCATGTGCCGGTGGCATAGGCACGGTACAGATAGCCATCCATACCGGCGGGTGGGTTCACGATACTTAAGTTGCCCGTGGTGATGTTGTATACGCCTCCGGTAGCAATATTTGTCCATCCGCTTCCGGAATTTACCTGCCATTGGTAAGATACACTGGTGCCCGTAGCAGTTGCTGAACAGGATGCAGTGCCTGCGCCTTCACATACGGTCATGTTTGTATTGGCAGGCTGCACGGTAAAGACAGGTGCTGTATTTACGGTCAGTGTTGCAGCATTCGATGTATCGGCGGGTGTACAGGTGCCTGTTACGAAACTGCGGTACAGGTAGCCATTCATTGTGACAGGGGGATTTGCAATACTAAGACTGCCTGCTGTAATGGTATATACGCCACCGGTAGCAATATTTGTCCATCCGCTTCCGGCATTTACCTGCCACTGATAGGTTATAGCAGTGCCTGTAGCTACGGTAGTACAAGATGCAGTGCCTGCGCCTTCACATACGGTCATGTTTGTATTGGCTGGTTGTGTGGTAATAAGTGGGGCCGTATTTACTGTAAGTGTTACGGCATTAGAGGTATCGGCAGGTACGCATGTACCGGCAGCAAAGCAACGGTATTGATAACCGTTCATAGTAGCCGGTGGGTTTACGATAGACAGGTTGCCTGCGGTAATGTTATATACACCACCGGCAGCAATGTTTGCCCATCCGCTTCCGGTATTTACCTGCCATTGGTAAGATATATTGGTGCCCGTAGCTGCTACGAAACAAGATGCTGTGCCTGCATTTTCACATACCGTCATACTGGTAGCAACAGGGTGTATTGTAATGCTTGGCAACGTATCAATAGTAAGTGTAACCGGGGTGCGAGGTAAAGTAGTACATGCAGGCCTTGTAAAGTTGGCCGTGAATACCAGCATGCGCGGCTGATAATAAGTTGCAGAGAATGGGGGCACTAAACCATAGCCTGTGTGTACGATGATGTCTCCTGTTTGTTTGAAAACATCTCCGGTAGCACCCGAGGCGGTTTGATATCTTACCGGCCCGCCGGTATAGGCTGTGGTAGACGTAATGTAGAATGCGTACGTCTGCCCTGCTTTCAGCGTAAGTGATGTAGGCAGATCGAAGTGGCGATAGCCACCAGCAGCACTGGTATTGCCTGTGTAGGTTCCTATCTTCGTCCATACGGCAGGGTTGTTTTGGTTGCCTATGCAGGTGCCCTGACGATAGTATATTTCAAAGTCGTACGTGCCTGCATCTACATACACATCAAAGCTATTCAGAACCAGATTGCGTAGTATGTCCATATCAAACATACCACCGCCAAGGCCATTACTCACTGTAGCGCCAGAATTGAAAGAGGATACGTTACTGTCTACCAGCTCGGCATAGTAAGTAGCTGGTGTCAATGCACCCGGCACCGATAAGGTATTGCCCGTGCCTAAATAGCTACCACCTGTTAGCGCACTATACCAGTTAACAATAATACCACCCGAAGGTATTACGCCCAATGTAGCAGTATTGCCCTGGCAAACCGTATCGTTTTGTGCTGTAGCTGTTGCAGGCGTTGCCAGCATGAAGTCTGCCGCTACAGATGTATCGGGAGGAGCGCAACCGCCGGATACAATGCAGCGATATTGATAACCGTAAAAAGTAGCAGGCGGTGCAATTAGTGTCAATGTATCAGAAGTTTGTCCGCTGTATCCGCTGGCCGGTACGTTGGCCCATGTAGTTCCGTCGTATACTTGCCATTGGTAAGAATTAATATTATAACCGGTAGCTGTTACATAAAATTTTTCATCGCCTGTAGTAGTGGCACAACGAATGATAGATTTGGGTTCCGCAGTAATGGTTGGTGCTGCGTTAAGTGTTAGCGTAACGGTGTCGGAAGTATCAGTCAATGCGCATCCATCAAAAACGATGCAGCGATATTGATATGCGTTCATGGATGCAGGTGGGTTTACGATAGACAAAGCACCGTTGGAAATAGTATATACCCCGCCATTGCTGATGTTTGAAAATCCACTACCTGAATTCATTTGCCACTGATAGGTGGCAGATGAATTGGCACCGACGCTACAGGATGCAGTGCCACTTACAGCGCATGTAGTCATCATGCTGTTGTCCGGTTGCTGTGTAATGACCGTACCTGAACCTATTACGTAAGTAGGTGCGCTGGAGATACTATTTGTATCGCATGTATAGAATGTTAGGTCAGGATATCCGTAATGATAGTTAGTTAAAATATTGGTTGGAAAACTATTTTGTGTACACCCATTACAATAACGCATATCATAATATGTGAGGTTGCTATTTATTTGGCTAGACAATCCAAAATAATAGCCATCACTTGCGTCCTGATAAAGTTCTAAAAGATATTGCTGGTTTTTTTCCAGCCACACAGGTGAAGAGAGGTCGCTATACACATACGCAGTTGTAGCGCCCGGCACTTGCATTTGCTGCACTATGGCTTGAGTAGTGAAATTGAATAAGGTTACATAACGGGTAGTGCCGGTCGGCTCTTTTTTTCCGAATTGCGTAACAATTATTTGATGGTTTGGTGAAAATCGAAAGCCGCGCTGCGAATTGCCTACACCACCTGCACCGCCGCTGGATACCTGGTCGGTTGATGAATAAGGGCCGTTAAATGTATTGAGGGTTGAAGTGGATAATGCAGTGGCATTGCCGTAAAGCAAATAGATTGTCTTACTGGCAAGAGGTTGAAGCGTGTCTATATTCACCCACATTTTAGTGGCGGTGGAGTTGAGCCCTGAATCAATATAGTGGGTATAAAAGGCACTGCCGTTACAGTCTTTGGAAAACCGTATGTCATTGCCCGATGCCTGCATTTGCGATGCGGCAATAGGTGTCGCAGTATTGTAGTATATGGCTACCTGGTAGTTGGTAACAAGTGTGTTTGCCGTATTAGTTATGGTAATGGGTATGCCATACGTCCATTGGGCAATGGCTTTGATACTGCATGCCAGCACAAGAATGCACGAGGCAATCAGCCTGACTTTTGTGTTTTTTGTAAAAATGGAGGCCATATTATTTTTATTATTTTTTTAAATGGATTTGTTTCAAAATAGCATTGCTATTTTGGTTGCTTGTTTATGTACCGGCTATAAAATTTAAGTGTTAGTATATATATGAGAAATCCTCTATTAAAAAATCGCCGCTAACGTACGAAATTGATTCAACATTGCAAAGGGTATTAATATGTGGAGGAAAGATGTGTAATAGATTATCTATTATACACAGAAAAATATCAATGACTTTATCTGAATAAAAAAAGGCTTTAAGACAACTGAAGCCTTTACCTTTATTGCGATTTCTATTAAGACTCGAAGAAAAGAAAGCTATCTCAGTAGTTGGTTAAAACCTTCCCATATTTTTCAGATGGGCAATGTGCGATAAAATAGCTAAACGCATAGTAGGATGTTCAATGTAGGGAACTCGCAGATCTTTACAGGTCTGTTTAATAATTTCATTGATCGCCGGATAGTGGACATGGGAAACCTTGGGGAATAAATGATGTTCAACCTGAAAATTCAGGCCGCCTACCCACCATGTAATGACCTTATTAGACGTCGCAAAGTTTGCAGTTGTCTTCAATTGGTGAAGAGCCCACTCATCTTCCATCTTGTTAGCGGGTTGTACAGGATTCGGGAACTCCGTTTCCTCAATAACGTGTGCTAACTGGAATACAAGGCTAAGAATGATGCCGCTGGAGAATACGTAAAATAGAAATCCTATTAACCAGGAGCTAAAACCAACTACATAGATAGGCAATAGAACATACAGCACCAAGTGAAACACTTTAAAAAACCAAAAGATAATATGGTCTCGTAGCTTCAACTTTTTTAGCGGTACCTGACCTACTCTATTTGCAAAGTATTTTTTGTAGTCGGTATAAAATACCCATGTTATGTAGAGCAAGCCATAGAGCAGCCAAAAATATAAATATTGGTACTTATGAAAACTATATCGCTTTTGTTGTGGTGCCATTCGTAATAGGATACCGGCTTCGATATCGTCATCTATCCCCTCGATATTGGTATATGCATGATGTATGACATTATGTTTTGTATTCCACATGAAACTGCTGGCACCTAAGAAATCTAGCGTAAAGGCTGCTAACATATTCAGCTTGGGATTATTACTAAAACTGCCATGAGCACCGTCATGCATTACATTAAACCCTATAGCCGCAGTAAGCAGCCCCAATAATATACATTCAGCTATTGCCAGCCAGGGGGCAGGTGTATAAAAGACAAGGTGGATGTAAATTCCTATATAACTGAGAATCAGGAATGCAGCCTTAATGTAGAGATTTATATTTCCGGTTGGTGGCAGGTTATTTGTTTTAAAATAATCATTAACCCTTTTCTTTAATTCAGAATAAATGGAAATCGCGGGTACATCAAATTTGGGCGTACTCATAACTGATAATTATAACATTCAGGTAATCATTACCCTAAGCGGTTGTAATTTTTTAGTAAACCGTAGCTAAGTAGAAGTAAATTTATACCAATGGCAATTTATCTCAAAGCCGCAACAAATTTAATTTTGTAACACATACAATTCCGTAATATGATCGAACAGGTTGAAATCGGCCCCTTACATTTTGAAGATTATCAGGAACTTCTGACGGCTATGAAAGCATCTTACCAGGGATGGCAGGGTGGGTACTGGAGCTTGAACGCTATAGAAAATCTCATCACTCGGTTTCCGGAAGGTCAAATCGTTATCAAAGTCAACAATGTTGTGGTTGGATGCGCACTATCTATAATCGTTGACTATAAAAAGTATGGAGATAACCATACCTATAAGCAAATTACTGGTAATTATACTTTTAGTACGCACGATCCTAACGGGGATGTATTGTATGGAATTGAGGTTTTTATTCATCCTGACTACAGGGGCTTGCGGTTGGGAAGGCGGCTTTATGATGCCAGGAAAGATTTGTGCGAGAACCTTAACCTCCGTGCTATCATCTTCGGCGGACGCTTGCCAAACTACCATGAGCATGCAGGGTCGCTGACCCCTAAACCGTATATACAAAAAGTCAAAAGCAAGGAAATTTACGATCCGGTATTATCGTTTCAACTTGCAAATGACTTTCATGTAAAGAAAGTATTGAAAAGCTATATGCCTGAGGATGAGCAAAGTAAAGAGTTTGCTACGTTGCTCCAGTGGTTCAACGTTTACTATGTATCGGATTTGAAAAATGTGTTCAATGTAAAAACATATGTGCGCATTGGGTTGATACAATGGCAAATGCGGCTGTATAGGGATATTAATGAAATGTTCAGCCAAGTGGAATATTTTATTGATTCTGTTTCTGCATATAAAAGTGATTTTGCGGTGTTCCCTGAGTTATTCAATGGCCCTCTACTGGCGGGACATAACCATCTTTCTGAAGCGGAAGCTATGCGTCAATTGGCGCAATATACGCCTGAAATGAAGGATAGATTCAGAGAGCTGGCTATTCGTTATAATGTAAATATCATTACCGGCAGCTTTCCCAGTATGGAAGACAACAACCTGAAAAATATAGGCTACCTATGTCACCGAAATGGTAGCGTAGATAAATATGAGAAAATACATATTACCCCCGATGAGGCAAAGCACTGGGGCATTCGAGGTGGCAATGAGTTAAAGGTGTTCGATACTGACGCGGGAAGAATTGGCATACTTATTTGCTACGATGTTGAATTCCCGGAACTACCTCGGCTACTTGCCGAGCAGGGTATGCAGATACTATTTGTACCTTTTCTTACTGACACTCAAAATGCTTATATGCGTGTTCGCCTCTGCGCCCAGGCCCGTGCAATTGAAAATGAGTGCTTTGTTGCTATAACGGGCAGTGTAGGGAATCTTCCGAAAGTGGAGAATATGGATATACAATACTCTCAAGCGGCAGTTTTTACGCCAAGCGATTTCGCCTTTCCTTCCAATTGCATAAAGAGTGAGGCAACACCGAATACAGAAATGATCTTAATAGCAGAAGTTGACCTGTCTCTGTTACACGAACTCCATAGTTATGGCAGTGTGCGAAACCTTAAAGATAGACGTACCGATTTTTATGAACTAAAGTTAAAATAAAAAAAGGCTTTCAGTTGTCTGAAAGCCTTTTCTGTATGGTGGTCCCACTAGGACTTGAACCTAGGACCCCCTGATTATGAGTCAGGTGCTCTAACCAACTGAGCTATAGGACCTGGCTATGAAGCCGCTCTTGCGGTTATCAAGAGGACTGCAAATGTATAGACTTTTCTCAGAAAAAGAAAAATACACCCACACAATTTTATTTTTGTGAAATGATAACCGGCATAAGACATATAATATTCGATTTAGGTGGTGTGTTGCTGAACCTGGACTATGGCATGACAGAAAAGGCATTTGTAGAACTGGGCCTGGAAAACTTTGGCGAAATATATACACAGCTCAATCAAACACCTGTTTTTGACGACTTTGAAACAGGCAAAACCGATGCGGCAACATTCATCAGCCAGCTAAAAAAGCAAGCAGGCATCGAGATAGCAGACGATGCCATGATACGTGCATGGAATGCAATGCTACTGGATTTCCCATTGCGCAGGCTGCAGATACTGCAACAGCTGAGAAACCATTACGACCTGGTATTGCTAAGTAATACAAATGAGATACATGAATTAGCCTTCAACGATATTTTGATGCGTTCTCATGGCATTCCCGGTTTGGGAGTATTCTTCGATAAAGTGTACTTTTCACATAGGCTGGGTATGCGCAAGCCCAATGCAGATATATTCAGGCACATATTGGATGAGAATGGTTTTGAAGCACAGCATACCCTTTTTATAGACGATAGTCCGCAGCATATAGAAGGTGCTAAGCAGCTGGGTATTCAAACCATACACCTGCAAAAAGGTATGACTATAGAAAAGGACATCTTTCTGCCCAAGTAAAATGTAAAAAGGGATAGCGTCGTGCTATCCCTTTTTACATTTTAAATATCCGTAGTTATTTTATCTCTTCATAATCAATATAATCGCCATCTACCTGTTTGCTGGCTTTAGGTGTAGGGTGCTGCTGACGGTTTTGCTGTTCGTACATATCCTGCATTTGCTTTTGCATCTGTGCCATCTTGTCTTGTGCCATCCTTGTCATCGTAAATATGGGCAGTACCACCCTCATTACAAACCTTAGTATAAGGGTAAGCACGATAGACCAGATTATAAACTTCAGTATCATAAGACATCAAAGTTACTAAAACACCGGCCATCGGTACCGTTAATGAAAATATAATTGTATCAATGTTACTTTTTTGGCTATGATTTTAATTATACTTACTTTTGCACTGGAATAGAACAAATGAAGGGGACCTAATAGTCCCCTTGTTTTTTACCCATGACAGACATATTAGATAAAATAAGACTTATAACAGAGCCGCTTTTGGAGGGTACAGATATGTTCATTGTGAACATAAAGATCAAGCCCACCAATAATATTAAGCTTTTTTTAGATGCTGATAGCGGGCTTTCGGTAAGCAAAAGTGCGGATGTAAACCGCAAGCTGTATAAGCTGATAGAAGCGGAAGGCTGGTTTCCGGAAGGTGATTTTTCGCTGGAAGTGTCAAGCCCCGGTGTAGACGAGCCGCTGACCGGCGAAAGGCAGTATAAAAAGAATGTAGGACGAACCGTACTGGTAACCCCGGTGGAAGGTAAAGACATACTGGGCGTGCTAAAAGAGGTAAAAGAAAATGAAATAGTGCTGGAGGTGAAGGTGCCTAAGAAAAAAGAAACAGTAATGGTGGATATACCACTTTCTGATATTAAAAAAATAGTAGTTCAAATTATATTTTAAAAAAATGCCCGTAAGGGCTAAAAATTGATAAAATGGCAAGTATCAATCTTATCGATTCGTTCCAGGAGTTTAAAGATGCAGAGAATATTGACCGTCCTACCTTGATGAAGGTTATTGAAGATGTTTTCAAAACCTTGCTCCGTAAGAAGTACGGCACCGACGAGAATTTTGACGTTATCGTGAACGACCAGACAGGTGACCTTGAGATATTTCGCCGCCGCGAGATAGTAGAAGATGGCATGTCTGAAGACGACAACCTGCAAATAGAATACTCTGAAGCTATATTGATAGAACCCGACTACAGTGTGGGTGAAGAAGTGTATGAAGAAATAAATGTGGTTGACTTTGGCCGCCGTGCTATCCTGGCTGCCAAGCAAACACTGGCTGCCCGTATCGGCGACCTGAAAAAGAACAACCTGCTGAAAAAATATGCTGATCGCGTAGGTGAAATAACCAGCGCAGAAGTATACCAGATATGGAAAAAAGAGATATTACTGCTGGATGATGAGGGCAACGAGGTGATCCTGCCAAAATCAGAACAAATACCTACCGACTTCTTTAAGAAAGGCGAGGCGGTACGTGCAGTAGTGAAGAAAGTAGAAATGCGCAACAATACGCCGGTTATCATACTGAGCCGTACACACTCTTCTTTCCTTGAAAAACTACTGGAAATAGAGGTGCCTGAAATAATGGATGGCCTGATAGTAGTGAAGAAAATAGTACGCGAACCGGGCGAGCGCGCCAAAGTAGCCGTAGAAAGCTACGACGATCGTATAGACCCGGTAGGTGCCTGCGTAGGTATGAAGGGTAGCCGTATACACGGCATCGTTCGCGAACTGCGCAATGAAAATATAGATATAATAAACTTTACAAATAATACGCAACTGCTGATACAGCGTTCGCTCACTCCGGCCCGTATCAACCGTATGGAACTGGATACCGAAGGGCAACATGCTGATGTGTACCTTGAACCAGACCAGGTATCACTGGCCATTGGTAAAAAAGGTGTGAACATTAAGCTGGCGCAAGAGTTGACGGGGTATAGCATAGATGTATACCGCGATGCACAGGATGAAGGTGTGGATTACGATATCGACCTGGACGAATTCTCAGACGAGATAGACGGCTGGGTGATAGACGAGTTCAAGAAAATAGGCTGCGATACAGCGCTGAGCGTGCTGAACCTGTCTATAAATGAACTGGTGCGCCGTACCGACCTGGAAGAAGAAACCGTACGTGAAGTGCACGAGATACTGAAGGCCGAGTTCGACAACGAACAGAACGGTTAAGGTTTCTTGAAATTTTTAATGTGACGGGTTTCAAATTGCAGCTTGATAAGGCATTATCAGCAAAATGGCGTAGGTTTGTAGATTAGGGCAAAGAGGCTAAGTAAAGGTACTTGGCAAAAAATTATTGAGTTAAATAACCGAATGGCAACAGCAACAAAGACACCAAGATTACTGGCAGCAGCCAAGGAATTCAACATCGGTAAAGATACCCTTGTTGAGTACCTTACCGCGAAAGGATTTGAGATTAATGCCAGTAATCCGAATACCAAACTAACAGAGCCGATGTACGACGCTTTGCAGGCTGAGTTTGCGCAAGACAAAGCAGCCAAACGCAAAAGCGATGAAATAGCATTGCCTAAAGGTTCGCTGTTAGAAGGTATCAAAAAGACGAAAGACGACCTGGAACTGGGTGGGAAGGAAAAGAAAGCAGAAGTACAGGAAACACCGCCGCCCGCACCGGTAGTAGAAAAGAAGAAAGAAGAAAAGCCCGCAGTAGCACAAAAGCCTGCAGACAAAGAAGAAGAAAAGCCGAATGAACCGGCTAAAGAAGTGCCGGCACCGGAGCCTGTAAAAGACCCTGAGCCCGAAAAACGCATAGAACCGGTAAAAGAACCGGAACCCGCGCCGCCCGCACAATCGCAAAGGATAGAAGAGCCCGCCGCAGAAGCTCCGGAAGCACCTGCACATATAGATGTGAAAGCGCCGAAGTTGGGTGGGCCCAATATATTAGGTAAGATAAACCTGGATGAAATAAACCAGTCATCGCGTCCTAAAAAAGGTGCAGCACCTAAAAAGGCAGCTGCCAAAGCAGAAGAACCTGCAAAAGAAGAACCTGCAAGAGAAGAAACAGTGCAACCGGTAGCGGAAACAAAACCGGAACCGGTAGCTGAAAAGCCACAGCCGCCTGTTACACCTCCTCCGGCACCTGAAAAAGAGCCGGAAGTGAAAGCAGCGCTCCAGGCCGAAAGCAGTGAAGAGGGCGATGAAAAGCCGGAACATATAGAAATGAAGGCGCCAAAACTGGAAGGGCCAAAGATCATCGGTAGGATAGAACTGCCGGTATCCGGCGCTAACAGGGGCGATAGTAAAGAAAAACGTAACCGTAAACGCATACCGGTTCAAAAAAAACCGGAAACCTTTAATCCTGACCAGCAGGGCAACAGGCCCGGTGGGCAACAAGGACAAGGTGCACCGGGTGGCGACCGTCGTGGTGGGTTCAACCAGGGCCAGGGCGGACAAAACCGCGGACAGGGTGGTGGCCAGCAAGGTGGCGACCGTCGTGGTGGTTTCAGTCAAGGCCAAGGCGGGCAAAACCGTGGTGGTTTTAACCAAGGAGACCGTCGTGGACCGGGTGGTGACCGTCGCGGGCCAAGGCAAGACAGGAATGCGCCGGTATCTGCACAGCAACAGGAAATTGATGCTAAAGCAATACAGGAAAAAATCAAACAAACGCAGGCCAAGCTGGCAGGTGGTACCAGGAACAAAAACATGAAGTCCAAGTACCGCCGTAACAAGCGGGAAGAAATGGCTGAAAAACGTGCAGCTGCAGAGCAATCTGAACAAGGCAACGTAATACAGGTTACAGAGTTTATCTCTGTAAGCGAACTGGCCAACCTGCTGGATGTAAGCTTTGCTGATGTTATCAGCAAGTGTATGAGCCTGGGTATCATGGTGTCTATCAACCAACGCCTGGATGCGGAGGTGATAGAACTGGTATCGAGTGAGTTTGGTTACGATGTGGAATTCATCAACCTGGAACAGGAAGCTGATATAGAAGAAGAAGAAACTGATGATCCGGATGAATTGCAGTCGCGTGCACCAATTGTTACTATCATGGGTCACGTTGACCACGGTAAAACATCATTGCTCGACTATATACGCGAAGCAAACGTAGTAGCCGGTGAGGCGGGTGGTATCACTCAGCACATTGGTGCCTACCAGGTAACTACGCCTACAGGCAAGAAGATAACCTTCCTCGATACGCCGGGTCACGAAGCGTTTACCGCGATGCGTGCGCGTGGTGCCAAAGTAGCCGACGTAGCCGTTATTGTTGTGGCAGCGGATGACGCGATCATGCCTCAAACAAAAGAAGCCATATCGCACGCCCAGGCAGCCAACCTGCCAATGGTGTTCGCTATCAATAAAATAGATAAAGAGGGTGCTAACCCTGAAAAAATAAAAGAGCAACTGGCGCAGTTGAACATCTTGGTAGAAGACTGGGGTGGTAAATACCAAAGCCAGGAAATATCAGCCAAAAAAGGTCTGAATATAGACCTGCTACTGGAAAAAATATTGCTGGAAGCAGAACTGCTGGAACTGAAAGCCAATCCTGACAGGGATGCATCTGGTAGCGTTATCGAAGCATCGCTTGATAAAGGCCGTGGTTACCAATCTACCATACTGGTACAAAACGGAACATTGGAACAAGGTGATATGATCGTGTGCGGACAGCACTATGGTAAGATCAAAGCAATGTTTAACGAGCGTGGCCAGCGTGTAGACAAAGCAGGCCCATCGGCACCTGTGCAAGTATTGGGCCTGAATGGTGCACCGCAGGCTGGCGAGAAATTCAAAGTATTTGAAGATGAGAATGAGGCCAAGAATGTAGCCAATCACCGTGCACAGATATTGCGCGAACAAGGCATCCGCGCCCGTAAGCACATTACACTGGATGAAATTGGCCGTCGCCTGGCGTTGGGTAACTTTAAAGAACTGGCGCTTATCATCAAAGGTGACTTTGATGGTTCGGTAGAGGCACTGAGCGATTCTCTGCAGAAACTATCTACACCGGAAGTAGCGGTAAACATCGTACACAAAGGTGTGGGCCAGATAACCGAAAGCGATGTATTGCTGGCAACGGCATCAGATGCTATCATCCTTGGCTTCCAGGTGCGCCCGTCCATACAAACGTCAAGGCTGGCAGAACAGGAAAATATCGAGATTCGTTACTATTCTATCATCTACGATGCTATCGACGAGATCAAAAGTGCTATGGAAGGGCTGCTTGAACCGAAGATCGAGAAGAAAACAGTCGGCAATATTGAAGTACGCGAAATATACAAAATTGGCGGCGTAGGTACTATCGCCGGTTGTTACGTACTGGACGGCAAAATGAGCCGAAATACTAAACTGAATGTAGTTCGCGATGGTATAGTGGTTTACACCGGCGAGCTTGCATCACTGAAGCGCTTTAAAGACGATGTGAAAGAAGTGAGCGCAGGTTACGAGTGCGGTTTAATGATCAAAAACTATAACGATGTGCGCGTAGGCGATATCATTGAAGGTTTTGAAGAAGTGGAAGTGAAGCGTACCCTGTAGCGTACCTTAATATAATATTAAAGAAGAGGCTATTCGGCCTCTTCTTTTGTTTTAATGTTAGGAGTAATAAAGCAAACGCAGGAAAGCAGCAGATAAATTAATTAACTTCGCACACTCATAATTTTGAGGCTAATAATACGTTATACATGAGTTCTGTTCTGGAAAAGCTGGAAATGATAAAGGCGCGGTTTGATGATATGGGTGTGGCACTCACCAACCCGGAGATCGTGAACGATAACAAGAAGTTCTCGCAGATAAGCCGTGAATACCGCAAGCTGGAAAAGATAGTAGATGCCTATAAACGCTACAAGGCTTGCATCGATGGTATCGAGTTTGCAAAGGAAGTGCTGGCAACGGAAAGCGATGCAGACCTGCGCGATATGGCTAAAGAAGACCTGGATAAGCAGGAAGGCGAACTGGAAGCATTGGAAGGCGAAGTAAAACAACTATTGATACCTAAAGACCCGCAGGACGAGAAGAATGCCATTATAGAAGTGCGCGCGGGTACGGGTGGTGATGAAGCCAGCCTTTTTGCCGGCGACCTGTACAGGATGTACATGCGCTATTGTGAAAAGAAAGGCTGGAAAATAGCAGTACTTTCAGAAACAGAAGGTACCGTGGGTGGTTATAAAGAAGTGCAGCTGGAAGTAGAAGGTGAAGACGTATATGGTACGCTGAAATTTGAAAGTGGTGTGCACCGTGTGCAGCGTGTACCGGCTACGGAAGCCAGCGGCCGTGTACATACATCGGCAGCTACAGTGGCTATCATGCCGGAAGCTGAGGAGATAGATTTTGAACTGAAAGAAAGCGACCTGAAAATGGAAACAGCACGAAGCGGTGGTGCAGGTGGGCAGAACGTGAACAAGGTAGAAACGAAGGTGATATTAACACACGTACCCACAGGTACGGTAATAACCTGCCAAACGGAACGTACCCAGCTTGGAAACCGTGAAAAAGCTACCCAGATGATGCGTACCAAACTATATGAAGAACAGGTGCGTAAACATGAAGACGAAATAGCCCGCAGGCGCAAAAGCCTTGTGAGCAGCGGTGACCGTAGTGCCAAAATACGCACGTACAACTATCCGCAGGGGCGTGTTACCGACCACCGTATTAATATGACTATTTATAACCTGGATAGTTTTATGAATGGTGAAATTGATGAAATGCTGAGTGCCCTGCAATTTGCCGAAAACGCAGAAAAAATGCAGGCGGGCGAAACGGTTATATAAGCTTAATCCGCACCATTGGATAATAATAACTATGTTTAAACCATCTTTTTAATCATAACCAGGAAATGAGTACAACTCGTTTTGACATTGTAGACGTAGCGCAAACCCTGCGCGCTAAGCGACGCACCATTATCATCGTTACCATAGTAGCAGGTATATTGGGTGCTGCTTTTTACCTCATCAGCAAAAAGGAATATAAGGCAGAAGGCAGCTTCCTGATGACCAACCCGCTGTATACAGACCGCAACAACCTGTTTCAGAGCTGGGGTATCAACTTCGTAGACTACTTTGCCGGTGATGATGATGTGGATAGGATCATGACCGTAGTAGAATCGGATACGGTGAAGCGTGCCGTAGCTGAAAAGCTGAACCTGGCCGCTGCCTATGGCCTGGATGTATCGAAGCCCAAAGAGGCTAAAAAGCTGATGGACATTGTGAAGGACAACTACAAAGTGGTGCGCACAGAATATAACAACTGTGATGTAAGCTATGTAGATACCGACCCGCAGCGCGCAGCCGAGGTGGTAAATGAGAGTATGCGTACCATAGAGCAGATATTCCGCGGCTATTATATTGATCAGCGCAATCGCATGATAGCAGTACTGAATGCACAGGTGGTAACAATGGATAGTTCCATCAATGTATTGACGGACTCACTTGCCAATATGCGCGACAGGTATGGTATTTACAGCATCATCAACCCTGCACGCGAAAACCTGCAGGTTAGCGATGTAAAAGGCGGTGGTGCCGGTTTTGGCAGGGCCATAGAAGAAATACAAAACATAGAATCTATTAAAGACCAGTTGGTAATAGACCGCACGAAGTTCATTTCAAGAATGAATGAATATAAGACCACACAACATGAGAAGGATATAAAGCTGCTGCACATACTGTCATCTGCAAGGCCACCGGCAAAAGCTAAGCCACCGGGCCTCACACTTACTACCTTGTCTTGTGCACTGATAGGTTTTTTCTTTGCGTGCATATATATGCTCATATCCACTTATTACCGCCGTATTATAGTTATAGAGCGCTAAATGGAGCTAGAACAGCAACAGACACCGTTGTTTACAGGCAAATGGGCACAAGCCCTGTGCTGGGGAGTACTTTTTATTTCCCTGGCGCTGTTTGCCTATAAGGGTGATTTCATGTATGCTGCTTTGCCGTTTGGTTTCCTGTTCCTGCTGCTGACGGGCGTAAACTGGAAAACAGCTTTCTGGGTATTCATTTTCAGCGTTCCCATATCTATGGATGTGGCGTTCTTTAATGATACGCTGGCTACGTCGGTGCCAGATGAACCCATGATGTGGATATTCCTGCTATTGATAGCTGTACTGATAGCGCGCCAGCCCGGATTGATGTCGAGAGGGTGGCTAAGCAATCCATTGGTGCTTATCATAGCATTACAGTACGTATGGATGGTAGTAGCGGTTTGTTATTCGCATATGCCTTTGGTATCGCTGAAGTTCATGGCTGCGAAAACATGGTTCCTTGTGTCCTTCTTTGTGCTGCCTCAATTCATATTTACAGAGAAGAAGGATTTTATAAAAGGTTTCTGGGTTACGTTCTTTCCATTGGTAGGTACCATTGTTGCGGTAGTGATAAGGCACGCTGCTATCGGTTTCAACTTTCGTAAGATAGAGCTGGCCATTGGCGATATATACTTCAATCACGTAGATTATTCTACCGTCATGTCTATGTTCTACCCGTTGCTTTGGGTAGCATTACCACTCACAAAAGATAAAAATCCATTTCTACGCCTGGCACTGGTGGGGTTAATACTTGCCTTTATACCGGCTTTGTATGTAACCTATGCACGTGCGGCTATGCTGGCGGTGATATTTGCGATAGCAGTGGGTGTAGCTATCAGGCTGAGGCTGGCGAATGTCATTATGCCTGTATTCTTCCTGTCGCTTACCTTGCTGATAGGCTATATGGTGAAGGATAAAAAGTTCATGGATTTCCGTCCTGATTACGAACGTACGTTCATGCGCCAGAAGTTTACCGATCACGTTATTGCTACCTTCAAAGGGCAGGACATGTCGTCTATGGAACGCCTGTATCGCTGGGTGGCGGGTGCGCGTATGAGTATGGATGAACCTGTAAAAGGTTACGGTCCTAATACCTTCTACTATTATTACAAACCATACGGCGTACCGTCTTTTGAAACATACGTGAGCCGCAACTTCGAAAAATCCACCACGCACAACTACTTCCTGTATATGCTCGTAGAGCAGGGCTGGCCGGCGATGATACTGTATGGTATTATGGTAACGGTAGTAATAGCACAGGCACAGCGAACGTATCACCGTTTTAAAGACCGCTTTTATAAATGGGTAACGCTGGGTGTGGTCATGATGTTCAGCGCAGGCTTCATTAACAACTTCTTTTCAGAATTGATAGAAACCCATAAAGTAGGCTTTCTCTTTTACATGAGCATAGGCTTGCTGGTAGTGCTTACTGCCAAAAGCAAGCAACTGGAAAAAGAAGACGCAGAAAAGAATGCTGCTATTGCCTAAGCAACAGCAGGTTCTATCCAGGCTTCATTATCTTTCAGTAATTGTATCAGTTCGCTAACGGCTATTTCACTCGGCACATTTTTCTTTACTACTTCTTTGCCCTTGTATAGGGTTATTTTACCCGGGCCACTACCTACATAGCCAAAGTCAGCATCAGCCATTTCGCCCGGGCCGTTTACAATGCAACCCATAATGGCAATCTTCACACCCTTCAGGTGATTGGTAGCATTGCGAATTTTCGCCGTAGTTTCCTGCAGGTCAAAGAGGGTGCGGCCGCAACTGGGGCAGCTGATGTATTCCGTTTTGCTGATGCGTGTACGTGTAGCCTGCAGTATAGAAAAGCCGGTATTATTCAGGAATTGATGATTGTTCTTTACTTCCAGGTAGGTGCGCCCTGTCATTTGTATGTTCTGCACCTGCTGCATGTTATTCCACAGCCATACACCGTCGCCCATGCCATCCAGCAGCAAGCCGCCAGCATCGGTTGCAAAGTCTATCAGTTGTTCATCTACTGTTTTGTCTTTATTCTCTATGCACAGTATCAGGGGGCATTTCACTTGTTGCTCCATCAGTGCTATCACAAAGCGCCGGATGGATGGCATGCGGTGCGCATTGCTGCTTTCCAGGCACAGCACCACCTTTTCATTCCCTTTCAGTCTATCTATCAGCAGTGCCAGCATCTCCCATTCTGCGTTGGTATTTACCGTTACAAAATGCAGGTGTTCCGGTGCTGCAGCTAGTTGTAAATATTCGCCGGCATGGTATAGCGGATGGTATTTTTCTTTATCACTGGCCTGATGCCATGTAGCATGGTTGCATATTACTTGCAATGTGCCGGGTAATGCAAAGTCGAGTATCTTATTGCCTGTGTAGATGTAGTCTGCTGCGGCATCGCCAATATTCCACTTGTCAGTAGCTTCATCGTATTTATAGCCTATAGCCTGCAGGTCGGTATGATGAATGGTGGCAGCATCTATATAGTCGGCCACTACTACGGGCACATGGCCGCTACCTATATTGTTTACGGTAACAGATGTACGCCTTGTATACGCAAATGGATTGTAAGGCAATTGTATCTTTTCTGCATCACTCAATGGTTGCACAGGTTCGTGCAGTTGCCTGTTAGTATACCTGCCCACAATGTCTTTACATACCGGTATTTCAAACTCAGGGTCTTCCGTTAGCGATACACGTATCGTATCGCCAATGCCATCTTCCAACAGTGTGCCGATGCCTATGGCGCTTTTTATACGGCCATCTTCACCATCGCCCGCTTCTGTCACGCCCAGGTGCAGCGGGTAGCATTCGCCAAATTCATTGTCCATCTGTTGTATCAGCAAACGGTAGGCCTGCACCATCACCTGCGGGTTGCTCGATTTCATGCTCAATACTATCTGGTGATAGTTTTCATCACGCGCTATGCGCAGAAACTCCATGGCACTTTCTACCATGCCTATTGGCGTATCGCCATAGCGGCTCATAATACGGTCGCTGAGCGAACCGTGGTTGGTACCTATGCGCATAGCAGTGCCATACTCTTTGCAAATCTTTACCAGCGGTGTAAAACGGTCACGTATGCGGTCTATTTCTGCACTGTATTCTGCATCTGTATATTCTATGATGTCAAACTTTTTCTTGTCAATATAGTTGCCGGGGTTTACACGTACTTTTTCTATAATCCGCGCAGCTATTTCGGCGGCATTGGGTGTAAAGTGTATATCGGCTACCAGTGGCGTATGATAACCCTGTGCTTCCAGTTGCTCTTTTATCACCCGCAGGTTCTCGGCCTCTTTCTTGCTGGGGGCGGTGATGCGCACCAGTTCTGCACCTGCTTCTATACAACGTATGGTTTGTGCCACTGTTGCGGCGGTATCCATCGTGTCGGTAGTGGTCATGGTTTGTATCCGTATCGGGTTGCCATTGCCCAATAGCAGGTCACCAACTTTTACTTCACGGGTTTTTAGTCTTTTGTAAGATGTTAAAGACGCACTGTAATACTGCAACATATAGCCTTCTGAAAATGCACTGCAAAGGTAACAGGAATGGGTGATGATGAAATGTGAAAATATCGGTTTTATAAATGTTTGTATTGTTTTATGTATCTGTCTATCCGTCAACAAATTGTTACCGTCTATGCCAAAACTTATGTTTTTTTGAGAAACAGTAGTATTTTAGCACAACCATTTACAGGTGATGCAATACGAAATCAAACAACTAGGCAAATTCAGGTTTGTAGAAGAAGGTGAAGGCGAGCCGTTGGTGCTCCTGCACGGCCTTTTTGGTGCGTTAAGCAACTTTAAAGACCTCGTTGACCATTTCAAGTTGACGCATAAGGTTTTTATCCCGATGCTTCCCCTGTTCGACCTCTCACTGCTGGATACAACCGTTTCCGGGCTGGCTAAATATGTCCAGAAATTTATTGACGCAAAAGAGCTTAAAAATGTACACCTGTTGGGCAATTCCCTTGGTGGGCACGTAGGGCTTGTTTATACGCTGAAGCATCAGGATACTGTTAAAACCATAACCCTCACTGGCAGTTCCGGCCTGTTTGAGAATGGTATGGGCGAAACCTATCCTAAACGCGGCGATTACGAATACATCCGTAAAAAAACGGAGCTTACTTTCTATGATCCTGCTGTAGCTACTAAAGAGCTGGTAGATGAGGTATATTCCATTACCAATAACAGGCTTAAAGTTCTGAAAATCATTTCGCTGGCAAAATCAGCCATACGCCACAACCTGGGCGATGAGTTGCAGGAAATAAAGGTGCCTACCTGCCTGATATGGGGTAAGAATGATACCATTACACCCCCTATGGTGGCTGAGGAATTCAAAAAACTGATACCTAATTCAGAATTGCACTGGATAGATAAGTGTGGCCACGCACCTATGATGGAAGTACCGGGCGAGTTTAATAAAATACTTAGCGGGTTCCTGGAGAAGCATAAAGGATAAAAATTTCATAAATTGTCATGTGCATGTTGAAAAATGCAAATAGTACCGAACTGGTGCGCAATTTGCATTGTTTATATTTGGATAACGGCAAACGGATAAGACAATGATATCAGAGCAATTAATATCCCCTATCGTACCTACGCTCATCCCGTCAGATACCGGCGATAAAGCCCTTTCGTTGATGGATGAGAGCAACCTGGAACAATTGCCAGTAGTGGCAGATGAGAAATATATGGGCCTTGTGCAGGAAAACGACCTGCTGGATATGGCCGACCCGGATGCAAAACTGGATGCTGCCGAGTTCAGTTATCGCCCGGCAGTACTGGCCAGCGGCCACCCTTACGATGCCCTGCGCCTGGCACACCAGCAAAATCTTTCCATAGTTCCGGTAGTAGATAATGATAACCACTATGTAGGTGCCATTACCCGCAACGACCTGCTGAAATACATCACAGAAAAAAGCGGGCTGGATAACCCCGGCGGTATCATAGTGCTGGAAATAGACCCGCGCAATTATAGCCTTACAGAAATAGCCCGTATTTGCGAAAGTGAAGAAGTGTTGCTCATTAGCACCCAGATATTCAGCAACCGGGCTACCGGCAAGCTGGAAATAACGCTGAAGACCAACCGTACCAACCTGGGCGGCATTGTAGCAGCGCTGGAGCGGTATAGCTACAAGGTGCTGGAGGTATTTGGTGACAGTTCGCAGGATGAAGGCATGATAGACCGCTACAACCTGCTGATGAACTACCTGAATATGTAGTATCTTTGCGCTCTTATATTATTTCCCGATGATAGCGATAGATAATGTGCTTTTGAGCGATGAGGTGGTAGAAGCAAAGTTTGTTTGCGACCTTAATAGCTGCAAAGGCGGATGCTGTGTAGATGGCGATTGTGGCGCACCGCTTACTGAAGAGGAAACACATATTATAGCAGAAGCCTACCCAAAAATAAAAAAATACCTGCTTCCTGAATACATTGTCGAAGTAGAAAAGCAGGGTACCCATACCATAGATGATGAGTTCGGGTACGTAACCCCTACTGTTAATGGCGGTATTTGTGTATATGCCTATACAGATGAAACGGGCATTGTAAAATGTGCATTTGAAAAAGCCTTCAGGGCCGGGGAGATTGGGTTTCATAAACCTATTTCCTGCCATCTGTATCCTATACGCATCAAGGATATGAATGGCTACGAAGCTGTAAACTATGAGCCGCGCAAAAAGATGTGTCGCCCTGCCTGCAAATTGGGTAAACAATTGCAGGTGCCGGTTTATAAATTTTTGAAAGAACCCATTATCCGCAAATACGGCGAAGAATTTTACGAAGCGCTGGATGCCGTAGCTCAAAAATTTGAGCAGGACAGGAACGAACGTTAGTGCGCCTTGCTAGCCTTCAGTATATTCTTCATTACCTGCTTTAGTTCCAGCGCCAGTTCTTCTGTCATTTCACTGATCTTTACATGCCTGGCATGTTTACCATCACCTTCCAGTTTTAGCGACATAGTATCGGCCGCTTCTGTAAAGTGCAGGTACAGAATGCAGCATTTTTCTGCCGGCTGTATGCCAAACAGCACGTTGTTAATGTTGCCGATACTATACAGGGCTACCTTCACTTTTTCACCACCATATACGTGCTCTTGTATATGTTTATCGGTTCTCAGCGCCAGCCCTTTCAATTGCATGGCTATTTGCTGAATAGATTGCGGCTTATTTGCCAATAGCGTATCGAAAGACATAGGGGGTATGTTTTACAGTTCTTTTCGGAGTCGTGCCACCGGTACATTCAGTTGTTCCCGGTATTTGGCAACAGTGCGGCGTGCTATATTATATCCTTTCTCCTGCAGCATCTCCGTAAGCTTTTCGTCAGAATACGGTTTGCGCTTATTTTCCCCGCTAATGATATCGTTCAGTATGGTCTTTACCTCTCTTGTAGATACTTCTTCACCATTTTCCGTTTGCAGGGCTTCAGAGAAGAAGTATTTTAATTTATAAGTACCGAATTCCGTTTGTACAAACTTGCTGTTTGCTACGCGCGAAACGGTAGATACATCTAGCCCGGTTATCTGGGCTATATCTTTCAGTATCATAGGTTTCAACGTTGTTTCATCCCCGGTAAGGAAAAACTCTGTTTGAAAATCTATGATGGCCTGCATCGTTTGCAGCAGGGTGTGCTGGCGCTGTTTTATGGCATCTATAAACCATTTAGCTGCATCCAGTTTCTGTTTTATAAATATCAGTGCCTCCTTCTGGCGCTTATCTTTCTTATCGCCACGGTCGTAAGCACGCATCATTTCTTTATAGCCTTCCGATACCCGCAGTTCCGGCGCATTCTTCGCATTTAGTGAAAGCTCCAGTACCCCGTTATTGTTAAAAACAAAGAAATCGGGTATGATGTAGCTTTCCGCCTTGTTCACTATAGCAAAAGCCGAACCCGGTTTGGGGTTCAGCTTGATGATGATATTGATGACCTCTTTAAAGGCCTCATTATTCAGCCCCAGCTGGCGCTGTATTTTATCGTAATGCTTCTTTATGAATTCGTTGAAATGCCTGTCAATGATCTCTATGGCATTTTTCACTGCTGTGTTTTGTGGCAGGCGTTTTAGTTGTAGTAGCAGGCATTCCTGCAGTGTCCAGGCACACACACCCGGAGGGTCAAACTGTTGTATACGGCCTATCAGCTCGCCTACTTCTTCCACACTGGTATATATATTCTGGCCAAATGCCAGGTCGTCCACCAGTGCTGTTATTTCGCGGCGCAGGTAGCCATCTTCATCCATGCTGCCTATTATCTGTTCGGCTATGGCATGGCTGCGCTCATCCAGTTCCAGCATACCCAGTTGGTCCAGCACATATTCGTGAAAACTGGTTTCTACCCTTACAGGGGCTTCAGGGCGTTCACTTTCGCTGTCGCCGTAATATCCATCATTATAATCTCCGCCACCATCGTCATCTTCATGGCGCAGAAAATCATCCAGGTCCACTTTCTCGGCACTGTCGCTGCTCAGTTCCACATCTTCACTTTCATCGCTGTAGTCGTCGCTGTTCTCATTATCCAGGCCGTATTCATCCCCCGTGTTTCCTTCCTCGTTGCCAAATTCCAGTGCAGGGTTTTCTTCCAGTTCTTCTTTAATGCGCTCCTCCAGGTTGGCAGTAGGTACCTGCAGCAGTTTCATGAGCTGAATCTGCTGTGGCGATAATTTTTGTAATAACCTCTGCTGTTGCGACTGTCTGAGCATAAATGCCTTGTTGCTTACAAAAATAAAATTTACAGCGACAATACCACAGCCAACTGTCATTATTTAATCATGTTTCACAGTATTCTTAACAAGGATTTACATGTTAATGGCTTTCTTTTATCGGAATGAGTTTTGTATTTTTCTTCGCAAATGATCTATAGTGAACGTGCAGAGTAAGAAGCCATATATTTCACCGTCATTTTCTTATGTGCCCCTTGAAGAGACGCTGGAGATAATGCCCAAAAAGAAGGACCTTTTCATAGGCATACCTAAGGAAACCTCTTTCCAGGAAAGCCGTGTACCACTGACACCTGAAGCCGTTTCGGTGCTAGTAAACAATGGCCACGATGTAGCGGTGGAACATACTGCGGGCGAAGGATCGTTTTATTTCGATAGCGATTACAGTGAGGCAGGGGCCCGTATTGTATATGAAAAAGCTGAGGTATATAAGGCTACGACGATCATAAAATCGGCACCTATATCTGAAGAGGAAATGGCATGGATGCAGCCCAACCAGGTAGTGATATCACCCATACACTTGCCGTTCCTGAAAAGTGATATGCTGGAACAGCTCATCAATAAGAAGATCATCGCTATTGCCTTCGATTCTATTAAAGATGATTCCGGCACATACCCTATCGTGCGTTCTATGAGCGAGATAGCAGGTAGTTCCGCCATACTCACCGCTGCCAAATACCTGAATAATGTGCACAACGGTAAAGGCATCCTGCTAGGAGGTATTTCCGGTGTGCCGCCTGCCAAGGTATTGATACTGGGTGCAGGTGTGGTGGGCGAATTTGCAGCACGCACCGCATTGGGGCTTGGTGCTTCAGTAATGATATTTGATAACTCCATATACCGTTTGATGCGCCTGCAAAACAATATCAGCCGCCGCTGTCCTACATCGGTAATAGAGCCGGTAACGCTGGCAGAAGAATTGGCAAATGCAGATGTGGTGGTAGGTGCATTGAAACCGGTAAATGGTATCACCCCTGTAGTGGTTACAGATGAGATGGTGAGCAATATGAAAGCAGGCTCGGTTATTATAGATGTGAGCATAGACCGTGGTGGGTGTTTTGAAACATCGCGTGTCACTTCTCACGAAAATCCTGTTTACAGGAAATATGATGTGATACACTACTGCGTGCCAAATATAGCGTCGGGTGTATCGCGCACAGCATCGCGCGCTATCAGCAATGTACTGATGCCTATTATGATGCAGTGCGCTGATATGGGTGGTTTTGAAGGGTTGATACAGGCCAAGGCCGGCATACGCAATGGGGTATACCTGTATAAGGGATGTGTGACCAATGCGCCGATAGCCAAGCGTTTTAACTTTAAATATACAGACCTCGACCTATTGCTGGCGACACAAAGCTGATACCCCAAAATAAGAGATTTGATATATGCCCAACCATAGAATGAATAAAACCATTGCCGGCTATCATTTGTTGATGATACTTTCTGCTGTGGACTATAGAATAGGTGCGGAGGAAGATGCTGTGATACGTGAATACCTGGTAGAAGAGTTCCCATTCCGCGTAAGCCTGGACAGGGAAATGGGAATAATAAGCAACCTGCGGCCAGATGAGTGGGAAAAACACTTCATGAAGGCGATGGATGATTTTTATGATGATGCTACGGAGGAAGAGCGTAAGAGCTTGCTAAACTTTGCCTTACAGCTTACAAAGGCCGATAATGTCATCACTAAAGAAGAGAACCATTATCTCAACCTGCTATTCGAACACTGGAAGCCCGAAGAAGCTTAAGATTTCAGGCCCAATACAAACAGCATGATAAGGCCCGCTATGATGCGGTAGATACCGAATGCCTTAAAACCATACTTCTGCAAAAAGCTGATAAAGCTCTTGATAGCTATCATTGCTACCACGAATGCTACCAGCGTACCTACGCCGAATATCATCAGGTTATCGCTGTTTTGTGTCAGTAGCTCATAGCCTTTTATTTCAGTACCATCAGCGCCTTTCCAGTTTTTCAGTATTAAGGAATAACCCGTGGCTGCCGCCATGGTAGGTACGGCCAGGAAGAAAGAAAATTCTGCCGCCAGGCTGCGTGTCAGCTTCTGCTGCATGCCGCCGATGATAGAAGCAGCACTACGGCTCACGCCCGGTATCATAGATATACACTGCCACAAGCCTATTATCAGGCTTTGCTTGGGTGTCATTTGTGAATCATCAGTAATAGTAGGGTTCTTAAAAGCTTTATCTATAAACAGCAACACAATACCACCCAATACCAGTGTAATAGCCACCGTCAGCGGGCTTTCCAGCAGTTCTTCTATAGCATCGTTGAAAAGGAAACCCAATACCAGTGCAGGTACCACAGCTATTGCCAGTTTCATGTAAAACTGCCATTTGCCGAAGTCGAAAAACTTTTTCCAATACAATACTACTACAGACAGGATGGCACCCAACTGTATGCATATCTCGAACAGCTTTGTGAAATTATCATCCTGTATACCCATAAAATAGCTGGCAAGTATCATGTGGCCGGTAGACGAGATAGGAAGAAACTCGGTGATGCCTTCTACAATACCCAGTATAATGGATTGGAATAAAGTCATGATTACGGTATGTTGATGTATTTATGTGTTTGCAAAGAAAGCTGCCATTGCGGGTTTTCTTTGATGTAGTCTATTATCAGCGGGGTCATTTCATCCCGCTTGCTCCATTCTGGCTGCAGGAAGAGTTTACAATGCAGGCCTACCTGTGCTGCATGTTGCTCGGCCCATTTTAAGTCCGACTTATTGTAAACAATGATTTTCAGCTCATCTGCCATGGCCATGCTTTCCGGCAACGGTGCTTTAAATTTTTTAGGCGAAAGCGTTACCCAGTCCAGCTTGCCCGATAAGGGGCTGGAGCCCGATGTCTCTATATGTACCCTGAATTGCTGCGCATGCAGGGCATCGCAAATACTTTCCAGGTTGTGCATGGCCGGTTCGCCGCCTGTTATTACAGCTATACGCCCGGGATTAGCAGCAGCAAATTGCACTATTTCCGCTACCGTCATCATGGGGTGCGCGTTAGCATCCCAGCTTTCCTTCACATCGCACCACACGCAGCCCACATCGCACCCACCCAGGCGGATGAAATAAGCTGCATGCCCGGTATAAACACCTTCGCCCTGCAGGGTATAAAAGTGTTCCATTACAGGATAAGCTGTAGTATGTACGTTTATTGTCTGCACTGTATCTGTTCTTACACGTGTTCTTTCGCTGCTTCCAATGTATTTTTCATCAGCCCGCAAATGGTCATGGGGCCTACACCTTTAGGTACCGGTGTGATATAGCTGCACTTAGGCGCTACATTATCATAGTCCACATCACCCACCAGCCTCGATCCGCTTTTGCGTGTAGCATCATCTATGCGGTTGATACCCACATCTATCACTATCGCACCTTCTTTCACCATATCAGCCGTCACAAAGCGTGGCCTGCCTATGGCAGCTATTATTATATCTGCGGTTTTGGTAATGGCCGCAAGGTCTTTTGTTTTTGAATGGCAGATGGTAACCGTAGCATTGCCCGGTTGTGCATTGCGGCTCATCAGCACGGTCATAGGCGTGCCTACTATATTGCTGCGGCCTATCACCACACAGTGCATACCTGCGGTATTGATATTGTAATGTTCCAGCATCAGCAATATGCCATAGGGCGTAGCCGGCAGGAACGATGGCTGGCCCAATAGCATTTTACCCTGCGTAATGGGGTGGAAACCATCCACATCTTTGCCCGGGTCTATGGCATTGATAACTGCATTGTCTGATATATGCTCTGGCAATGGTAATTGTACTAATATGCCATCTATCTTATTATCTCCATTCAGCTTTTTTATTTCCTCCAGCAGTTGCGCTTCCGTTACGCTTTCTTCAAAACGCAACAGGGTAGAACCAAAGCCCAATTCTTCGCAGGTACGCACTTTATTGCCTACGTAAGCTTCGCTGGCGGGATTGTGGCCTACCAGTATCGCAGCCAGGTGGGGTGTTTTGCCCTTTTCTGCTTTCAGTTTTTCTGTTTCCTGTTTTATTTGGGATTTGATATGCGCGGATACCGCAATGCCGTCCAGAATTTGCATGGCGCAAAGATACGCCGTTCCTTGCAATAGGTAAAAGCAGCGGGGACATCAGTTAATAGTTTATTTTCGTTCTACATTTTTTATAGAAATGATAGTTAGCGATATCATCAGGGCCATAGAGGCCTACGCGCCACCCCAATACCAGGAAAGTTATGACAACAGCGGCCTGCAGGTAGGTAATATGCAGGACGAGGTAACAGCCGTTTTGCTGACCCTCGATATAACGGAAGCAGTAGTAGAAGAAGCGATAGCCCGTGGAGCCAATATGATAGTGGCACACCACCCGCTGATATTTTCAGGCATCAAGAGGCTGGCCGGGCGCAATTATGTAGAACGTATCATACACAAAGCCATCAAGCACGATATAAATATATACGCTGCCCATACCAACCTGGATAATGTACATAATGGCGTAAATGCCAAAATAGCCGAAAAGCTGGGGCTGGTAGATACCGTCATTTTAGCCCCTATGAGCGATACCCTGCGTAAGCTCTATACTTACGCACCGCAAAATGTGGCCGATAAAGTGCGCGATGCCATGTTTGCTGCCGGCGCTGGGGATATTGGCGCATATAGTGAATGTAGCTTCAATACCAATGGCACCGGAACTTTCCGCCCCGGTGCTGGTGCAGACCCGGCCATAGGCACCACAAACGGTCCGCGCGAATGGGTAGACGAGGTGAAAATAGAGGTACTGATACAAAACGATAAGGAAGCAGCAGTAATAAAGGCGCTGTTTGAAGCCCACCCCTATGAAGAAGTAGCGTATGAGGTGATAGCGCTGCAAAATATCAACCAGGAGCTGGGTGCCGGTATGGTGGGCAATTTGCCATCGCCAATGGATGAACAGGCCTTTCTTTCCTTCGTAAAACAGCAAATGAAGGCCGATTGTATTCGCCACACAGCCTTGAAAGGGAAAGATATTAAACGGGTTGCTATATGTGGCGGTTCCGGCAGCTTCCTGCTGAAAAATGCCATCGGTGCCGGTGCGGACATATTTATAACCGGCGATTTCAAATACCACCAGTTTTTCGATGCCGAAGGCAAAATTGTCATTGCCGACATCGGCCACTATGAAAGTGAGCAGTACACGGTTGAAATATTTCAGGAGCTACTTAATAAAAAATTTCCTAATTTTGCCGTCCTTGTATCTGATATTAATACAAATCCGGTAAAATATTTTTGTTAAATGGCTACTGTAAAAGACTTTTCTGTAGAAGAGAAACTGACCGCGGTTCTTACCCTGCAAAAGATTGATTCTAAGATAGATGAGATCAAAACACTGAAGGGTGAACTGCCTATGGAAGTAAAAGACCTGGAAGACGAGATTGAAGGTCTGCAAACACGTATCCAGAATATAGATGCTGAAATTGACAGTATCAACAGCTTTATCGATGCAAAAACAGAGGCTAAGAAAGAAGCCCAGGCACTGATAAAAAAATACGAAAAACAACAGGATAACGTAAAGAACAACCGCGAGTTCGAGGCTATCAATAAAGAAACCGAACTGCAGGAACTGGAAGTTAAACTGAACGATAAGCACATCAAGGATGCTAACTTCGAACTGAAAGAGCGTACCAACCAACGCCTGAAAACAGAAGAGAAAATAGCAGACCTGCAAGAGGCCCTGAAAGCTAAAAAAGCAGAACTGGACAAGATCATCGGCGAAACCGAGAAAGAAGAGAAAGTACTGGCTGAAAAATCGGAAGAAGCGAAATCAAAAGTTGACCCACGCCTGCTGAGTGCTTACGAGCGCATCCGTGGTAGCTACATGAACGGCCTGGCTGTGGTACCTATCCTGCGCGATTCTTGCGGTGGTTGCTTCAATGTGATACCGCCTCAGCGCCAGAGCGAGATACGCCAGCACAAAAAGATCATCGTATGCGAGCATTGCGGCCGCGTACTGGTAGATACCGACCTGAACGATGCGGTATCTGAAAAAATGAAATAATCATTAACTGTTTATAATATAAAGGAGCCTCAGCGGCTCCTTTTTTATTGGGTATTTTTACTAAAAGTGAAAATGTCCGTATTCGGAGCAATCAACATTTTACAGTACTTTTGCCAACCATTTAGGCTACTTTCATGTAGTTATTATAAATAAACAAATCTTACTTCGAATGAAGATATTAGTTTGTATCAGCCAGGTTCCTGACACTACAACCAAGATCGCTTTCAGCGACAACAATTCAACATTCAATACAGCAGGTGTTACCTTCATCATCAATCCATACGATGAGTGGTATGCACTTGTACGCGCGCTGGAACTGAAAGAAAGCGGTGCTGCTACTACGGTAAACCTAGTAACGGTGGGTAAAGCTGATGCCGAACCTGTTATTCGTAAAGCACTGGCATTGGGTGGCGATGAAGCCATTCGCATAGATGCCGATAGCAACGATCCGTATGTGGTAGCTGCCCAGATAGCTGAATATGCAAAAAGCGAAGGTTACGACCTGATGCTTTGTGGTAAAGAATCAATCGACTATAATAACGGTTCTACCGGTGCTATGCTAGCCGAATTGCTGGATATGAACTTTATAGGCTTTGCCAACAGCCTGAATATAGAAGGCGGCGTAGCTACAGTAAAACGCGAAATAGAAGGTGGTGAAGAAACTGATACTTGCGCACTACCACTGGTAGTTTCTTGCCAGAAGGGTATGGCCGAAGCACGTATCCCCAACATGCGCGGCATCATGGCGGCACGTACCAAGCCACTGAAAGTGGTTCCTGCGGCAGCCATCAGCCCGCTGACGGCTATCGTGTCATACGATCTGCCACCTGCAAAAACAGGTGTGAAACTGATTGATCCTAATAACATGGATGAACTGGTAGAACTACTGCACACACAGGCAAAAGTTATCTAAGACGCACCACACATTTAGGTTTAGTATTTAGAAATTAGGATTTCGAAATTTTCAAAAACATTTTATGTCAGTTATAGTTTTAGCAGAACATCAACAAGGCAGCTTCAAAAAGAAATCTTTTGAGGCTATACAATATGCAGCAGGCATAGCGCAGGCTATGGGTACATCTGTTACCGCAGTAGTACTGGGTAATGCAGGCGATAGCGAAATGCAGCAACTGGGCCAGTATGGCGCTACTAAAGTGCTGCACGTGGCAGATGCCCGCCTCGATAACCTGAATGCACGTGCTTATACAAAAGCACTGGTAGCAGCAGCAGAAAAAGAAGGTGCTAAAGTAGTGGTGGGTTTGCACGATGTAACGGGTAAAGCCGTATTTCCACGTGTAGCGGCACGCCTGAAGGCAGGTATGGTAGCAGGTGCGGTAGCGCAGCCCGATACAGCTAACGGTTTCGTAGTAAAGAAAACGGTATTCTCAGGTAAAGCATTTGCTTCTGTAAACATCACCAGTGATGTAAAAGTGGTAACGCTGATGCCAAACACATTTGCAGTAAAAAAAGGTGAAGGCAGCATAGCGATTGAGAAACTGGATGTAGCTTTTGAAGATAAAGACTTCGCCGTACAGGTGAAGGAAGTGAGCAAAGTAACAGGTACAGTGCCACTGGCCGAGGCGGAACTGGTAGTAAGCGGTGGCCGTGGTATGAAAGGCCCTGAAAACTGGCATATACTGGAAGATCTGGCGAAAGAACTGGGTGCTGCTACAGCTTGTAGCCGCCCTGTGGCCGATTCCCATTGGCGTCCGCACCACGAGCACGTGGGCCAAACGGGTGGTACCATCCGTCCCAACCTGTATATAGCTGCGGGTATCAGCGGTGCCATACAGCACCTGGCCGGTGTTAACGGTTCTAAGACTATCGTTGTTATCAATAAAGACCCTGAAGCACCTTTCTTTAAGGCTGCAGATTACGGTGTGGTAGGCGATGTGCTGGAAGTATTACCAAAACTTACAGAGGCGGTTAAGAAATGGAAAGCAAGCCATAACTAATCAGCATCTTGATATAACAGTAAAGGGTAGCAAATTGCTACCCTTTTTTGTGCTTAGAAAATCGTGAAAAGAAAATTTTGCGTAACCGATTAGTTACACATATATTTGTAACCGAACGGTTACAAATATTACATGAGAAGAGATGTCTTTCAGGCTATTGCCGACCCCACACGCAGAGAAATCATCAATCTGCTATCGCACGATGCGCTGAACCTGAATGCAGTAGCAGAGAATTTCGATATCAGTCGCCCCGCTATCAGTAAGCACATTCGCATACTGACTGAGTGCGGGCTTATAGTTATCACACAACAGGGCAGGGAGCGCTTCTGCCATGCCGATTTTAGAAAGCTAAAAGAGGTATCGGATTGGACCAGCCAGTTCAGCCGCTTTTGGGATAACAAGCTAGCTGCCCTTGGCGATTTCCTCGATAAGGAAATGGCAAAAGAGAGAAAAAAGAGGAAGAAATAAAAGTGCGCTAAAAACATATCCTGCATGGAAAATATAGAACAGATTCAATACATCAAAGCTCCGATTGCAGAGGTGTACGAAGCATTGACCACAGAGAAAGGACTGGGCGAAGTATGGACAAAGAACCTGAAGGTAAAACCGGAATTGGGCTTTGTGAATGAGTTTGATTTCAAAGACAACTATGCTACTAAAATGAAAATAGTTGCACTGGAAGAAAACCGTAGAATAGAATGGGAATGCATCGCTACCGACCCGGAATGGGTAGGAACCACCGTCAGTTTTGAACTGGAAGAAAAGAATGGTGTAACCAGCGTATGGTTTGGCCATCGCAAGTGGCAAGCCCTCACAGAGTTTTACCGTACGTGCAATTACAACTGGGCCATGTTTCTCTACAGCCTGAAAAGCTATTGTGAAGATGGGAAAGGCATGCCCTTTCAGGATAGAAAATTTTAAATACCAAATCACAATTATATGGATACCGTAACATCACAACCGCTGGTAAAAGAAGCGGTTTACAATGCGCCTGCCAATAGGGTATGGGCTGCCATTACAGACAATAACCAGATGAAGGAATGGTACTTCAAAATGGATGCCTTCAAGCCCGAAGTGGGGTTTGAGTTTACCTTTGCGGGCTGCAATGAAGAAGGTGTAGAATATGTACACCTCTGCAAAGTGCTGGAAGTAGTACCCAATAAAAAACTGGTACATAGCTGGACGTATAAGGATTACCCCGGTTATTCTGAAGTGGCCTGGGAACTTTTTGAGGAAGGTGATACAACTCGTCTGCGTCTTACGCACACAGGGCTGGATAGCTTCCCCGATACGCCATCTTTCAAACGTGAAAGCTTCAACCAGGGCTGGACAGAGATACTGGGTACTATGCTCAGGAACTATCTGGAAAAAGCTTAAGGATAATAAACTGGAAAAGAATGAGAAGGGTGGCTACGGCCACCCTTTATGCTGCTTGCGGCCATGTTTAGTACCTTTGCAACCATTAGATGGAAAAACCACTGCCGGATGAATAAATGGATTACATGTATTATTGTTATTATTTTTCCCTTATTGGTTAGTGCCCAATTCAGCGATTCCGTCAACTATCATTTCCAGTTCAATTCCACCGGTTCTATCAATAAAACCGACCTGGGTGATGCCTACTTGCTGAATAATAATATGCGCTTCGGCATTAAGAAGGAAAGTATCTCGCTGAATGCAACCGCGGGCTGGGTATATGGCCAGCAACAGCAAAAACTGACCAATAACGACTTTAACAGCGCACTCGATTTTAACCTCTATAAAACACTGCCGCATTTCTACTACTGGGGGTTAGCCGGTTACAATACCAGCTATTCACTGAAACTGAATAACCAGCAGCAATATGGTGCGGGTGTAGCTTACAATATTTACGACCGTAAAAATGCCTACCTGAATATCAGCGATGGTATCCTGTATGAAAACAGTGATATAAACATAAATGATACCACGCGGGAGATATACAATACCTTTCGTAATTCACTTCGCCTGGCTTTCCGGTTTACTATCAAAGATGTAGTGACCATCCATAGTAATAGCTTCTTGCAAAATTCACTGAACTATCACGATGACTATATCATCCGTTCCACATCAGGACTTTCCTTGAAGCTATACAAATGGCTCAGCTTTACCACATCCCTTACCTACAATAAAATAAGCCGTACCAATAAAGAAAACCTGCTTTTCAACTATGGTCTTTCAATAGATAAATATTTTTAAATTTTGTTGTATATTTGCTATATATCTATCCGTTTACGGATGATAGAAAATTTAGAGAGGTCAATTTGCTGGTAAATGTTGCGGAAAATAAAAACGGCAGAATTCACAACAAAACACAACAAATTGGAACAGGGTATTTGCAACCTGCTGGTTTTCAATATGGTGTTTTGATGAAATCTGCCAGGTGGAACAATTTGGAACCGTTTCAAACTCATAACTTTGCCTATCTTTAAGAGAAGGGATGCTGTACGCGATAGTAGATATTGAAACGACGGGGAGTTTTGCCGCTGGAAACGGCATTACCGAGATAGCTATTGTGATACACGACGGTAAAGAGGTTATTAACTTCTATGAGAGCCTTGTCAACCCCCACGCCGCTATTCCATACTTCATACAGCGGCTTACAGGTATTACAAATGAAATGGTGGCCCACGCACCCTCTTTCCACGAGATAGCGGCACAGGTGCATGAGCTTTTGCAGGATAAGGTATTTGTGGCCCATAACGTCAATTTCGACTACTCCTTCCTGAAGCACCATATGGAAGTCGCAGGGTATATGCTGGATGAGCGCAAGCTGTGTACGGTACGCCTGTCGCGCAAGATATTGCCGGGTTTGCGCAGCTATAGCCTGGGCAAGCTATGCCACCAGGTAGGCATCAACCTTAGCAATCATCACCGTGCCGGTGGCGATGCACTGGCTACGGCACATTTGTTTGCTATGCTGGTGGCCAATGATAAGGAAGAGGTGATAAGCGGCATGCTGAAAGGTCGCAACAGTGAGCAATACCTGCCACCACATGTGCCGGTAGAACAGGTAGATAACCTGCCTAAAACAGCGGGTGTGTACTACTTCTACAATGCTGTGGGTAAGGTAGTATATGTAGGTAAGGCCAATAACCTGAAGCGCCGTGTAAAGAGCCACTTCAGTAACAATAAAGCAGGCAAGCAAAAACAGGATTTCCTGCGGGAGATATACCGCATCAGCTATAAGGAATGTGGTACCGACCTGATGGCGCATATACTGGAAAGCACCGAGATACGCAGGCTATGGCCGGTGTATAATCGTAGTCAGCGGGGTTACCTGCCACGCTATGGGTTGTTCTTATATGAAGACAGGCAGGGCTACCAGCGCTTTGTGATAGAAAAGAACAAGCACTACCTGAAGCCTGTTTATACTTTCAATACCATAATAGAAGGGCACCACCGCCTGCGCGAACTGATAAGCGAATTTGGCTTAAGCGCCCGCCTGTGCAACCTTGCCAAAGTGTCTGAATGTGCAGATGGCGTGCATGCGGACCATTGCGATGGCAATTGTGCGGAATCACTCACAGCGGAGGCATACAATGAAAGAGTAGCACAAGCTGTGGCATGGCTGGATAAACACCTGCCTACCTTTGCTTATATAGATAAAGGGATTAACCACGATGAACAAAGCTGCATACTCGTCAACAAGGGCAACTTTTACGGTATGGGTTACCTGAATGATGGTGTATTGCCTGATACTATAGATCAGCTTCAAGAGAAGCTCGAACCCATGCCCGATAATGATTACATCCGCAACCTCATTTTCAAGCATGCGGCTACATATCCTGAAAAGTGTGTAGCATTTTAGAAATCAGAACAACTAACCTCTAAATACCAAAATGAAGCCCCTTTAGGGGTTTGGGGTTATTGAGCCAGCCAGTATTTCCTCAGCAACCATTCAGCCACGGCAAATATCAGTATCAGGAGGAAGTACCATTTCCAGTCTATTAGTGGTACGGCTGTAATGTCTGATTGTATGACAGGCTTGATATTCGTGTTCTTTGAAATAGAATCGTATAGTGAAGCTATATTTTTAGCAGGCACGAAATTGCCATTATACTTGTTCGATAGTCCGTAGAGCAATGCGTAATCGGCACCGCTTTCCATTTGTTCCAACGGGGTATGGGTTACTACAAAACTGCCTGCTGCAGTATGCGTAGTGCCGTTGTACACAGTGCGTGCTGTGTAGGAATAGTTGCCCTCTGCCCACGTGCCTGTGTTCAACTTGTAGGCACTGCCCGCACGTTCAAAAGAGAAGTCCTGCTTTTTACCATTGGCATCTGCAATGCTTAGTTGCACGTCCGGCGTATTCACCTGCTGACTGGTAGCGTTCAGTAAGTAAGCATTCAACGTGATCACTTCCTGGTCGCTCCACACATATTTGGGCAGCGATACATAGAACGGCTTATCATTCACATTAACCGCCAGGAAAGCAATGGTTTGACGGATGCACTCATCTATGGTATTGTGCGTATTGAAGTTCTTATACTCGTAAATGCGCCAGCGCCACAGCCCCTCACCTGTAGTGATGGCAAGTGGCGTAGTAGTATTGTGTACGGCCCACAAAGGCAATTGCCCACCGCGTTGGTTGAATAGTACATCCATGCCGCCTATGGCTTCCATCTTTGCTACAGGCACATTCAGCGGAGGCATTTTATCCAGCACGGCCTGCAGGTTTTGCGGCACTATAAAGCTGTTGAAGGCATTGTTGTAAGCAGGGTAGGCATCTACAGGCTGCATTTGCATTGCCAGTTTGTAATTGCTGAACAATGATTGCGTAGCACCCGGGTTCGATTGCATTCCCATTATAAACCACATAGGCTTTTTCACAGACGCTATGTCGCGCGCATTGTTCATTTGCATAGAGGGTAGCTGGTGCAGGATGACTACATCATAGTCGCGGAAGGAAGGCAGCTCATAAGCCATGCGTACCGTCAGCTTATAGCCATCCAGCCCCTGTAGTGCTTCTTTTATAGCATTGATATCCGGGTGTGGAGATGCAGCAGCTATCAGTATATCTTTCTTATCCTCTACTACCTCTACAAATACATCCTTCTTATTATTGGCAATATTCTTTTCACCATCGACAACAGGTGCCTGTATAGTGTAGTGATGTAAGCCCGCCTTATCGGCCTTTACACTGAAAGATACAGATCGGTCATACCTGTCGCTATTCACGGCTATGTTGGAAGTAGCTATTACATTGCCACCTTCCAGCAATTGCAGGCTGTTATTATAACCATTACAAAGTGTGGCCAGTACATCGGTACGTATCTCGAACTGGCTATTGAGCGTAGCCGTTTTGTTGCTGTATACCTGTGTTATACGCAGGTCTTTCTGCTGTGCACTATCGCCAATGCCTACAGTATATAGCGGGCTTTGTAAGCTAAGTTGCTGATAAAGCGGGTTGCTACCCTGGTTGTAACGGCCATCGCTCGCCAGTATCACAGCCCCAAGATTTTGTGCGCCATAGTACTCCTGTGCTTTCGATAAGGCATTGGCTATATCGGTGCTTTGCTGTGTGTAGCGAAATGTGCTATCGGTCTGCACATCGGTACCGAAACCCCAGGTAACTACCTTGTACTTATCACCCAGCTTGTCGCCCAGTTGTTGTGCGGCTTTATTATAATTGGTGCTATCCTTCCCTAATGCCATAGCTATAGACGCCGAATTATCCTGCAGGAAAAGGATGACTGGTTTCTGTGTTTCGTTTTTGGTGATGGTGATGGCAGGGGCCAATATTAAAAGTAATGCCAGCAGCATTACAATGCCCCGCAGTGTAGCGGTAAGCCATGGGTGTGGGGTACCTCGCTTAACATCGGCACGGTATACCCCGTAGCCGGCTGCCGCCGCAAGGGCGATGGATATGGTCCACAATAGGATTTGCATCAGTCTTGCAAACTAAGGAAAAACTATATAGATAGGCGTTGCTGCTTATAATTATGTTGTTAAAAATCAATATTGCATGGCAAAGTTTTTGTATCTGTTGGTGTATGCCTGAATTGATATTGCCAATAGCTGAACCTGCACTGCGATTGCAGCAAATTCATAATTTCGCGCCCATGCGCATGCACGAAGTAAAGACAGATGCGGATAAGAAGCTGTTTTTAGAATTGCCCGTTAGCATAAACAGAGGTAATGCCAACTGGATACGCCCGTTGGATAAAGACATAGAACAGGTTTTCGACGTAGAACAGAATAAGCTATTCAAGAAAGGAGGCGAATGTGCCCGATGGCTGCTGAAAGATGAAGCAGGAAACGTGATAGGCCGTATAGCAGCATTTGTAAACAAGCAGTATAAGCAGGAACAGCCTACGGGTGGTATAGGTTTCTTTGAATGCATCAACGATCAGCAGGCTGCCAACTTCATGTTCGACCATTGTAAACAATGGCTGCAGCACCGTGGTATGGAGGCTATGGATGGCCCCATCAACTTTGGAGAGCGCGAACGCTGGTGGGGATTGCTGGTGGAGGGCTTCCAAGAGCCGCTGTATTGTATGAATTACAATCCACCTTATTACAAAGAACTGTTTGATAACTATGGGTTCGAGGTGTACTTTGAGCAGGTATGCTTTGCCATGAAAGTGAAAGACCGCCTGCAGGATAAGTTTTACCACCGCTACGAGGAGCTATCACAAGACCCTAACTATAGTTATCAGCACATACGTAAAAGCAACCTGGATAAATATATAAAGGACTTTGCCTACATCTATAATAAAGCATGGGCGGGTCATGGTGGTGGTAAGCAACTGGAAGAAAGGATAGTGGCGAAAATGTTTGCCCAGATGAAGTCTGTAATAGATGAAGACCTGATGTGGTATGTGTATTATAAAGATGAGCCGATAGGCTTCTGGATAAACCTGCCCGACCTGAACCAGTATTTCAAGCATATGAATGGCAAGTTTGGCCTGTGGCAAAAGCTGAAATTCCTATGGCTGAAAAACTTTGGTAAGTGCAATCGTTTTGTGGGATTGGTGTTTGGCATCATACCCGAATTTCAGGGTAAAGGAGTAGATGGCTATATGATAATGGCCGGTGCTAAAGTAATACAGCCCGCAGGTAAGTATGAAGACTACGAGATGCAATGGATAGGTGACTTTAACCCCAAGATGATAAACATAGCGGAAAGTCTGGGCACTTATAGAAGCCGTAAGCTGCAAACATTACGGTATCTATTTGACAGAGAGAAAAAATTTACGCGTCATCCAATGATAGGCGACCATCTGAAGTAGGAGTTATTGTAGCATCACCTCAGCATTCCCATCAGGGTAATCACCTCCCGCGCTTCTTTTACATCGTGTACTCTTAATATATTGGCACCTTGTTGCAGGGCTATAACATGCAGGGCGGTGGTACCATTCAGTGCGGCTTCGGGGGTAGCGTTCAGTGCTTTCCATATCATGCCCTTGCGGGAAATGCCTGCCAGTATGGGTTTGCCCAGCATGCGCAGGGTGTGCATGTTTCCCAGCAACTCGTAGTTATGTTCCAATGTTTTGCCAAAGCCAAAGCCGGGGTCTATGATAATATCGGTAATGCCGGCGGAGTGACAGTCGGCACATACATCGCGCAGGTAATGCAGTATATCCAGCGCTACATTGTTGTATTGCGCGTTTTGCTGCATGGTTTCAGGTGTGCCCTGCATGTGCATAGCTATATAGGGCACTTGCAATGAGGCCACTGTTGCCAGCATATCCTTATCTATGCTGCCGCTGCTCACATCATTTATTATAGATACACCTGCTGCTACCGCTTCTTTAGCCACGGCAGCATTATACGTATCTGCCGATAGCCAGGCATCTGGGAAGCGTTTTATGATGGCTTCTATTACGGGCATCACACGTTGCAGTTCTTCATCTGCACTTATCAGTTGCGCACCGGGCTTGGTGGTAGCGCCGCCTATATCCAGTATGACAGCACCGTCATTCAGCATCTGCTCGGCTTTGTGCAGCAGGCTGTCTGTATCGCTATCGCGGCCTTTGTTGTAAAAACTATCGGGCGTAGCATTCAGTATACCCATTACAACGGGCTGTGATATATCGAGCAGACGCCCTTTACTTTTGAGGGTGGTTTGTACGGGTAAAACTGTATTTTTGAAACTCATAGCTAGTACAAAGAAAATGCAGGATAGCGTAAGCACCAACACAATGATAAATACACTGGAACAATACCGCGGCATCGTATCGGCCTGTAAAGACCTGTATGTGAAAAAGGCCAAAGATTATGGCACATCGTGGAGGGTATTGCGACCTATATCTATAGTAGACCAGATATATATAAAAGCTTGGCGCATACGCCAGATACAGGAAACGGGCGAGCAGAAGATAGGCGATAGCATAGAAAGTGAATTTGTAGGGATTGTGAACTACGGCATTATAGCCGTGATACAAAACGGGATGCCCGCCAATGCACCTATAGACCTGAGCGAGGCCGAAGCCCGCCAATGGTACGAGGTGAAGGCAAAAGAGATAGAAGACCTGATGCTGCAAAAGAACCATGACTATGGCGAGGCATGGCGCGAACTATCGCAGCAATCGTTTGTAGACCTGATACTGGTAAAGCTGCTGCGCATAAAACAGATACTGGCCAACGAAGGCCAAACCATCGTATCGGAAGGGGTAGATGCTAATTTTCATGATATAGTGAACTATGGCATATTTGCCCTCATCAAAATAAACGAAGCTAAAAACGATATCGCTTAGCTTTTAACAGTTTGTTACAAACGCATTTTACAATAAACGAGTCATTACATACGCACTAAAGCATTCAAGATGAAATACGTACTCTGGCTTATCAGGATAATAGTAGGTGTATTATTCATATTCTCGGGACTGGTAAAGGCGAACGACCCACTGGGGCTGAGCTACAAAATGGATGAATTTTTTGAAGTATGGCATATGTACTGGATGATGCCGTTTTCACTGGCCCTTTCCATTACCATGATAGCCTTCGAGATAATAGCCGGTGTGGCAGTGCTGCTGGGATATGCACAGCGTGTTTTTTCCATGTTGCTGCTGTTGCTGATTACGTTCTTTACCTTCCTTACGGCTTATGTATTATTTAGTGGTAAAATAAAAGAGTGTGGTTGCTTTGGTGATTGTATTAAAATAACCAATGAAGAGACCTTCTGGAAAGATGTGGCCTTACTGGTGCTGGGTATCATATTGTTTATCTACCGTAAACGTATTCAGCCGGTATTTAATAAGAATATTGGTACATCGCTGATGATACTGACTGCTTTCTTTGCCTTTGGCATGCAATGGTGGGCGCTGGAACACCTGCCTTTTCACGACTGCCTGCCTTATAAAGTAGGTGCGAACCTGATAAAAGACCGCCAGATACCGCCGGGTGCTACGCCTGACGTATATGAGAGCGTGATGATATATGAGAAAGACGGGGTGAAGAAAGAGTTTACTACTGAGAACTACCCATGGCAGGATACGACCTGGGTGTTTGTAGACCGTAAGGATAAACTGGTGAAAAAAGGGAATGCAGAGCCTAAGATAAAAGACTTCATCATAGCCGACTACGATGGTAATGAAATGACCGACCAGATACTGAATACACCGGGTTTTACTTACCTGCTATTTGTAAAAGATCCGAAAAAAGCACGCACCGATAATATGGATAAACTGCGTGCCTTGATAGAAAATGCCGAGAAACAAAATGTACCATTCTACATACTATGCTCGGCTACTAAAGAAGCAGCAGAAGCCTTCCGTAAGCAGAATGGGCTGGATAAAGCCATATTGATGGTATTTGACGGCACGGTGAGCAAAACAGCCCTGCGTTCTAACCCCGGCCTGATGCTGCTGGAACAGGGCGTGATACGTGGCAAGTGGAGCTATAGGGATTACCCGACGGCTTTAGGTACGGACTTAAAATCTAAAGCGGATTAGTGTTGCGATTTGTGGCACGGCGCTTACGGTATAGCCTGCTGGTATTGCTGGGCGTGGTTACCGTAGTGTTTTTCCTGTTCAATGTATTGCCGGGCGACCCTGCACGCTTGCTGATGGGGCAGCGTAGCGACCTTGCTACGATAGAAAATGCACGAAAAGAAATGAACCTGGATAAGCCCATGCTTACCAGGTATTTTCTTTACCTGAACGATATATCGCCCATCAGTATATATAAGAAGGATGCAGCAGCACAAGCGAAGTATGACTATGTGCGCCTGCTGCCCATGGGTGACAATACATTGGCGCTGAAATGGCCCTACCTGGGCCGCTCTTACCGCACCAAGCGGGAAGTAAGCCTGGTGCTGACCGAGGCATTGCCCGGTACAATCATATTAGCATTGGCTGCCATTGCTATAGCCACTGTAGGTGGTATACTATTGGGGGTACTGGCGGCGCTGAAGAAAAATACCTGGATGGATACAGGTGCTATAGCTGCCAGTGTGGCGGGGGTATCTATGCCATCGTTCTTTGCGGGGCTGGTGATAGCCTATTTCTTTGGCTACCTGCTGCACAGCTATACCGGGCTGAACATGACGGGCAGCCTGTGGGAATACGACCCATTTACCGGCAGGCATATTGTATTGAAGAACTTACTGCTACCGGCACTGGCGCTGGGTATCCGCCCGCTGGCTATTATTACACAGTTAACAAGGAGCGCTTTGCTAGATGTGCTGTCGCAGGACTATATACGTACCGCCTATGCCAAAGGGCTGTCTACCGGGCGGGTAGTTTTCCGCCATGCCCTGCCCAACGCGCTGAACCCGGTGGTGACTGCCATATCGGGCTGGCTGGCTGAGCTGCTGGCCGGTTCCTTCTTTGTGGAATATATTTTCGGATGGAAGGGAATAGGCAAGCTGACGGTAGATGCGCTGGATAAATTTGACTTTCCACTGGTGATGGGTTCTGTATTACTTACCGCCTTCATTTTCATCATTGTAAACCTGCTGACCGATATGTTGTACGGCTGGCTGGACCCGAGGGTGCGGCTGTAGGTATTTTTAAAAAGGGAATCAATATTGATTCCCTTTTTATTATTTGATAGTTACTTCAAACTTGCCATCTGTTACACGTAAAGTATCAGGAAAGCCTTGTGTTTGGGGTCTTGTTTTTGGATCCCTACGATACAGTGTTAGGTTAAAACTGCCTTTTACAAATGACTTCGACGCTTCATACTGCTTTACCTGAATGTAATTATCCGAAGCCGACTCTAATATATAATAAGAGTTCTCAAGGACATCATCTTCTCCAAGGTAAAAGGTAGCAATGCAAGAATCATCATTCCTAGTTCTATATGTGTTTTCTGCAATAACAATTCTGGATGAAACAACTTTATGCTTGCCTACCTTAAGCGGTATGTTTACGAGAGAGAAGCTCTGTCGTTCTATACCATCAATATATGATTGCATGTTAATATTAACCATGCCTTCCCTATCAGATTTTATTGCATCTGTTATCGTGCTAACAAATTGACTATTGTTGATAAGGCTTGAACTTGCGCCATCACTATTGCTAGAGTTAGGAATGGTTTTGTTGTTTTCCTTTTTACAGGAAAAAGAAAAGGCTAGGAAAATAAGCAGTGCAATATGTTTCATACAAGTTTAAGGTTTCTAGTGACAAATATATTACTATAGCACCTTTGGTTTATACCAGCTTCTGACAATGAACAAATTAGGGTTGGCCCAGATTAATAACGAAACTATTGTAAACACAATGTTGCGCAATAGATATTAAATAATTTTCTCAATATTAATTTAATATTAACTTTATGTTACGGCTTTTTTCCCCCGCATAGGCAAGGTACTTTTGCCGCCGTAAATTCAATTAAAACAAATACTGAATTATGAGTTTTGCCTCGATAATGAAGATATTCCTGCCTAAAGACAGGGTATTCTATGGTCTTTTTGAAGAAGTGAGTTCGAACCTGACACAAATGAGTGAAGTGTTTGGTAAGGCAGTAACAGAACAAGACCCGAGTGCACGTGCGGTGTTGCTGAAACAACTGGAAGACTGGGAGCACAAAAACGACGAGGTAACACATCGCATCTTTATAGAACTGGGCCGCAATTTCATTACCCCGTTCGACCGCGAGGATATTCACTACCTGGCTACATCGCTGGATGACATTGCCGACTTTATGTGGGGCTCTGCCAAGCGTATGATGAACTACTACATCGATGATGTAGATGATACTACGCGCGGTTTTGCAGAGATCATCAAGAAATCCATCACTGCACTAAACAAAGCCGTATATGGCCTGCGCGATATGAAAGACCTGCGCTCGCTGACGGAGGCTTGCGTGCTGATAAACAGCCTGGAGAATGAAGGCGATGATATGCTGGATAGAGGTATGATGCAATTGTTCTCGTCGAATACCAACCCCATAGAAATCATCAAAAAGAAAGACCTGTACCAAATGCTTGAAGTAGTGACTGACAAGTGTGAAGACGCAGCCAACGTGATAGAATCTATCATCATCAAGTACGTTTAATAGCACCCCACTTCTCCAAACGCATATATGTTTACGTTCTTAGTAGTAATCATCATACTGGCGCTGCTGTTTGATTATATCAACGGTTTTCATGATGCCGCCAACTCGATTGCAACCATCGTATCTACCAAAGTACTGACCCCTTTCCAGGCGGTAATATGGGCAGCTACGTTCAACTTTGTGGCCTATTTCATTTTCCAGGATCACGCAGTAGCCAATACCATTGGTAAAACGGTATATCCTGAATACATAACCCTGCCGGTAATATTTGCCGGCCTGATAGCCGCCATTGCCTGGAACCTGCTGACGTGGTGGTACGGTATTCCATCCTCGTCATCGCATACGCTGATAGGTGGTTTTGCCGGTGCAGCCATTACCCATGCTTTCCAAACGAAAGGGATGATGGGCCTGACATCTATAGTGGAGCTGGAAAAAATAAGCAAGACATTATTGTTCATCTTCCTGGCGCCACTGATAGGTATGCTCATTTCGATGTTCATCACCCTGGTGACCATTATGCGCAATGTGTGGCTGCGTATCGTCATCATCATCTTGTCGGTAGCCGGTACCTGGGTACTCTTCAACCAGTTTGAACAAGTGAAGCTGAAAGAGAACCTGGCTAAACTGTACCGTGTAGATAAATATGAAAAAGAAGCCCGGAAAGACCCATCGAAACAACCACAGGTAGATAAAGCCAATGGTTATGTGAAGGAAGCAAAAGTATTTCTGCCGGCATATGATAAGATACATGCAGCAGGTATAGCCGATAGGATGGAAGCAAAAGGCTTGTTCAAGCCATTGGAAGGTTATAAAGGGCAAGATGCTGTAAAAGAAGTGTACAACCTGGATAGCATTACAAGGCAAGCTAAAAAAGATGCTACCCTGAAACCCTTTGCAGACAGCCTGAATAAGGCCGTAAATGGTGTGAAGCATTTGACTGCACAATATAACAGCGTACCCAATGAACAACTGGCGGATAGCGTAGCCGTCATTATGCAAATGGATGCGGCACAAAAAGCACTATTGCTGGAAAAGCTGGAAAAAATAGATGTGCGTAAGGATGTAGTGAAATCGCTGAAGAAGGCCGACAATTCTATATTCATGTACGGCATTGCAGCGGTGGCACTGATATTTATATTGTGCTATATCTATGTAGATGTGCTGCGTGAACCCAGTGCATTCCGCAAAGCTAATATGTTCAAACGCCTGCAGCTGGTATCATCGGCAGCCTTTAGTTTGGGTCATGGCGGTAACGATGCACAGAAAGTGATGGGTATTATAGCTGCTGCATTTGTAGCATATAACGACCAGAAATATGGCGATATAAGCATGGCGCTGAAAGACCTGGGCTGGGTGCCACTGGCCTGCTACACGGCCATAGCAGCCGGTACGCTGAGCGGTGGCTGGAAGATCGTTAAAACCATGGGGTCGCGTATAACCAAAGTAACCCCGCTGGAAGGTGTGAGTGCGGAAAGCGCGGGTGCTATTACCCTGTTTATGACCGAGCAAATGGGTATCCCGGTATCTACAACACATACCATTACAGGTTCCATCATAGGTGTGGGTGCCACCAAACGCCTGTCGGCCGTGCGCTGGGGGGTAACTTTGAACCTGCTTTGGGCATGGATACTTACCATACCGGTAAGTGCGCTGATAGCAGGTCTCGTTTACCTGATAACAAGCATGTTTGTTTAGACAATAGCATATTAACATGAAATTAATTGCAAAAGGCGCTCATTGTAGCGCCTTTTTTCGATACCTTTGCAGATTGCCAAATTTGAACTGACCCAGGGAAAATGTCATTACCACCGTTATTAAGACATGTTTATAACCATGGAACAGAAGAAGTTATCCGCAGGGGTAAGAAAATCTTCTATTCTGCCGGCGTGCAAATGCTGGATGTTGACCACCTGCTGGAGCAGGTGCGCTTCCGGGTGCGTAATGATGTGTACCAGAACTATTATACTGTAACGGTAAATAAATACCTGGACCCCAAAAACCTTTCCATACGTTGCCAATGCCCTTATAACATGGGCGATATATGCCGGCATGAAGTAGCAGCACTGTTTCAACTGAATGACATATTACAGAGCGGATTTTTTGAGAATGCAGATATTGTGTATGATCAAAAACATTCCGTAGTACGCATGCGCCAGGTGAATATGCAGATGCTGCGCATCTTTGCATCGCCTGAAATAATAGATAAAGCCACGCAGTGGGCATCTTTCAAGAAAGCCATCATCAATACCGGTAAGAAAAATGACCGGATAGAGGCAGAAGTGCCTGAAGATGAAATGACCTATAAAGTAGTGCTGCAGCAAAATGAGGAGCGCTACTTCGATACATCGTGCGGGTGCGATGAAAAGCAATACCCGCTGTGTGTGCATAAAGCCACTGTTTTTATACAAGTGCTGAATGCATACGGGCCGCAATACTTCCTGAGCGTGCGCGACTGGGATGAGCAGAAAAATAAACTGCTGGCATTGTATGGCTATAGCCTGAATGATGACCTTACCGGCAAGTTTGAATTTGTGTACCAGAATGGCAAGCCATTTCTGCGGGTGCTGGATACCACTATAAAGAAAGTGAACCAGCCGGCGGGTATGCCCAGCTATGCCGGGCAAGGCAGCAATATAAAAAGGGAACAGGCAGCAGCACAGGTAACACATGTGCCGCAACAGGATCCTAAGCGCATAGGCATTGTAATAGACACCAATGCAGATCATTATCCTAACGTGACTTTTTCGCTGGTGGCAGGGGAAACAGATGAAGACGGCCGCAAATTTATAAACGGTATAGAGCGGCTGGACCTGATGCAGTATGTGAACCCTATGCAGTTTAAAGAAGATGAGCGCGAACTGCTGCCGGTGATACGCAAGTTCACTACCGAAGAAACATTGAAATACCTCAAGAAAAACCTGCCCTTCGGCGATTTTCTTGATGACTACGATAGCATGCTGAAAGCGCACCCTGATGAGGTGGGTGAACAGATATGGGAATACCTGCTGCCCAAATACCAGAAACTGCTGGAACGTTATAAGCACCATGCATTGTGTTTTATAAAGCCTGCAGCTAAAAAACTAAGTTCTAAGGAACTGGAGCCGGTAGCCTTCTCACCGGCAAAGGTGCAGCCGCAATTGAGTGTAGATAAGAAAGGTGATAAATATGTAATAGCGCTATCGTGGATAATAGACGATAAGTATGTGCCATATAAAGAAGTAGTGCAGCTGAATGCCGGACTACTGATGTATGACTTTACAGTACATGCCATAGCCAATATAGGACAGGTGCGCGTGATAGAGCACTTGTTGCCAGACGGTGAACTGGAGATAGATGCAACCGAATGGAATAGCTTTCTGCAGGATAAACTGATGGCATGGAGCCAGCTGATGCACGTAATATTTGGTGATGCACTGGTAGAACATGTAGATAAATCGGTGCCGGAATACCGGCTGTATATGCAGGAGCGTGAGCAGATGCTGGTATTGCAACCTGCATTTGCCTACAATGGCATCGAGATAAAATGGGGCTTCTTTGGTGATGTGATAGAGCCACACAATGGTGTAGTGAAAGTGGTGAAGCGCAATGAAACTGCCGAGCAGGAATACATCAATATGGTGCGCAACCTGCACAGCGATATACAACACAATGTAAAAGACCATTTCTTTTACATGCCGGGCACATCGGTAATAGCCAATAACTGGTTCTTCCGTTTTTCGGAAGTGATGAAGGAATGGAATGTGACGCTGTATGGTTTTGAAAACCTGAAAAGCCTGCGTATCAGCACCTACAAGCCCGATACCAGGGTGCATGTAAGCAGTGGTATAGACTGGTTTGACGCTACTGTAGAAGTAGTGTTTGGAGACCAGACAGTATCGCTGGTAGATGTGAAGCGCGCATTGGCGCAAAAGCAAAACTTTGTAAAGCTGGGCGATGGCTCTATAGGCCTGTTGCCTGAAGAATGGCTGAAGAAATATGCCCTGCTGATAAAGATGGGCGATACCAAGGGCAATAGCATCCGCCTGAAGAAATACCATTTCAGTGTATTGGATGAGCTGCTGGCAGAGGTAGATGAAGAAGAGCTGCAAAGAGAACTGGAAGAAAAGAAAGAGCGCCTGACAGGTATTTTGGATAACGACTATAGCAATGTCAGTCCGCCAAAAGAACTGAAAGCGGAGCTGAGGCCTTACCAGCTGGCAGGGTTTCAGTGGTTGCTTTTCCTGCGGGAAGCAGGCTGGGGCGGTATCTTGGCCGATGATATGGGTCTTGGTAAAACGGTGCAGACGCTGGCATTCTTTCAGCATTGCAAGAATGAGAACCCGGATGCAAAATTCCTGGTGGTATGCCCTACCACGCTGATGTATAACTGGGAAAATGAAATACGGAAGTTTACACCGGATCTTACCCATTTTATACACCATGGCCCTAAGCGTATGGCCAGCGAGCGTGCATTTGAACCGTATGATATCATTATTACTACCTACGGTACCATGCGCAGTGATATAAAAGTGTTCAAGGATATAGACTTTGACTATGTGGTGCTGGATGAATCCCAATCGATAAAGAACCCGCAGAGCCAGGTAGCCAAGGCATCGCTGCTGCTAACGGCTAAGAACAGGCTGGCACTAAGCGGTACGCCATTGCAGAATAATACCTTCGACCTGTTTGCACAAATGAACTTCCTGAACCCCGGCATGCTGGGCAGCAGGGAATTCTTTATGAACGAATTTGCTACGCCAATAGATAAGTTCCAGGAAGATGAAGTGAAACAGCAGTTGCGAAAGCTCACCTACCCCTTCCTGCTGCGCCGTACCAAAGAACAGGTGGCCAAAGACCTGCCGGAAAAAACAGAGATGATACTGCACTGCGAAATGGGTGCAGAGCAGCGCAAGATATACGATGCCTACCGCAATATGTATCGCGAGCAGATAATGGGGATGATAGAAGAGCGTGGTGTAGAGCGCAGCACGATGCACATATTGCAGGGGCTTACCAAGCTGCGCCAGATATGCGATTCGCCGGCCATACTGAATGAAGAAGAAAGGTATCATAACTACAGCATAAAGCTGGATGAATTGACGCGTGAGATAAATGAAAATGTAGGCAACCACAAAGCGCTGATATTCTCGCAATTCCTGGGTATGCTGGCGCTGATACGCAAAGAACTGGAAGCGAAGGGCATACCATATGTGTATTTCGACGGTAGCTCATCTACCACGCAACGCGAGCAAGCTATACAGGAGTTTCAGAATAATGAAGAATGCAGGGTATTCCTGATATCATTGAAAGCAGGTGGTATAGGTCTTAACCTTACAGCGGCAGACTATGTATATATAGTAGACCCATGGTGGAACCCTGCGGTAGAGCAGCAAGCTATAGACCGTACGCACCGTATAGGGCAAACCAAGAATATATTTGCCTACAGGCTGATATGCAAGGATACCATAGAAGAAAAAATGCTGACACTGCAAGAACGTAAGCGCGCACTGGCCAATGAACTGGTATCGGATGATAATGCCTTCCTGAAACGGCTTACCAAAGAAGATATTGCTTACCTGCTGAGCTAACGATAAAAAATAAAGGCACCCATTGGGTGCCTTTTTCCTGTTACAAACTTTTTATGTTTTTTAATTCTTTGCGTTATTCTTCCAGGCTTGCAGCTCTTCACAGCCCATGTATGCAGGGTCTATTTTTATGTAGTAGGTAGGCGATTTCTCTGCTACCCAATCCATCATTTTCTTTGCTTTCTTTTGCTGCAGCGCTATATCCTGTATGCGGGCATAATCGTCTTTCAGGTTGGCCTTGTGCGGCGCGGTGATGCTTTTCAAATACATTATGCGCGTACTGCGGTCGCCACGGCCGTTATCAAATACCTGCGGCTGCGAATAGCTGCCCACTTTCATCGTATCTATCATCAAAGCTATAGATGGGTCCAGGTTAGCAACTTCCATAGTAGTGCTACCTGTTTGCGGGTCGGCTATCATACCGCCGGTGCGGTTGCTCATTTCATCGTTTGAATATTTACCTACGGCTTCCTGAAACGTTATTTTTCCGGCAACCAGTTCTGAACGGATGCTATCCAGTTTCATGAAGGCCGCTTTATAGTCGGCTGAAGTATGCTCCGGTTTAATAAGGATGTGCCTTACATCGGCCTCTTCACCCCGGCGGCGTATCATCTGGATAATGTGGTAGCCGAATTGCGTTTTAACGATAGGCGATACATCGCCGTTTTGCAGTTTGAAAGCAGCAGCCACAAACTCTGTAGCCCAGCCACCGCCACGACGGCTTACGCCATCATAACGGCCACCATTATTACGGCTGCCCGGGTCATCGCTATACAGGCCGGCCATGGTTTCAAAGTCCTTTTTATCTACCACTATCTGCTTGCGGATGTCTTCCAGCTTTTTGCGGGCATAATCATCTAGCTCAGGGCTAACGGCGGGATTGATAACTATTTGCCCCATTTCTACTGTAGCAGGAAAATCGGGGAGGCTATCTGTAGGGATTGTTTTGAAAAAAGCATTCACTTCGGCGGGGGTAATCTTTACATTCTGCATCAGTTGGCCCTGTACTTTTTCGGCCATCATGCTTTCGCGTATCACATCGCGATAGTCCTCCTTCATCTGGAAAACGGTTCTGCCCGATACTTCTTCCAGTTTTTCCTTAGAGCCAAACTGCTGGATGAAATAACGGAGGCGGTTTTCCAAAGCACCCTCTACTTCTTCTTCACTTACCAGAAGGCTATCCCGTTCAGCCTGTTCCACCAGCATTTTCTGCAGGATGATTTGCTGCAGTAAGCCGCATTTGTCTTTATCGGATGGCTCCTGGCCTGTTTGCTGGGCTGCCTGGGCCGCCTGTACTTCCAGTTCGGATTGTAAAACGATACGGTTTTTGCCAACTACAGCTAGTATCTTATCGGCAACCTGCGCGGTAGCTGTAGTAGCACTAACGCCCAGCAGCAATGCTGCTGCCAGATAGTTATATATTTTTTTATTAAGCATTGACACGTTATAATATGGCTGGCAAATGTAGATTATTATTTATAAGCGAAACGTTAAACTAAATGCCTGATTCATACAGGTATTGACCTATTTAGCCTTCTTTTCTTTGATAAAGATACCATCTACCTTTTTGCTGTTGTAAAAATCGGCAGCTACGGGGCGGTAAGGATGTTCGCCAAGCCAAGCCTCCAGTTTCGGAATGGCATCGGGGTGAAACTTCTTCCATGCGTCAAACTGCTGCGAGTTGTCTATTTTACCGAATACCCATTGGTTATACACGTCGAAATAGCCATTGCGAAGCATATCATCCAGCCTGTTGAAAAGGCTGACCGGGTATTTACCAGCATATGCTTTCATCCATTCCATCAGGAACCGGGTACGCAGCATGATGAGGTTTTCGGTAGTAATACCATCACTCACCACAGGAGATAATTTAAGATAGGTATGCTCTACCGCCTCTTCAAAAGTATTGCCAGCTGTGGCTGCCAGTTTTTGCTTGCTGCCACCTTTGAATTTGGGTATCTCGCCGGTACCCAGCATTTTATACAGCCGTTGGTAGGCACCTAACAGCATATCGCGGGTTTCATTAGCACGTGGTGTCTGCTGTTCTATATTTAGGAACATTTCGGCATAAATAACCGCCCATACTGGTTTTTGAGTGCCCATATACATGCGGGCGGCCTCGTAATAGTTTATATGATAGGCAGGATCGGCTTCAATACCATCCAGCCAGGTTTCAAGGGCATATACCGGTTGCTCATCCATCTCATACATCCTGCCCAGCTCATGAAACAGCAGGCCGGAATGTGGGTAGCGTTCCAATCCCTTCTGCAATATGTTTTTAGCTTTTTTCTTTTCCTTTTGTGCTACATATGCTGAACCCGCTATCTGGAAGCTTTGCGCATCGGCCTCGCCACTTTTAATAATAGGTTCCAGTATCTTATGTGTTTCATCATACTCACCTGCCAGGTAGTATGCCTGTCCCAGGTCGCGGTACAGGATCATCTTTTCCGGCGCCAGTTGAATGGCATTCCGATAGGTAATGATAGCCTGCTGGATATTGCCCCGCATCAAGTCGCCACGGGCAGCATTATACATCTGTGCCACTTCAGGACTGGGCCAGTCGCTATCTTGCGCCAACAGGCTAAAAGGCATCAGCAATAAAAATAGGAATGTAAATTTCACGCTAAGAAAATGCTGGTAAAAACAGCGCAAAAGTATTGAGAAATAGCTATGGAAAGGATAAAAATGTAGTAATAATAATATTTATCTATGGGTTTAACATTTTATTATTGATGCTAAGCGCTGTTCATCAGCATATTTAGTGTTAATTTGCCAACGATGCGTAAACTGCTGGCGTATATCTTTCTCACTATCTTTTCCTTCCAGGTGCTTCCTGTGAAGGAAATAGGGAAGATATTGTTCAAAGGCATGATGACAGAAGAGATACATGAAACTTGCCACAGCGCAGATGATACACCCGGCAGCAAATTGAAAAAAGGTGCCGAACCCTTCAAGCTTATTAGTAGCGAAGCGAGCCTTACCGCACAGATTTTACACCTGGATAGGGCTATAGAAACAGCCATTCACGAAGCCGAACGGCTCCCCAATAATTTCGTCCCCGATATTTTTACACCGCCTCCCAACTGCTAAGCCTTCATAGCATCTATGGGCCTCGTATGCCCAATTGTATCCATTTTTATTTTTAAAAACCAACAAGCACTGTTCGTAGTGTGCGCCGTTTAAACCCGTGTGTAGCATCCATGCGTACATACAGGCGTTTTTACAGCTATGATCAATTTTATGAAACAAGAAGGCTTATTCAAATATTTTAAGAACGACCTTGTTGCCGGCATTATCGTCTTTCTCATTGCCCTGCCATTGTGCCTGGGTATAGCGCTGGCATCGGGCGCACCACTTTTCTCCGGTATTGTGGCCGGTATAGTAGGTGGTATTGTTATTGGTTTCCTGAGCGGCTCTCAATTGAGCGTAGTGGGGCCAGCTGCCGGACTGACGGCTATAGTACTGAGCGCCATTGGCGAATTGGGTGCTTTTGACGTTTTTCTATGCTCGGTAATGGTAGCAGGTGCTGTACAATTTGTATTGGGCATACTGAAAGCCGGCACGATAGCCAATTATTTTCCCAGCAGCGTGATAGAAGGCATGCTGGCAGGTATTGGATTGACAATTATCATTAAACAAATACCCGACGCGGTAGGCTATACCAAGCAAAACCATGATAGTATGGTGGATGCAGAAGATGGCTTTTCTATGGACATCATAACCGACAGCCTGCGACACATAGAACCGGGTGCAGCTATTATAGCAATACTGGGTATATTGATATTGATATTGTGGCAAACCAAAGCTTTCAGTAAACTGAAGTTTTTGCCAAGCGGACTAGTAGTAGTAATAATAGGCGTATTGCTGAATGGCCTGTATCAAATGACAAGTGGCAATCTTTACCTGGACAATACACACCTGGTAAGCCTGCCGGTAGCTACTGATTTCAATAGCTTCATTGGTAACTTCATGATGCCTGATTTTACTGCATTATCTAACCCGAAAGTATGGCAGATAGGTGTGGTAATAGCAGTTGTGGCATCTATTGAAACACTGCTGTGTATAGAGGCAACAGATAAACTGGATCCGCTGAAACGGTATACACCAACCAACCGTGAGCTACGTGCGCAAGGCATAGGCAATATGGTAAGCGGCCTGATAGGCGGCCTGCCGGTAACATCTGTTATCGTACGTTCATCGGCCAATATCAATGCAGGCGCACGTACAAAGCTCTCAGCAATCATACATGGTACCTTGTTATTAGTATGTGTGGCTGCCATCCCAACCATATTGAACCTGATACCCAAAGCATCGCTGGCGGCCATATTGATATATACCGGTTACAAGCTTTGCAAACCATCGGTATTCAAGCACATATGGAAAGAAGGTGGCGCTACACAGTTCATTCCTTTTGTGGCAACGGCGATAGGTGTAGTATCGCTAGACCTGTTGAAAGGTGTGGGTATAGGCCTGGTGGTAGCTGTGTTTTATACATTGCGTGCCAATATGCGCATACCCTACTATTTTCAGCGCAGCAGCTTCAGCAATGGTGAGCTCGTAAAATTGACATTGGCACAGGAAGTATCGTTCCTGAACAAAGCAAGTATTAAAGAAACACTGGAAAAACTACCTGAAAACACCAGCATTATTGTAGATGCCAGCCAGACAGAATATATAGATTATGACGTGCTGGAACTGATACGCGATTTTCATGAAAGTAAAGCACCGGATAGAAATATAAAGCTATCGCTGATAGGCTTTAAGAATACGTATAAAGTGCCCTCGGCAGCATCGGAATGGGATGTAGTATCTGAATTGGCAAATGGCAATGAAGAGCCCAAACGCAGCGCAGGTACTTATAAAAAACTGCTGAAGCAACTGACAGGTAATGACTAAAACTCATAATTATTTAACCACAAAAACTATTTTAAAATGCATACTTTAAAAAATATAGACAAAGCAAATATCACGCCATCGCTCGCATTACAATTGTTGAAGAATGGCAACTTCAGGTTTGTTAATAACCTAAAAGTGAACCGCGACCTGCTGGAACTGGTAAATGAAACAAAAGATGACCAGTTTCCATTTGCTGCCATTGTTAGCTGCATGGATTCACGTACATCGGCAGAGGTGGTGTTTGATCAGGGTTTGGGCGACATATTCAGTATACGTATAGCTGGTAATGTGATAAATAATGATATACTGGGCAGCCTGGAATATGCTACCGCTGCGGTGAAAACCCCATTGATAGTGGTATTGGGCCATACAGGTTGTGGTGCTATAAAAGGCGCCTGCGATCATGTAGAACTCGGTAACCTGACATCGCTGCTGAATAAAATACAACCTGCTGTGCAACAGGAGCAAAAGCATACGCAGCGCGATGGTAAAAATGCGCAATTTGTAAACGAGGTGGCTATGCTGAACGTACACCACTCTGTAGACAGGATATTGGCTGAGAGTACCATCATAAATGAACTGGTAAGCAGTGGTAAGGTAGGCATCATAGGTGCTATGTATAATGTAGCTACAGGCAGGGTAGAATTCCTGGAAGAAACCATCCGTATGGCACAACCCCAAGATATGAGTATGGCGCTTGCCGGTTGATCATATTGAGAGAGGTGTCTTATTTTTATGGAACCGTTGCCCGTAAGGGCGCGGTTTTTTTGTTAATTCTATGTAACATCTTTGGCGTACCTTTTAATTAAGAAGTGCACCTTTGCATATTTGTGGAGCTATCATAAAAGCAAACTATGAGCACAATCAGGAAAATAGGAGTAATGACATCGGGCGGCGATAGCCCCGGCATGAATGCGGCTATACGTGCAGTAGTACGTACTGCTACTTATCATGGGATAGAAGCATATGGTATCAGGCGTGGCTACCAGGGTATGATAGATGGCGATATATATAAAATGGAAGCGAAGGATGTATCGAACATTATACAGCGTGGTGGCACTATACTGAAAACGGCACGCAGTAAAGAATTTATGACTGATGAAGGGATGCAAAAAGCCTATGACAACCTGCAAAAACATGGCATAGAGGGCTTGGTGCTGATAGGTGGTGATGGTACTTTTAAAGGTGCTGTTGCCTTCTTTAAAAAATATACGATACCGGCAGTGGGTTTGCCGGGTACGATAGACAAAGATCTGGCAGGTACGGACTTTACTATAGGCTTTGATACAGCGGTAAATACAGCGGTAGATGCAATAGATAAGATACGTGATACTGCAGAAGCGCACGATAGGTTATTTATTGTAGAAGTAATGGGCCGCGATGCAGGGTATATAGCATTGCATAGTGGCCTGGCCTGCGGTGCAGAAGATATACTGCTGCCTGAAACAGTGACCAATATAAACGATGTGCTGGATAGAATAGATATGGACGAACGCCGTAAGAAAACCGTGCATATACTGGTAGTAGCAGAGGGCGATGATTTTGGCGGCGCTAAAGAATTACAAGCCAAAGTGCAGGAACGCTTCCCGATGCTGGATAGACGAAGTGCCATACTAGGACATATACAGCGTGGTGGGTCGCCTACCTGTGCAGACAGGATACTGGCCAGCAGATTGGGTTATGCAGCTGTAGATGCACTGCGGAAGGGCCAAACACAAGTAATGGCAGGCATAATAAATGGAGAAATAGTGTACACACCGTTTGAAAAAGCTATTAAAGAAAACGTATGCCTCAGTAAGGATATGATAGATATGATAAGAGTGCTGGCAGTGTAGTTAGAAATACTAATTTCTAAAGCTAAAATCCTAAACAAGCATTTCTAAATACAGTATAGATTGTTTCAAAAGTTACTACTCACTATTTGCTTTGCGATACTTGCTACAGCCGTATATGCGCAGGGTAAGGATTATGCTGTAGCTTTTTATAACCTGGAGAACCTTTTTGATACGCTGGATGACCCATATGCCCATGATGAGGATTTTACTCCCAAAGGCAGTTATCGATATACAGATAAAGTATACAGGCAGAAACTACATAATATAGCCGGCGTATTTCAGAGCATAGGTACGGGTAAAGTAGCAGATGGTGCCATATTGATAGGTGTGGCTGAAATAGAGAACAACCGTGTATTGAATGACTTGATTTCTCAGCCTGAAATAAAAAGCAGAGGTTATAAATATGTGTGGTATAACAGCCGGGACGAGCGGGGTATAGATGTAGCGCTGGTGTATAACCCTAAGTTCTTCAAGCCGCTGATGTCAAAGCCATTGCCGGTATCGTTGCATGGCAGCGATGCTACGCGCGATGTACTGTATGTAATGGGCACCCTGGTAGGCGATACCGTACATGTGCTGGTAAACCACTGGCCTTCGCGCAGGGAAGGCAGAGAGGAAACGGCAGATAAACGGAATGTATTGGCAATGGTGAACCGAAAGAAGATAGATGCCATACTGCAAGCAAATCCTAAGGCGCGCATACTGGTGATGGGCGACCTGAATGATAATCCCACGGATGGCAGTGTGCAGCAAACGCTGGGTGCTAAAGCAGACAGAAACAGCAATCTTTACAACCCATGGATAGACCTCTTTAAAAATGGCAAGGGTACTGGCGTGTTTGAGCGCGTGTGGTACCTGTTCGACCAGGTGATCATCTCTAATGGCTTTATGCAACATGCAGGATTGCAGTATGTAGCATGCGAGATATATGACCGTCCTTTTCTGCGGCAAACAGGTGGAAAGTTTATTGGCTATCCGCGTCGCTCGTTTCGTGGCAAATTCTGGAACAATGGCTACAGTGACCATTTTCCTGTAGTGGTATACTTGAAGAAATAGAAAAAGGGAGTAAACACTCCCTTTTATGTACCACACACCCAATTAAAAATCAGTCAACTGTGATTTTGCTGGTAGTAGATTTGGAAACGTCTTTTTTAGGTAAGCGCAAACAAAGAATACCATCAGTGTAAGTTGCAGTGATCTTTTCTTTACTTACATCTTGAGGTAGCGAAAAACTGCGGGAAAAAGATGAATAGTTATATTCCTTGCGTGTATAACCTTCATCTTTATCTTCTTTTTCTGCTTCATCTGCAGCGCTGATAGTCATAAGGTTTTCGTCAACATCTATATTTAAATCATCTTTTTTAAAACCCGGTACTGCCATTGATACCTCATAATAATCTTTCTTATCTGCAACGTTTACGGCAGGTATCGTTAGCATTCTTTTAAACCCTGTTTCAAACCATTCATTCCATGGTTTGAAAAAATCATCAAATGAAGAAGGCAGGAAATCCCTCTTTTTTGCTAATGTGTTGGCTGCCATAACTCATTGTTTTATTGTGATCTGAAAGTTTATATGGCAAAGGAACACCGGATTCTATCACTAATCAATGACTGGTATCAGAGAATAGAGATGATTAATATCATATATAGAGGAATGCTTGCATTGTTAGATTTGTATAAAACTTTATTCTATGAAGAAGATTATAGTAGTTTTTGACGGCGCGCATTTTGCGGAGGGGGCTATGAACTATGTAAATGCTGTTAATAATGAAGCGCCGGTATTAGCTATTGGGTTGTTTTTACCTTCTATAGACTATGCAGAAATGTTGACGTTTTATAGTGCCGGTATAGCAGGCCCGTTATATATACCCAGTATTGATACTGAGGCAAATGATATTTTTGCCAATGTTGAAAGGTTCAAGGCATATTGTATTAAGCACAATATTGAACACAGAGTGCATGATACCATTAACGGAGGTGTTATAGAAGTATTGAAAAGTGAAAGCCGGTATGCGGACCTGATACTATTAAGTAGTGATTTGTTTTATGAAAACCTTGGTGAAATTTCTAAACAGGAATATATTGAAGATACATTGAAAGCTACGGAATGTCCTGTACTGCTTTTGCCGGAAAACTATAAAACGCCCGCTAGCGTAGTAATGGCTTACGATGGCACAATGTCTTCAATACATGCAATAAAACAGTTTGCATACACAATGAAAGAGTGGGTAGGGTTGCCAACTACCATTGTTTATGCATCCGATAAAGACGATGATATTCCTGAGTTGCCTATGCTGAAAGAGTATGCATCTCGTCATTTTTCGGATTTAACCTTTTTAAAATTGGAAGCAAATCCGAATAAATATTTTGAAACATGGCTACAAAATAAAGGTGCTGCTATGTTAGTAACCGGTGCGTATGGTAAGAGGACATTGACGGGAAGCTTTAAGAAGCACTTTCTCCAGGATATAATCGCTGAACATAAATTGCCGATATTTATTGCACATAAATAGTATCAGTTTTATTTATCGTATAGTGGTATACCCAAGTATACCACTATCTTATTTTCATAAATAGGTGTTATACCTTTGCAATATAGTATGCGCTTGAAACCATAAGCCTACTGCATAGAAACGCTATTAATCGCCTTGATCAGTCAGTAGTAAAAACAAAAAGATGAAAGTAGATATCTGGAGTGATGTGATGTGCCCGTTTTGTTATATAGGTAAACGGAAGTTTGAAAATGCACTGGCGCAGTTTGCTAATAAGGAAGATATAGAAATAGAATGGCACAGTTTTCAGCTTGATCCTACTGTGCAACCGGAGCCGGGCAAAGATATATATAGCTACCTGGCAGAACGTAAAGGTTTAAGCGTAGAACAAAGCAAGCAAATGCATGGCAATGTGGTGCGCATGGCAGCCGATGTAGGGTTGCAGTATAATTTTGATAAAGCAGTAATTGCCAATTCATATGATGCACACCGTGTAAGCCAGCTGGCAAAAAAGTATGGTAAAGGTGATGCGATGGAAGAACAGCTTTTTAAAGGGTATTTTACAGAAGGGAAGGATATATCTGACCATGAAACGCTGGTGGCTATGGCTGCCGCAATAGGCATGAATGATGAAGAAGTGAGGCAAATGCTGGCAGGCAATGCCTATAAAGATGCTGTAGACGCGGATATACACCGTGCCGCACAGATAGGTATCAATGGCGTGCCTTTCTTTGTTTTCAATAATAGATATGCTGTAAGCGGTGCCCAGCAGCCCGAAACATTCCTAGGTGCGCTGAATGCTGCGTGGAAGGAATATGAGAAAGAAAACCCTAAGCTGACGATGATAGATGGCGATGCAGAGAGCTGCGAAATAGGCGGTGACTGTAAATAGCCGCCATTTAGTTTAAAAGCAATTCTTTTATAAGAATATAAGTACCCATTGCCAGCACAAACCATCCAAAGCCTTTTTTCAACTTAGCGCCGGCTATTTTTCTGCTTAGCCATGTTCCAATAATGATACCGGCAACAGCAATAGCTGCGATTAGCAGCAGAAATGGCCAATCGATATATTGCTGCCCTATATCGCCTGTAAAGCCAATTAAAGAATTGAGTGCAATAATAAGCAGTGATGTACCAACTGCTTTCTTCATAGGTATATGGAGTACCAGTACCAATGCTGGGATAATGAGAAACCCGCCACCGGCACCTAATAGGCCCGTTATTAACCCGATGCAAACCCCAAATAGTAATAGCTTTGAAAGGGCATTGGTTGATGAGGTATTTGCATCTTTGGTGGCATTGTTCCGTATCATGGAAACGGCAGCTAATACCATAAGAATTGCAAATAACACCATCGTTGCTACCGCTCTGCTAATTTCTATGCCGCCTATTGAAAATAACACAGGTGGTATTGCCGGTATGAGGAATTTGCGTGTAAGAAAAACGGTGGTGATAGATGAAAGCCCGAACAATAAAGCGGTTCGTACATCTACCTGTTGCTTGCGGTAGTTGAGGTAAGCGCCGATAAGGCTGGTAAGGCCCACAATGAATAAAGAATAGGAGGTAGCTTGCGTGGCATCCATATGGAACAGGTAAACAAGCACCGGCACAGTAAGAATAGAACCTCCACCGCCGATGAGGCCCAGGGAAATTCCTATCATTATAGCTGCGCAGTAACCAATAATCTCCATAGAGAAGTATCAAAAGGTGCAAAGGTAGAAAAAGAAAACTGACACAGTAATTAGGTGGTGCAGTCGATAAGACTACCGAAGGCTTTTGCTATTTATGTTTTTCGTTGCCTTCTGTTTCTTTATCCCTTTTGTTTTCCAGTTTCGTCTTAATACGGAATATCCTGTTGCTGATGGGGCTTTGCCGTGGACGTGCATCACCTAATAATACCCCCCATTGCTGCAGGTGGGCCGATTTGTCGAAAACAATTTTTAACAAGGCCATTACGGGTATAGAAAGAAACATACCTGAAATCCCCGTCAATGTACCACCAACAACTATGCCTACGATGCTGGCCAACGCATTTACCTTTACCTTGGAGCCAACTATGCGTGGCATAAGAATATTATTGTCGAGAAATTGCACAAAGGCAATAGTGCCTAACACAGCCCATATCTGCCATAATTCCTGCGATGTAGTGAGTGTAAGCAGTACGCCTATAAGATTCCCGATTAATGCACCTAAATAAGGTATAAGGTTGAGTATGGCAAATGTAATGCCAATGAGTATAGCATGTTTAATACCGAATAGCATCAATATGCCACCTAAAAGAATAGTGAGGTAAGCAATCTGTATCAGCAGACCAAGCAGGTAGTATTTTACCATTACTTCTGTTTCTTCCACCGCCTCTTTCACTTTAGGATGCTGCGCTTCAGTAAACCATAAATACACAAACCGTAATAGCAGGTTGCGATAGAACATGATAAGGAATATGTAAATGGGCAACAAGCCAAGGAATACAAAAATGCCACTAAGCGACACGGCTGCGCCCTGCAACTGGCTACCGGCATTGCTTCCCAGCTTTGAACCTTGCTGTTTGATCATGGCCAACTGTTGGTCAACACTATAGTTTGTCTTGGTGCTGATCCATTGACTAAGGTTGTTCCAATGTATTATCAGGTTCTTTTTAATGCTTTCAATATCGCTTACAAAGCTGCCTATCTGCCATGATAAGAAGAAAGCGATGCCTGCAATTACCAGGAATAACAGCACAATGCACAATACGATGGAAAGCGCTTCAGGAATTTTATATTTCCGGAACCAACGGAAGACGGGCAGCAATAACAATGCAATAAAAAATGCTGTTAATAGCGGCATGATAACCCCCTGGCCAAACACTATGACAACGCCGGCGGCGCAGATACCTATCAGTTCTATAGAGCGGCGTATGGTCAGCGGCAGTTTATTCATATCATTGATGTGGTTTAAATTATTTTAAAAACTGTGCCATAGTATTTTGCGTGGTAAAGTAAAGCCCGGCAATACCGGGCTTTACTTTACATTTTTATATTCATCCAGTCAAGCGCATTTTTATATAGCAATTGTTCTGTTTGAGAAGCAGAGAAGTTTTCCATGCTCTCTATCAGCTCTCCGGGATGGTGTTCGCCAAGGGGGAAAGGGTAATCGCTACCCATGCATACTTTATCATTGCCCATCACATCTATTACGTATTGCAATGCTTTAGGGTCATGCACCAATGCATCTATCCAGAATTTACCAAGATATTCGCGTGGGTTCACGTTATTGTCTATCGCACACAGGTCGGGGCGTACATTGAAACCATGCTCTATGCGGCCTATAGTGAATGGGAAGCTACCACCACCATGTGCAAATGCTACACGCAGGTTTGGAAAACGCCGGAACACTCCGCCAAATATCATAGATGATATGGCACGTGCTGTTTCTGCAGGCATACCTACCAGCCAGGGCAGCCAGTATTTCTGCATATCGTTCTCGCCCATCATTTCCCAAGGGTGTACAAATATGCAGCAGCCCAGTTCTTCCGCAGCTTTCCAGAAGGGTTCAAAATAAGGGTCGCTCAGGTTTTTATTGTTGATGTTGGAGCCTATTTCTACACCCGGCATTTTCAGTTCTTTCACGCAGCGCTCCATTTCTTTTATAGAAAGGTCTATATCCTGCAAAGGCAATGTGCCCAGCCCAATAAAACGGCTGGGGTTATAGGCAGCACATTGTGCTATATGGTCGTTAAAGAAGCGCGATGTTTCCAACCCATGTGCAGGCTTTGCCCAGTAGTTGAACAGCACTGGTATGGTAGAAAGCACCTGCATGGTTACATCCGTCATGTCCATTTCCTTCATGCGCGCATGTGGATTCCAGCAGTTTTCCTCTATCTCGCGGAAAACCTTGTCGCCCTTTATCATTTTAGCACAGCAGGGCTTATGGTGTTCCAGTCGTATAAAATCCCCATACCCGAATTTCTCAAACCAATTGGGTATGTTTTCGGGCATGATATGCGTGTGTATGTCTATCTTTCTCACAGAATGTAGTTATGTAATCGGCATCAAAAGTAATAACAAACAGGTATTCATATACCATGCCCGCAAAAGCTTATACTATAGGCGGCGGTACGGGAACGGGTTCATTCACCAGCCCGCATTGCATCATAAAATCATTGGTAAAAACTTTCTGCACTTCGGGACTTAATAGCTGCGCACGACAATTGAGCCAGCTTTGTACTTTGTCTGCACCATACATCTGCAATACTCTTTGTTTATTCAGCGGGTAGTTGAACTTACCCCAATGTATGGTATAGGCTATGTGGTTTGCCTCGAGCGCATCGCATACCATGCTAAAGAAATTGCGGGTAATGTCGCTGTCAATACCGTCTATTTCCAGCACGCAGGTCTTTTCAAATTTGGTGAATCCCAGCGTAGCTGCCGTGCCCTTTACAAAGCGCAGTGCTATAGCGCCAGCCAGTGGATGATCTTCATTTATCTGCACAATAACATCCAGCGCTTTGAAAATATCTTTGATATCCAAGCCTATAGCTGCACTGGCTATCTGCCCCCGAAAACGTGTGTAGCAGAATATTTCACCGATGCTTCTTGCGGTAGGGTATTCTGCCCGCAATCCCGATTCAAACAGGCTGTTGACCAGTGGCTTGATAACTGCATGCTGCAATGTAGTGCCCATAGCATCCACCACCTGCGATACGATGCCCATGGTATCGTTGCTGTATTTGGCTGTGCTTACGGTATAATCATGCACGGGTGTATAGCCCGCAGTGCAGGGCTGCTTGAAGAAAGCCTGCAGAAAAATGCCTTTGTCTGCATTGTCTTTTTCAAGGTTGTGAATATTGATGGATACCTCGAAATGATAGAGTTGATTATCTGCTGTGTCTTCGGGGAAGTCGGGTACTAATTGTCTTATCAGGTCAAAGTTTTGAGTGGTGATAGCTTCTATCAGTGTGTCGGAATAGGTTACAGATTTGAAACGATGTTCCTTCAATAAATACAGAGGTTCGGTTTCCAACAATACGCCATGTATCACCCCAAAGCTACCGAAGCTAACCAGTGCCGCATTGAACATATCATCATTGCGAATGGCAGTAGCGCCCAGCTTGTTTATAAATGCATCTGTTACTACAGGTTTAGAAGCACGCTCCAGCCACACATGTGCATCAGGCCCTGTTACTATATGCAGCCCTACAACCGCATCGTGCACACTGCCGGTATATAATGCGCTGCCATGTGTGCCTGTAGATATTGCGCCTGCAATGGTTTGCCCGTTACTACCACCCGATGCGCGCAGGCACCTGCCCAGTTGTATTTCTATATGCTTGTTCAGGTTCCATATCATGTTGCCACATTGCAGGAACATGACATCCTCGGTTGTCTTGCCCGATTGCAGGTAGGCATCCGTCACTGAGCTATGCTGTAATGGGAAGCGCATGTTCAGATGCTTGGTGTTTATCATGCTATCTGACGATGCAACTGGTGCAAATGCCCAGTTGCTGCCCATAGCCCGCATGCGCAAATTATTGTTGATGGCATCTTGTATCAGCCATTGTATGTTTTTGGTAGCAGCATTGTATGCAGCTACGCCTGTGCCTGTACGCTCTATAGTATACGAATGCCCGGGTTTGAAATAGTGCTTGAAATTCTGGTGTGCATTTTCCTGTACGATGTTGGCGGCATCAAATGCTGTAATGCCATTGGGTAGTGTAGGCATGAATGGTGTGTTTTAATAGTGAAGTATTATAGTGGTGCTTCCGGGCAAGGCTCTTTAATGCCGCAATTCCATTCCAGTGTTTGTGGTGTAACGATGCCCAGCGTAAGGAATGTGATAGCTGTATAACCATAGTTGTGCTTTATCTCAACCGTGGCTATGTTGCCATCTTTACATTTAGCTATAAACTCTTTGTTATTGCCCAGCCCCCAGAAGTATATCCAGTGTGTTTCCCTGTGGCAGAGTCGCTTGCCACCGGCGGGGCAGTCTGTATTAGGAGGATTGTTTGTAATGCGGGTGGTTACGCAGCTCTGCATCGTTATCATCAAGATAGATAGCATGAGCATGACGACACGCGGGGTGTTGTGTGTAGCTTTGGTCATGATAAGGGGTATTTATATGATTACTAAATTAAATAAATCATATAAATACCCCGGTATAATATTTGCCCTAAGGCAGGTGCTTAAGATACGCTTTCGTAAATGATAGCGGCACCCTGGCCCACACCTATGCACATAGTAGCCAGTCCGTATTTGCCACCACGGCGTTTCAGTTCGTGTAGCAGGGTAGCAGAGATACGTGCACCGCTACAGCCCAATGGGTGGCCTATAGCTATGGCACCACCATTCACATTTACCTTCTCTTCATCCAGCCCCAGTTCCTGCATGCATGGTATGCCTTGTGCGGCAAATGCCTCGTTCAGTTCTACCAGGTCCAGATCTTTCGCGTCGATGCCTGCACGCTTCAATGCCTTTTGTGTGGCAGGTATAGGGCCTATGCCCATTACGGCAGGGTCTACACCTGCTGTGGCCATGCTCTTGATTTTTGCTATTGGTTTCAGGTTGTATTTCTTCACCGCATCTTCACTGGCCAGTAACAGCGCTGCAGCACCATCGTTAATGCCGCTAGAATTACCTGCTGTTACCGTACCATCTTTTTTGAAGGCAGGTTTTAGTGCAGCCATTTTTTCAAGTGTGGTTTCGCGGGGATGTTCATCGGTATCGAATACCACAGTTTTACCTTTACCAAGGTCTATAGTAAGCGGTACTATCTCGTCATTGAACTTTCCTGCTGCTTTCGCCGCAAAATAACGCTGCTGGCTACGCAAGCCGAATGCATCCTGTGCCTCGCGGCTTACGTTATAACGCTCGGCTACGTTCTCTGCCGTTTCACCCATGGTATATGGGTAGTAAGTGTCTTTATTGAACTTCTTATTGATGAAGCGCCAGCCCATAGTAGTATCATACATCTCCGGCGCACGGCCAAATGCGCTTTCAGATTTCGCCATAACGAATGGCGCACGCGTCATGCTCTCTACACCACCGGCTATATACAGCTCTCCATCGCCACACATAATAGCGCGTGATGCATCTATGATAGCCTGCAAGCCCGATGCGCATAAACGGTTCACGGTATTACCTCCTACCGTAGCGGGTAAGCCGGCCAACAAAGCAGCCATACGTGCTACATTACGGTTGTCTTCACCGGCCTGGTTGGCAGCACCGGCTATTACATCTTCTATCTCGTTTACATCTATAGACGGGTTGCGTTCTACCAGCGATTTGATAACATGTGCCAACATATCATCGGGGCGAACGGTGCTGAGTGTACCACCATATTTACCGATAGGGGTGCGTACTGCGTCTATTACATATACTGTCTTCATAACTTAATTAATTAGCTGATTAGCTGATTGGCTAATTAGCAGGTTGCTTATTATTATTCTTTGATGTTGAAATAATCTTGTTTAAAATTTTGCAAGCAGATTGTGCTTGTATCAATAGATTTTCGGCTGATGGTAAAGATGGTGAAGCATTGCATACTTCAAAATAAAATTCTAATTCATCTGCTTCTTTTGCAGCAATTTTCATTTTATGGATGAAGTCGTTTCTGCTTTCCGCATTTTGCGCTTCCCTGATATTTGCACCAATAGAAAGAGCAGCACGCATTATCTGGTTGGATAATGACCATTTTTTTAAGTAATCCAAACGAATGCAGAATTCAATAGTATCCACAGCCAGATCGAAAGATAGCTTAACTGCCGGGTTATTGTTTTTATGTGCTGTTTGCATATCTATTTTTAGCTAATCAGCTAATTATCACATTAGCTAATATAATGCTTGCTGCAGGTCATCAATAATATCTTCGATTGTTTCGATGCCCACGCTCATGCGTACCAGGCCATCTGTTATGCCAAAGCGTATGCGGTCTTCAGGGCGCACACCTACATGGGTAGTAGATGCCGGGTGTGATATCAATGTATCGCAAGTGCCCAGCGATACAGCGCTAACGCATGTTTTTAGTTTATTGATAAAAGATACACCGGCATCGAAGCCGCCTTTCAGCTCGAAGCTGAGTACAGCACCTGCATGCTTCATTTGCTTTTGGGCAATAGCATGGTCGGAGTGGGAGGCAAGGCCCGGATAGTGCACTTTTGACACTGCAGGATGTGTTTCCAGGAATGCAGCTACTTTTTCTGCATTGCTGCAATGCTGCTGCATGCGCAGGCTGAATGTTTTCAAGCCATTGTTCAGCAGGAAAGCATCGAAAGCATTGCTATTGCCCCCCAGCAGGCGGTGTGTTTTAGTCACTACGCCGTTCATCAGCTCTATATCTTTGCCTATCAGTATGCCGCCTACAGCCGTACCATGCCCGTTCAGGAACTTGGTAGTAGAATGCATTACAAAGTCTACACCATACTTAAATGGCTGCTGCAGGTAAGGGGTAGCAAAAGTGTTATCTGCTGTTACTATAAGGTTATACTGTTTGCCCAACGCCGCCAGTGCTTCCATATCTACACACTGCAATGTGGGATTGGCAGGTGTTTCTATGTGCATCAGTTTTATGTCGCTATCGCTTTTTATGATTTCCTCTACCGCTGCGACATCATGAAAATCGGCAATGATAGCTGTAATGCCCAGGTGTGGTAATATTTTATCCAGCATTTCCTGCGTGCCACCGTACAGCGATTCGTGGGTTATCATTTTATCGCCTGCCTTCAGGTTGCTCATCAGCATGGTGGTTAGCGCTGCCATGCCCGATGCATGCAGTATCGCTTTCAGCTCCATCTGTCCGCCCGATGCATCTTTCAATCCATATGCTTCCAGCAAGGCTATCTTTTCTTCTACCTCGTTGGTGTTTGGATTACCAAACCGGCCATAGATGTATCCTTCTTCCTCTTTTTTAAAAACCGCAATACCTTGTTCTGCACTATCGAAGGTGAAGGTGCTGGTGGCGTATATGGGGGTGAGATGCGCCCTCTTATTTTCAGGACTGTGCCCACCGTGTATACAGATGGTCTCAAAGCCATGAGAATTATTTTGTTCAGACATTGGGTGGCTTTAGTAATTTCGCTTGCAAAGTTACATTATTGCATGAAAGAGACCTTGCTCCAGTATGCTAAGTATAATTTATGGGCCAATAGTAGAATGATAGAGGTATTAGCCAAACTATCGGAAGAAAAGCTGGATATGGAAATAGAGAGCAGCTTCCCTACTATCCGTAAAACGGTATGGCATTGTGTGCGTGCAGAGGATATTTGGCTGCAAAGGCTGAACCTGGTGGAAAACCCGGTATGGATGGATGATGCCGATAGGCCGATGCAACAGCTATGCGATATGTGGCTGCAAAGCGGGAAGAATTTTATAGCCTTTATAGAGCGTCAGTTTGATGATAATGCTTTTACTCATGTATTCCAGTTTTACAGGGATAAACAGCCGTATAAAATGCAGGTAGGGCATACCTTGATGCATGCTTTCAATCACAATACCTACCACAGGGGGCAGCTTGTAACTATGCTGCGCCAGGTTGGGGAAACAAAGATACCCGGCACAGATATTTCACTGTTTACCCACTAAATAGCATCAGTAGTATTGTCTTTTTATGATGGGAATGTTTATTTGGTAGGTCACCAGGAATTGAAGAAGTTTACCCTGCAGTTCGTACGGGCCTGTTTTGTTGATGCCGTCTACGCCATATTTAACCGGCTCAGGGAAGATATCTACAGGCGTGTAGAGTGCCCTGACATTAATGGCAGACATAGCCACCATACGAAAGGTGTATTCAAAGCCGGCACCGCAAACTGGGATAAAACGCTTACTATTATAGTCGGTTTGTATGCCTACATAGCCCGTGGGTACTTTTTCTGTCATGTCACTGAAGTCGTAAAACCCCACCCCCAATTGCACATACGGCATAAAACTCTGCTCCTCGTCAATCTCCATATATAAGCCACTTCCTACTGTAATGAGAGAACGAATTTGTTCGTAATAGAACTTTTGGGTGTTAGGCGTTTTTACCGGCATGTTGAAACGCGATATGCCCAGGGTAACATCCAGCATCAGGTTGAAGTTTTGTGCTGTATAGTAACGCAGGCCCGCTACAAATTGCGGGGATAGTAAAATGCGACTGTCAGGTTTGTTGGGCATTACCTGCTTGTTTCGCATAAAAGCATCGTAACTAATACCACCACCTAAATAAGTACTTAACGATTGGGCGCTCAGATCAATATTAAATAGAACCGCCACCAGCAACGAGGTGCACAACTTTTGCATACATCATTAACGCACAGCGGCGTATAATATTTTGTAGAAATGAAAAGGTGGCAACATGCCACCTTTTCGCTTTGCCCGGTAACATTAGTTTCCGGCTTCATTCTTATCCTTAGTGTTGGGTTTTCTTCCCTGTTTGTTATTGTTATCCTTGTAGTTGTCTTCTTTGTTATTACGGCTATCAAGGTTATCTCTTACCTCGGGTTTGGGCATATGGGAAGGATTATGTTTTTGCCCCAAATCCTGTCTTGGTACCTGTTTCATAACACTTAGTTTTTAGTCATTATACAAGCATAAAAAATTATGCCCGGAACCAGCCTTTCATTAGTAAAACAGTACTTTAACGCAAAAGAAAATGGCCGATACATAATATCAGCCATTTCAGTTTATTGTGGTTAAACGGTGTTTTAAATCGCTTATTTTACTTCTTCGTATTCAGCATCTGCTACATTGCCATCATTGTGTGCATCGGCAGTTTGTTGCGTTTGGTCGCCATCTTCAGCACCTGCCTGTTGCTGTGCATTGTAGATGTGCTGACTGGCAGCCTGCCATGCATTGTTCAGCTCTTCAGCAGCTTTGTCTATGCCATCCATATCTTCTGCTTTATGCACTTCTTTCAGTTTTGCAACTGCAGCTTCGATAGTAGCTTTTTCAGCATCAGGTATCTTATCGCCGTATTCTTTCAGTTGCTTTTCTGAATTGAATACCAGGCCATCAGCCATGTTTAGCTTTTCAACACGCTCACGCAGTTGCTTATCCGCTTCTTCATTCGCTTTCGCCTCGTTCTTCATTTTTTCAATCTCTTCTTTGCTAAGACCGCTACCAGCTTCGATACGGATGTTTTGTTGCTTACCGGTACCTTTATCTTTCGCAGTTACATGCAGGATACCGTTAGCATCGATGTCGAAGATAACTTCTACCTGAGGCACGCCGCGAGGTGCGGGTGGAATTCCATCCAGGATAAAGCGGCCCAGTGATTTATTCTGGTTCGCCATCGGGCGCTCGCCTTGCAGTACGTTGATCTCAACGCTTGGCTGGTTGTCGCTTGCTGTAGAGAATGTTTCGCTCTTTTTAGTAGGGATAGTAGTGTTTGATTCTATCAGTTTAGTCATCACACCACCCATTGTTTCGATACCCAGGCTCAGCGGGGTAACGTCCAGTAGCAATACATCTTTTACATCACCTGTCAATACACCACCTTGTATAGCAGCACCTATCGCTACCACCTCATCCGGGTTTACGCTGCGGTTTGGTTTTTTACCAAAGAATTTCTCAACTACTTCCTGTACTTTAGGTATACGTGTACTACCACCTACCAGTATCACTTCGTCAATATCAGAAGGGTTCATGCCCGCATCTTTCAATGCTTTACGGCATGGCTCCAATGTGCGCTCTACCAGGCTGTCTGCCAGTTGTTCAAATTTAGCACGGCTCAGTTTACGCACCAGGTGTTTAGGCACACCGTCTACTGCTGTAATGTAAGGCAGGTTGATTTCTGTTTCCTGAGAAGAAGACAGTTCGATCTTAGCTTTTTCAGCGCTTTCTTTCAGGCGTTGCCAAGCCATCGGGTCTTTGTGCAGGTCTATCGCTTCGTCTTTCTTAAACTCTTCAGCCAGCCAGTCCATTATCACTTTGTCAAAATCGTCACCACCCAGGTGCGTATCACCGTTAGTAGATTTTACTTCAAAAACACCGTCGCCCAGTTCCAGTACCGATACGTCGAACGTACCACCACCCAGGTCGAATACAGCTATTTTGCTGTCTTTGTGTTGTTTGTCAAGGCCATAAGCCAGCGCAGCTGCAGTAGGCTCGTTGATGATACGGCGTACGTTAAGACCGGCAATCTCGCCTGCTTCTTTAGTAGCCTGGCGTTGTGCGTCGTTAAAGTATGCCGGTACGGTAATCACCGCTTCTTTTACTTCCTGGCCCAGGAAGTCTTCAGCTGTTTTCTTCATTTTCTGAAGGATCATAGCTGATATTTCCTGCGGCGTATACATACGGCCTTCAATATCCACACGTGGCGTGTTATTGTCGCCTTTTACAATTTTGTAAGAGTTATGCGTCATCTCGCCGGTAACCTCGTCATAACGGCGGCCCATATAGCGCTTTACCGACATGATGGTATTCAGCGGGTTAGTGATAGCCTGGCGCTTGGCCGGATCACCTACTTTGCGCTCGCCATTCTTCAAAAATGCTACTACCGAAGGGGTAGTACGGCGACCTTCGTCGTTCGCTATCACTACCGGCTCATTACCTTCCATAACAGCTACGCAAGAGTTGGTAGTACCTAAGTCAATGCCAATGATTTTTCCCATAATTATTATTTGTTATAAATGTTGTGTTGTTTACAGTTGTAAGAATCTATTTTCAATATGCATGCCATCGCCGGCAATCCTGAAATAATGTCAGCCATACTGTCAAACTGAAACAAAAATGCCTTAATGAACGAACATTAAGGCATTTGATATATGTTTTGGATGAAATATTGTCAAACTATTCGTCACTACGACCTTGTATATTCATGCTTAATGTTACAGGGTTCACTTTCAGTGAATCTATAGTGACAGTTTCGATAGGTACATTCCTATAAGTCCTTAATGCTCTTGAGCCTATAAGACCTAATACGTTTTCGCCACGCATATTGGTATAGTTAGGCTTTATCTGGTCTCCCAAAAGCCCGCTGCCCTGTGCAATCTGCACTTGCTGGTAATTGTATATCTCATTGCTGCTTACATAAACAAACAGGTCGCAACTGTCTACATATCGCTGCACATTTGCCCCTGCTGGGCCGAATGAGCTTGCAATAAATGAATAGAGGGCTGTTGTAGGCACTGAAACCTTAAACTGGCCGGCAGAAGTAACCGCTGCATTTGCGTAGGTATAATCTGCACTCAGGCGTTTCTTTTCACCTGTGGCTGCATTTTTTTCTACTATGTGGAACCTGATGATGCTTTCTAACAGTTTGCCATTACGGGGTACCCTGCCACTTAGCTCATATGCGGCGTTGTTTGTCGTCTTAGAAAAGCTTAACTGGTAGTTCGCATTCGTGAAATCCCTGATATAGAAGCTATTCGGGTCGTTATTTTTATTGCTGTTTACAACATAAAATACATCCGACGAATCTGTACGGCCGGTATTATTGTTCTTAACCACCACGCGATATTTAAGAAATGCATTCAGAGAGTCGCCTGCGGGCAGTTTCAGCTTATATGCATAGTGAGGATTCGTAAAAAAGCCCTGGCTGCCGGCAGCATCTTTCGGATAACCCTCCAGTGCCATATCTACACGATACATATCGAATGTTCTGTTGACTATCTGGCTGGCCGGATCATCGTTTTTATATTCCTTCATCACTACCTCGATATTCTTATAATAACTGGAATCCGCTATTTGCGCCATTTCAATAGCACTTTTATTCTCATCCAGGAAAGCCTTTTCTACTCTGATGTAATGAGCAGTGTCATCACGATTGAGAATGCCGTATGCTACGGTTATATCTTTATAAGGGGCGGCTACATCGAAATCTTCATTACAAGCGCCTAAAAAAAGGCCTGCGGTAACAAGAGGAAGCAGTATTTTTTTCATTTTATTGTTATAGAACCTTAGGTAGTTGGCAAAGATAGCCTAATACTTGTAAGTTTCATTTGACCGGTTATTTATGATACAAAACTGACATTTCTATAATAATGCTGTTAGTTAAAAATATGTGTGCAAAGAGTAAGAAAGAATACTGAGAAATGGCTGTATACATTGCTGTA
>JANLJF010000020.1 GCA_029255605.1 Azovibrio restrictus
CTGGCTGCTGAAATAGCCGATGAGATACTGGTGCTGTATAAAGGTGAGGTGATGGAATACGGCAGCGCACAAACCATATTGCAATCGCCCAAACATCCATATACCAAAGCATTGCTGGCGTGCAAACCATCGGAAGATAATAAGGGTAAACGCCTGCCTATCGTTGCCGATTTTTTAGAGGCAGATAAGGCAAGGGCCGATGTACTACTGACCGATACACCACAGCCACAAGTGCATACCGCAGATACGCCTATACTACAAGTGAACAACCTGCGTGTATGGTTTACAGAAAATACAGACTGGCTGGGCAGGTCGGTAGATTATTTCAAGGCGGTAGATGGTGTGTCTTTTACACTGAACAGAGGTGAGGTGCTGGGCCTTGTAGGAGAAAGTGGTTGTGGTAAAAGCACCATTAGCCGCAGCCTGATGGGTTTGCTACCTGTACATGAAGGACAGATCATCTTTAGTAGGGAAGACCTTGCAACGCTGCCGCACAAAGAATGGCCGCGCATCCGCAGGCAGATACAGCTGATATTCCAGGACCCCTTCGCATCGCTCAACCCACGCATGACCATTGGTGATATGCTGATGGAACCACTGCGTGTGCATAACATAGTACCTGCCGGCGAATTGAAGAAGGAAGCCCAACGCCTGCTCGACCTTGTGCATCTCCCCACCGATAGTATGAAGCGCTACCCGCACCAGTTTTCAGGTGGGCAGCGGCAGCGTGTGGGCATAGCCCGTGCATTGGCCCTGCGCCCGCAATTGATGATATGCGATGAAAGTGTATCGGCGCTGGATGTGAGCGTGCAGGCGCAGATACTCAATTTGCTGAAAGAGCTACAGGCAGAGTTCGACTTGTCTTACCTCTTCATCTCTCACGACCTGAGCGTGGTACACTACATCAGCGACCGTGTAATGGTAATGCAGGCAGGTAAGATAGTAGAAGCCGGGAAAGCCACACAGGTACTGCAACAACCTGAAAACGATTACACCAAACGGCTAATAGCGGCTATGCCGGGGAGGTAAAGATGATTATTGAAAGCATTTATGATTTTTTAAGGGAGGGAGCTCTTAAGAATATACCATTTGGTGTTAAAAGGCAATTTCTAAAGGAGGTATTGGCTGATACTGATTGGGTTTATACTGCTGTAGATGATGTCCTACCTTCAGTCTATAAATATGATGTTATTGAGTTTCACTTCATGCCAGGCGATCATTCTGGGTTAGTTGGTATTACAAGCAACTTCATAACTGATGCTGCTAATACTGTAAACTTCAAACTTTTCTGTGATGAATGGTCTGCACAGTCGACTCCGGAAAGCATAGAAAGGTTACTCGTGCAGCATGGTGTATCTTTTGTATCAAGGCAATATGCTTATGATGATGCATGGGAAATCTATACGGAGGGAGATGTCTCTATTTTATTTAGTAAAGAAGATGGGCAATTTTTATTAGAAAAGATAGGACGATTTATTTAAGCCTACCTACACGTCATCTCTACGTACTCAATACTATACTTTCCTGTATCTGCAAGATACATACGGCCTGTTGAAGCATCTACACTCGCTTGCTTTTGGGCTATGCCTGATGCGCCCAGTTTAAAAGATACCGCCATAGAGTCTTGCATGCCTTCTTGCATATATACCCATGTAGCGTTTATGATTTCTCCATTCTTAGTGCCATGGAGCTCGCCTGTAGAGCGGTCTTTCTCATAAGGTAGGTGAGATAGTGTGCCGCGCACAATATTATCTGTAATGCTCAGTTGCAGGAAAGTGCTATCTTGGTTTTTAGTGCCTTCTGTATGCAGATAGCAGTGTGTGGTGTTGGTATGATGCACCGTTGCGGCTGTGGTATCTGCAGGCTGTTCCGTTACTTGCTCTTCATTGTTTTGTCCGCAGGCAGAAAGCAGGCAAACGGCTGCGAGAAGGATAGCATTTTTCATATGATATAGTTTCGTTAGCATGTTATATATGTTCTAAAGTGTGTTTCGTTAGCTCACTTTCTGCATCGCCAGTGTTAAGCGTTGTAGCAGGTTCAAACAGCATGACGCATACCTCTTCATCTGCTACCGGGCGGTGCTCAACACCTTTAGGTACTATCACAAATTCATTTTCATTCAGCGTGATGGTTTTATCACGATACTCCATCCGGAAACTCCCTTTGATGACAAAGAACATTTCATCTTCGTTATCATGCTTATGCCATACAAATTCCCCTTTGAACTTTACCAGCTTCACATGCTGGCCATTTAATTCACCCACTACCTTCGGGCTCCAGTGCTCTGAAAACAAGGCGAGCTTTTCTGCAAGGTTTACTTTTTCCATAAACGTCTTAATCCTTTTCATTTAACAACCGTCAGTGCGAGGAACGAAGCAATCTAATCAACCTACCAGATACTGTCATAAAGGTCATCCCAATTATAATTCATATCGCTGATTAGTGTTCCTTTAGCCTGGCGACTTCCACCCTTTATTCTTTTTTCCTCGGCAATAGCATCTGTTATTGTATTGAACTGATTATAGTAAACCAATTGAATGCAATTGTATTTAGCTGTATAGCTTTCGGGATATACTTTGGTACGATGTTCCCAAATGCGCTTCGCCAAATTAGAAGTGACACCTACATACAAGACTCTTCTGTTTATTGAAGCCATTATGTATACATAGCCGCCTTTATTCATCGTACTCCTTATTTCGTTTGGATTAGATTGCTTCGTGCCTCGCAATGACGCGAATGGGCAATCTGAAACCTGATCACATATACTGCCCCGTATAGCTTTCTTTTATCTTCTTCAAGCCTTCCGGTGCACCTTCGTACAGTAGATAGCCGCCACCGGCACCACCTTCGGGGCCCAGGTCTATTACCCAGTCGGCGCTTTTTATTACATCGGTATTGTGTTCTATCACCAGTATGCTGTGTCCTTGTTCTATCAGTGCATCAAAAGAACCCAGCAGCTTTTTTATATCGTGAAAGTGCAGGCCTGTGGTAGGCTCATCAAAAATGAAGAGTACCTTCTCTTTAGCAGCACCCTTACCTAAGAAGGATGCCAGCTTCACGCGCTGTGCTTCACCACCACTCAGCGTATCGCTGCTTTGCCCCAGCTTTACATAGCCCAGCCCCACATCGCTTAGCGGTTGCAGTGCAGCGGCTATACGTTTATCATCTTTAAAAAATTCGATAGATTCATCTACGCTCATCTCCAGTATCTCATACACATTCTTAGTGCGATACGTTACTTCCAGCACTTCATCTTTAAAGCGTTTGCCCTTGCAGCTTTCGCACAGCAGGTGCACATCGGCCAGGAACTGCATCTCTACTATTACTTCACCCTCACCCTTGCAGGTATCACATCGTCCACCATCGGTATTGAAAGAGAAATGCTTTTCCGCAAAGCCACGCATTTTAGACAGTGGTTGCTTTGCAAACAGCTTGCGTATCTCATCCCATGCCTTGATATAGGTAACCGGGTTACTGCGCGATGATTTACCTATCGGATTTTGATCCACCATTTCTACATGGGCTATATGGCCCAGGTCACCACCCAGGTACTTATGTATGCCGGGGCGGTCGGTGCCTTCGCCATAATGTTTTTGCAGGGCAGGGTACAGGGTTTGTTTGACCAATGTAGTTTTACCGCTACCGCTCACCCCCGTTACCACACACATCACATTCAGCGGAAAGTCTACATTCACATCCTTCAGGTTGTTCTGCCTGCAGCCTTCTATACGGATAGCCCCTTTTGGCTTCCGCTTGATGGCGGGTACATCTATCTGCATTGCGCCGCTCAGATATTGCCCGGTAAGGCTCATCTTGTTTTTGATGAGTTCTTTATACGGCCCGGCAGCTACTACCTCACCACCCAGGTGGCTGGCCAGTGGGCCCATGTCTATAATATAGTCGGCCTCGCGCATCATCATATCATCGTGCTCTACCACTACTACGGTATTGCCCAGGTCGCGCAGGTTTTTCAGTACATTTATCAGCCGCTCCGTATCTCTTGAATGCAGGCCGATGCTCGGCTCATCCAATATGTATAAAGAGTCGGTCAGGTTGCTGCCCAAAAATTTGGTAAGCTGTATACGCTGGCTCTCACCACCACTTAGCGTGTTTGCAAGGCGGTTCAGCGTCAGGTATCCTAAACCTACATCCAGCAGGGTTTTCAGGCGCTGGTTTATTTCTATCAGTATACGTTTGCCTATCTGTGCATCATGCTCGCTCAGCTCCAGTTGCTGAAACCAGTTATACAAATCTGCTGATGGCATGAACATCAGGTTGGCTATGGTACTCCCCGCCACCTTTACATACATCGCCTCTTTACGCAGCCTGGCACCTTTGCAGGTAGGGCAGGTAGTGCGGCCACGGTAGCGTGCTTGCATCACCCGGTATTGCACCTTATACAGGTTCTGCTCTACCATGCTAAAGAAATCTCGTATACCATTCACCTTGCTGTTGCCTTCCCATAGCAGTTCATATTCGCTTTCTGTAAGGTCGTGCACCGGTGTGTGTATGGGAAAATCGAAACGGGCTGCCGTACGTATGAATGACGACTGCCATTCGCCCATCTTTTCGCCACGCCAGCAAGCCACGGCGCCTTCATATACACTCAGTCTTTTATCAGGTATCACCAGGTCTTCATCAATACCCAACACTTGGCCGAAGCCTTCGCAATGCGGACAAGCACCATAAGGGTTATTGAAGGAAAACAGGTTGGGCGATGGTTCTTCAAAGGTCATTCCATCGGCCTCAAAGCGGTTATTGAAATGCACCATTTCTTTGCCATCCAGCTCCAGCGTACATTCGCCTTCACTTTCGTAAAAGGCGGTCTGTATACTATCGGCCAGGCGGTGCAGGTCGTCCTCGTCAAATGCTTTTACTACTATGCGGTCTATCAGCAGGTATATTTCTTTTGCCGGTAGTTGTACCGTATCGCTCAGCACATCTTCTATGCGTATCGGCTTGTCTTCCCCTTTGGCATGCACACGGCTGAAGCCCTTTTGCATCAGTATATTCAGCTCTTCATTCACACTGCGGCCATAGCGGGTTACCAATGGCACTATTATCTGCACCTTGGTGCCCGTGGCCAGTGTCTTTACATACTCCACTACATCCGTTACGCTGTCTTTCTTCACCTCTACACCGCTTACGGGCGAATAGGTATGGCCGGCACGCGCAAACAGCAGGCGCAGGTAATCATATATTTCCGTCATACTGCCCACAGTGCTGCGTGGGGTACGCGTGGTTACTTTCTGTTCGATAGCTATGGCAGGGCATATACCCCGTATATAATCCACATCGGGTTTATCCATCCGCATGAGGAACTGGCGTGCATAGGCGCTAAGACTTTCCGCATAACGGCGCTGCCCCTCGGCAAACAGGGTATCCATAGTAAGGCTGGATTTACCGCTGCCCGATACGCCCGTAACCACCACCAGCTTATTGCGGGGGATGGCCACATCTACATTCTTCAGGTTGTGCATACGTGCACCTTTGATGAATATCACATCATCGCCATGCGCATGGTCTGTATTCTCTGCTATCTTCGTCTTCTTAGTCCGTTCTTTATCTGCTACCGCTTTCTTTGCCATAAAACTATATTCGAAAACCCCTGCCAGTTCGGGCAGGGTGAACAAAATTAACGCTTTTGGGGCTTGAAAACTTACAGGCGTTTGCCCCTGAAGGTGTCCTTTTGGGAGCTGGCATTAAGCGGCTTCACATAGTTGGTGCTGTAGGTATAATAAATGTACATAACACTATCTGTAGCCGGGTAATAAATGAAATACTCATGATAGCCACCGGGATGGCTCAAAAAGCTATTATAGTTCAAGCTGTCATGCCCTTCATACTTAAATGCCCTGTTTTTATTACAGCAATCCAGCGATACGTATATAGAATCGCGGCTATTATTTGTAACCTGCAGGTTTGTGGCCATCATAGTATCCCATACAGTAGTTACCGTATCTATCGTCCGGGTTGTATGGCGCACCATCATTCCTGTAAATGTGCCTTTTACTTCTTCCAGTTGTTTATTGCCGGAATTAGTAACCGGATTTTCCGTTTTATTTTTCTTACAGGCGGTCAATGCAGCTATCAATACTATATAGCATATGGGTTTATGTATTTTGCTTGCTATCATGCTTATAAAGATAGCATTATCTGCTATGGAATACCCTCGGTATCCTCCTGGTTGTCGCTGTGGCTGTAGTAGTTGTTCTCTTCATCTTCCTCGCCTATGGCTTCGTTGGCATCATCCTGCTCGCTGCCCGGTACATCCAGGTCGTCACCCATGGTAGACAGGTCTCCACTCCGTTCATTCAGCGGGTCTCCATCATCGTCCGTATCATCAAGGCCCAGTGCATTTTTATCTTCGTCTTCGTTCATATCCATGTCGCGGTCCATTGCGCCCAGTAGCATTTCATCCTCTGCCGTCACATCGGCTTCCGTACCCATTACAATGCCCAGGTCGTCGGTTTCGTTTTCAAGGGCCGCTCCACTGTTGGTTTTTACATCCCCATCACCCGTCACGTTTAACTTATCTGTATGGTTGGATGGCTGGGTAATATCTTCTTTAGCAGGGTAGTGCGGGTAGCCGGGGTATTGACCGCCCTCATCCGGCTTGTTTTGATTGTTGGTGCTCATATATATATGCTTTTACCTAAAGGTAAAAAACATGTGCCATTGTTTCGGTTTGTTTCCGGTTTTAACAAGCCTGCATCGGAAACAAAATGACGGTGATAAAAATGTTGTGTTTTGTTGTGTTTTTTACTCTTTTTCTGTTTTGCAGATTCTCCAATTCTTCACACCTTTTATTAATAGCAAATATACGCATTTTTATTTATTTAAAATTGACATACGAAAAGTAAATGAATGGACGTTAGTATTATGCCACTGCCCTGATCCGCATAAACTATGAAAAGAAAATACCTATATGCTTCGATAGTGATAATGGCAGCTTTGCTATTCTTTAAACTATTCTTCGAGTTCTTTATAGGGCTGGAAAGAAAGCATAAATACGTACCACATATAGATACTGTTTTTGCAAAGGATTTTACACCTGAAAAATGGAGTAGCGTTGGCGTAGGCGATACTATAACAGCGGTGCATGCTAAGCTGGGACATCCATTAGATAGCTCTTATTGCAAGATACCATCGGCCGAGCCAAACTACCGCTACTATGAGGAGTATTATAGTACTGACGGAAAATGTGAATATGGAGATTTTGCATGGCAAAGCTTTGCTGTTTACTATAACAGGGAGTTAAAGGTTATTGCGCTCGATTCTATTTGGTGCTACGATTGATTTTTTAAGTCTGACACATCCGTGACATATGGTTTTATTTCGGCATGTTTTTTGGCATACCGTCTTTGAAGCGTTAACCTTCTGTTTACAACCCAATTGATAAAAACCAAAAAACTACCTTATGAAAAAGCTTTATGTTTCAGCAGGCGCTCTGCTGCTGATAGGAGGATTAATAACGGCGTGCAATAAGAATACAGACCCCGTAACGCCGATAGATAATGGCGGGGTTTACGCATCGCTGGATGCTGTATATAGCAGCCTTGAAGTGAAAGGACAGAAAGTAACAATGGATGCAGCAACGGGTGGGTCTTTCAGGGGCACCAGCGGCAGCCGTTATACTTTTCAACCCAATAGTTTTCGTACCAAGAGTGGTGGCATGGTGACGGGGAATGTAGAAATAGAAGTGCGTGAAATGCTGAAGCCTTCAGACATGATATTCTCGAAAGTGCTGCCGGTGAGCAATGGGCAGCCGCTGGTATCGGGTGGCGAAGTGCAGGTAACTATCCGGCAAAACGAACAGGAACTGCTACTGGCCGATGGTATGACCTATAGCGTGCAGCTGCCGCAGTTTGGCGCTAATAATACAGGTATGGACCTATTCCTTGGTGCACCCAAAGCAGAAGACCCTGTGAATGTAGTAAACTGGCAGCAAGTGCGTAAAGACAGCACCGGTGGTGGCCAGGGTGGCGGTATACCCATAGGTGGCATTGTGCATAATGGAGATACCATCACCCTTTTCAGCGATAGCGTGGGCTGGGCCAATGCAGACAGGTTCCTTACCAATCCGAATTACCAAACCTTTACTGTGAATATTACCGGCGCAAACATCACCAACAGTAACCAGGTAACCGCCTATGCACTATACGATAACTACAATGGCGTATGGCCGATGATGAGTATAAGCAACAGTGGCGTGATAAGCGAAAACCACGTGCCTGATATCCCTATGCACTTTGTAGTGATAGCTATTGTAAACGGCAGGTTTTATGGCGGCATTACCAGTGTAACACCTGCCAATGGAAATACCTACACCGTAGCCCTTGCCGAAACCGACCCCAATGCATTTAAGATAAGGATAGACGGATTATAGAGCGGTTGTTTTGTTTATATGGTAAAGCCCCTGCTATTGCAGGGGCTTTTGAGTTATGATGATGTATAAGCGATGTATGTGCAGGAACCCGGTTGAAAGTGAGCAGCACCGTTACTGCTCACTTTTAACCGGCAGGGGCGGCTATGAAATGCTTTTGCGCATTACATAATCGTTCAGGATGAAACCTTTGCCGATTTCGATGTCTTCGCTTTTCACGATTCCGAACCCCATTTTTTCATAAAACCTAACAGCCGGGTTGTTACGGTTCACATTCAGTTCCATAATACTTTTACCGGCCTCTGTCAATGCCTGTTCTACAGCGCTTATCAGCATGCGGCCATAGCCTTGTCCCTGTGCTTCGGGCAGGCAATACAGCTTGTGTACTTTGATAACGCTTTCATCGTCAGGCAATGCAGCATACGCAGCAAACCCCTTTGGTTCACCATCTTCGGTAAGCAGCAGGTAAGTCTGCTCGCCGTTGGCGATTTGCTGTTCAATTTTGTCGAGCTCGTAAATACTATCGAGCATGTACCTTATATGCCCCGGTGAAATAATTGGCATAGAGGTGGGCCACCATATTGTTTACGCGAGTACACGGATGATGGCTGCAACAACGGGGGTTGCTAGTGGTATCGCTATCATATTGCAATAATAGTATTTTAGTTTGAGATTAATATTTGGGCAGGCATTGCTTT
>JANLJF010000021.1 GCA_029255605.1 Azovibrio restrictus
CAGGTTTTGGCAAATACTATCCGCACTCATTGTGAAATCTGCTGACAATGGGTGATAGAATATCACTTTTTTGGTAATACTATCATTACATTGCCCGTTGGTAACAAACAATTCTATATCATAGCTACCTTGTGCAGAATAAATGTGTGTCGGATTTTGATGTATAGCAGGGTCACTACCCATAAGTGTATTACCATCGCCAAACTCCCATCTCCAGGTAGTATTACCTAAAGACATATCTGTCAGTTTCACACTATCCTGTTCACACCCCGGTGCTTCAACAAACGTAAAGTCGGCCTTTACAAGTGGGTTAAGTGTAATATTAATAGATGCAGTATCAGATTTGCAACCGGTGGAGTTCACCGCATAACCCCGATAGATACCGGCATCTGATATCTGAATATTCGGTAGTGTAATAAAGTCGAAAGTAGGTGGCGTATTCGGCTTCACCCATGTATTGTTAGGTTTGCCTATCATTACATAACCACCAGCCGGCAGGGCAGCACGAACTTTTACTGTATCCTCATCACCGGCACACTTAGGACCTGCTGTTTCCATTACGGCCGTAGGTGTAAGATCTACCAATATTTTAGCAGTATCTGTATACGTACATGCACCACGTGTTGCAGTAGCTACATAGTAATCGTAATTACCCGTAAAGGTTACACTTGGTACAACAGGTTCCCTTACGTTTGAAGTCCACACACCTGGTGCTAGTGTTGGCGGCGTACCGGTATATACAGCCCATGTAAAGGTTGCATTAGGAAAATCTGTAGCACGTAATTGCAAAGAGCGTCCGCTGCAATATGGCGAATCAGCCTTTGCTTTAAACGGTTGATTACAAGAGTCAACATCAAATTCCAGTGAATAGATCAGACCGCCTGAGTTAGTATTACCATGATCATGCAATATTTCAAGCTGGCTGATAAAGCTGGGGCTTGATGCAAATGTTACAATAGCATCTGTTCTGGTACCGGCCGGAGCTGTAGTTATCAGCTTACCTCCAAAAGTATTTACCGTTCCCCAGGTTGTATCGGGACACGCCAGCAGATCTGTTACCATAGCATTGGTAAGCGGAAATGCGGTACCGTTCACTTTTACGTATAAAGTATCATCCCTTTGCATATCTGCCACATTCAGGCGAATGTGCGTTACCCTATTGGTTGGGCTAAAGTTGTATTGATAACCTCCCGGTAAATAACCAATGAAATAAGGGCCTGCTACGCACATATTAGTAGTACCAGCAGCACCGATAGGGGCTACAGTTACTGCTACCCCATTAATGGTATTAGTACCGGACAAATGTGTTACAGGATTAAAAGCAGCCATTGCCTGGTAAGACAACGTGCCTAAAACAGCTAAAAAGGATAATATTTTTCGCATTTAACAGGTGTTTTATATATAAATGTTAATTCGGGTGTAACCAAATCCTAACATTTCATTTCTAAGCTACTAATATAAGGACATTTAATTAGATTTTATAGTTGGGTAATTCAAATAATTTTTGCAAAAAATCCTGTTAAATCTAATAGATATTAACTTCGCAGCCATGAAATACCTGATAGTCGGACTTGGTAATATAGGAATGGAATATGATATGACAAGGCACAACATCGGCTTTGATGTAGCCGATGCTTTTGTCATTAAACACGGGGGTAGTTTTACGTTAGACCGTCATGCTTATGTGGCCCATTGTAAATGGAAAGGAAAACAGTTTGTAGTGATTAAACCTACCACCTATATGAACCTGAGCGGCAAGGCAGTAAAATACTGGATGGATAAAGAGAAGATAGCTATAGAAAATATACTGGTGATATTGGACGACCTGGCACTACCTATAGAAGCCTTAAGGCTGCGGCAAGGCGGTAGTGCTGCCGGCCATAACGGACTGAAAAACATAGAATTAATTCTACAGACCGACCAATATCCACGCTTACGGTTCGGGATTGGCAACAATTATCCCAAAGGAAGGCAGGCCGATTTTGTGCTGAGCAAGTGGACAAGTGATGAGCTACCGATAGTAAAAGACAAGGTTATCAAGAGTATAGACATTATAGAAAGTTTTGCAGCACAGGGCATAGCGAAAACTATGAGCTTGTATAATAGATAACATCCGTTACGAGCTGTCGTAAAAAAATTTTAGAGGGGTTGATTTTGTTATCAGCCCTTTTTTTATATTTGCAGCCTCATTCTTTTCGAACCATGATCTGCTAATTGCAGCCCGATACCATTCGGGCGAGATTTTTCCGAATTCTGATAGCCTGCGGCCGTTACACGCAGGGGTTCTCGTTTATTGTTATTTATTTTTTTAACCTGATCACAAATCACTTGTATGACACAGCGTGTACAATCGTCACGTACGTTTAATCTGTTTAAACTATTTAAAGAAGCCATAACCGGCGTTGAACAGGAATATACTTCCGGCAGTATCAACCGTGCCATCTTTATGCTATCGGTACCTATGATACTGGAAATGGCAATGGAATCACTGTTTGCGGTAGTGGATGTATTCTTTGTAAGCAAACTGGGGGTAGATGCCGTAGCTACAGTAGGCCTTACCGAATCTATGCTTACGCTTATTTACTCCATTGCCATGGGCCTGGGTATGGGTGCTACTGCCATAGTAGCCCGCCGTGTAGGCGAGAAGAACCCCGACGGTGCTGCACACTCCGGTATGCAGGCCATATACGTAGGTTTATTCTTCAGTATAATTATAAGCCTCGTGGGCATCTTCTTTGCCAAAGACCTGCTGCTGCTAATGGGCGCAGAAACCAGTGTAGCCGAAAACAACTATCGCTACACACAATTACTGATGGGTGGCAACATCGTTATCATGATGCTGTTCCTCATCAATGGTGTATTTCGTGGTGCGGGCGATGCTACTATCGCTATGCGTTCGCTATGGATAGCCAATGCATTGAACATAATACTCTGCCCTATCCTCATCAACGGTTGGGGCCCGATACCTGCCTACGGACTTACAGGTGCTGCAATGGCTACTACTATAGGGCGTGGTTCCGGGGTTATTTACCAGGTATACCACCTTTTCAAAGGTAAGGGTATGATAAAAATACTGCGCAAGCATATTAGTATCGATATGCCTATCATTGCCAATATCATCAAGATAGCATCGGGCGGCACGGCACAGTTCCTGATAGCATCGGCCAGCTGGGTATTCCTGGTGCGCATCCTTTCCAGCTTTGGCAGCGATGCACTGGCGGGCTATACTATAGGCATCCGTGTTATTGTATTTGCCATACTGCCTGCATGGGGTATGGCTAATGCTGCTGCTACACTGGTAGGGCAAAACCTGGGTGCGAAGAAGCCCGACCGTGCAGAACAGTCTGTATGGAAAACGGCTCGCTATAATATGATATTCCTGGTAACGATAGCCATTATATTCTTTACCTGTGCTGAATGGATCATTAAACTATTCACACATGAACCGGCAGTGGTAGAAAATGGTGTGCATTGCTTGCGACTGGTGAGCCTTGGTTATGCCTTTTACGGTTACGGCATGGTGGTATCGCAATCCTTCAACGGTGCGGGCGATACCAAGACACCTACCATCATCAACCTGTTTGGCTTCTGGGCATTCCAGATACCGCTGGCTTATGTACTGGCAAAGGTGGTGAACTGGGGGCCATCGGGTGTGTATGCTGCCATTTCTATTGCCGAAAGTGCCATAGCCATTGTTGCTATCCTCATCTTCCGCAGGGGTAAATGGAAAACAATACAGGTGTAATGTATGATATGAATTGAATAGATGCAGGGCTTACACAGCCTGCTAAAAAACTTTTGCAAAATGAACATAGAATTCGGACGTATGGTAATGCTGGTGCGAGACTATGATGAAGCACTGGATTTTTATAAAACAAATTTTAACGCTAAAATACTTTTCGACGAGGATAGCAGTTTCGGGTTGCGTTTTCTGCATGTAGGCATTGGCAATGGCGAGGCCGGTATATGGTTTTTAAAAGCCGATGGCAAACAACAGGAGCAACTGGTAGGCAGCCAAACACACCAGCAACCCGCTATGGTGCTGTATACCGATGATATAGATACGATGTATGAACGCCTGCTGGCAAATAATGTGCGCATAGAAATAGCGCCGGTCGATAGCCCGCAATACAGCTTCCTGCATTGCTACGACCTGTATGGGAACGAAATAGTAATAGTGCAACTGAAACAGTAAAGAAAAGCCCCTTTTGATAAGGGGCTTTCTTTTTAATTCGAAATACGGGTATCGTGTGTTTGGATAGTTACTTTACCTTATCTATAGGTAGGCGGTGATGAATGCCAAGGTTCTTGTAAAAGGTGGGGGTAAGACCCGTTATCTTTTTGAACTGAGCAGAGAGGTGTGCTACACTGCTGTAACCCATATTATCCGCTATCTCGCTCAGCGATAGCTCGTCGTACACCAATAGTTCCTTCACCCGTTCTATCTTCTGGCTGATGATGTAATGCTCTATAGTTACCCCTTCCACCTCGCTGAAGAGTTTGCTGAGATAGGTATATTCCATACCTGTCTTTTCGCTGATGAAGACGCTATACTTTACACTTATCTGTTCGGTGCTATGGTGTACCAGTTCTACTACCGCGTTCTTTATTTGCTCTATTATACGCTGTTTCTTGTCATCTATCAGCTCGAAGCCTATTTCGGTCAATGCATGCTGGATGGTTTGTTGCTGCTTGTCATCTATAGCATCTTCCTGCAGTACTACTTCCCCCAATGATACAGCAACAGGATGCAGGCCATTATCTTCCAGTAGTTTTTTCACAACCATAATGCAACGGTTGCAAACCATATTCTTTATATATAGTTTCACTTTGTAAAGGTAAGCACAGAAGTTTACAGTGCCTCCAGCTTTCCATTGTGCTTATCCCAATCAATGTCCTTGCCAAAGGTGCCACGAAGGCGTTTGAAGAAACCTTCATCTTCTTTTATCGACTTAAAATTATTTGTCAATGCACGCTTAGCATTTATTTTAGGGTGCAGATGGTTATGTACGGCCAGGGTGTCTGTAATAAAAGGGATATGATAGATAGGCGTTGTAAACCGTTTGCGGGTAAAGCTTTTTAGCAGGAACGACTGGAACGGGTCCGTAGCTAATGCCAGTGACTTGAAACCCAGCTGCTTTGCCAACAGGTAAGAATAGTACACATTTTCCGTACTGTGCTTGGCAAGTGTATCGTAAAAAATATGCCCGGCAGGGATGCCCAGCTTTTGTGCGAAGAGACCCATTACCTTAGCCTCTATATAAGGCGAGTACACGGCCCCACCCGAATATATCACATTCTTTGCTATGCCATTTTTATACAATACCCACGACCATATAACACGTGCTTTCATTACAGAATCCCATACTACGCCTTCATACGGTATACCGGGAACAATGATAGCATCGAATACCATATTGGAATCTACCACCCTGTTATAAGCTTTTTGTGGCCCTCTGCGTGGGGTGATACAGGAAGCCAATTGTATGATAAACGAGACGGATATCATAATGGCCGTAAATGATAGTAATTTTTTCGATGCATTCATATGGTCCTTACAACAAGCAATTTATTATAAATGTTCAGCATAAGGACAGAAAAGGCATGCCAACATTATTTATACTGTTTCACGATACCCTTCAGCTCATTTAGTTTCAGCAATGCTTCTACAGGTGTCAATGTATTGATATCGGTATCATTCAGTATTTGCTGCACCCGGCGCAGGTCATCTGTAAGGCCGTCGAATATATTTAGCTGCAGGTGGGTTTGCTGCTGTATGCCCTTTACCTTTTGTGCCGTTTGTCCCGCATCACCATGTTTTTCTTCCAGCAGTGCCAGTATCTGGTCGGCACGGTTGAGGAGCGATGGCGGCATACCGGCCATGCGTGCTACCTGTATACCAAAACTATGACGGCTACCACCCGGTGCCAGCTTGCGCAGGAAGATAACCTTGTTACCTGTTTCCTTGTGGGTGATGTGGTAATTCTTGACACCCGGCAATTGCTGTTCCAGTTCATTCAGTTCGTGATAATGGGTAGCAAACAGTGTTTTAGGTTTGGCACTCGTCTGGTACAGGTATTCTACTATCGACCATGCCAGCGAGATACCATCGTAGGTACTGGTACCACGGCCTATCTCATCCAGCAATACAAGGCTTCGCTCGCTGATGTTATTGATAATACTGGCCGTTTCATTCATTTCTACCATGAAGGTACTTTCGCCACCACTCAGGTTGTCGGAAGCCCCTACCCTTGTAAATATCTTATCGGTAAGCCCAATGGTTGCTGCCTCTGCCGGTACGAAGCTACCCATGTGTGCCATAATGGTAATAATGGCCGCCTGCCTCAGCAAGGCCGACTTACCACTCATGTTGGGGCCGGTGAGGATGATGATTTGCTGTGCTTCTTTATCCAGCAACAGGTCGTTGGCTACGTAGGCTTCACCGGGGGGTAATTGTTGTTCTATTACGGGGTGCCTGCCTTGTTTTATATCCAGTATGGCCTGCTCTACTATTTCGGGGCGACGGTATTGGTGTTGCTTAGCATTATGAGCAAAGCACAACAGGCAATCGAGCTGTGCGGTGATGTTCGCGTTTGTTTGTATAGATGCTATATATGGTTCTATCTCTGCCAGTAGCTTTTGATAGATGTCCATCTCTATGGCCAGTATCTTGTCTTCTGCACCCAGTATCTTTTCTTCGTATTCCTTTAGCTCGGGTGTTATATAGCGTTCGGCATTGGCAAGGGTTTGCTTGCGTATCCATTCTGCCGGTACTTTATCCTTGTGCGCATTCGTTACTTCCAGGTAATAGCCGAATACGTTATTATATGCCACCTTCAGCGATGATATACCCGTACGTTCTGCTTCCTTCTGCTGTATCTGCAACAAGTAGTTCTTACCGCTGCGCGATATGGTACGCAGGTCATCCAGCTCGGCAGATATACCGTCTTTTATCATACCACCCTTAGCAGCCAGTGCCGGGGCATCTTCTATAATAACCGACCTGATTTTCTGGTGCAGGTTGGTGAGGGGCTGCATAACATTGGTGAGGCTTATCAATGGCTCGAAACCACTATCGGCACAGGTCTGTTTTACCTGCTCTATGCATTCCAGGCTTTTTGCCAGTTGCAATACTTCACGCGGGTTTGCTTTCTTCAGCGGTATCTTGCCCACCAGCCTTTCTACATCGCCTACCTGTTTTATACAGCTAACGATACTATGGTTTAAATCCTGGTTGAGTATGAAATGGCTAACAAGGTCTTGCCTGCGCTGTATGCGTGCTATATCATATAGCGGGAATATCAGCCAGCGTTTCAGCAGGCGTGCACCCATAGGTGTGCAGGTATTATCCAGTGTTTGCAACAGGCAGCAGCCATTCTCATCACTACTGCTTACCAGCTCCAGGTTGCGGATGGTGAATCTGTCCATCCAAAGGAAGTCATCGGCTACGATGCGCTGAATGGTATTGATATGTTGCAGGTTGATATGCTCGGTATCTTTCAGGTAATGAAGCGCAGCACCGGCAGCTATGATGGCTGCACGCATATCTTCTATGCCATATCCCTTTAGCGATTGGGTTTGAAAATGCTGCAGTAACAGGTCGTAAGCATACTGGTCCTGGAATATCCAGTCTTCCAGTTGGAAGGTATATACACGGGAATCAAAGTTCTCTTTGAAACGCTTTTGCTGCTGGCGCGATAGTATCACCTCCGATGGCTGAAAGCTTTGCAGCAATTTATCCATATATTCGGCGTTGCCTTGTGCAGCATACAGCTCACCCGTACTGATATCGAGAAAGGATACACCACATATGGTATCGGTAAGGTAAAGGGCTGCGAGGAAGTTATTGGTCTTATTCTCCAGCAGCTTATCGTCGGTAGCTACACCGGGGGTCACTAGTTCGGTAACACCACGTTTTACGATACCCTTTACGGTCTTTGGGTCTTCCAGTTGGTCGCAGATGGCTACACGGTACCCTGCCTTTACCAGCTTGTGCAGGTAGGTATCTACCGAATGGTGTGGGAAACCGGCCAGCTCTATATGCGATGCAGAGCCATTGGCACGCTTGGTAAGGGTAATACCCAATACACGGGAAGCTATGATAGCATCCTCGCCAAAGGTTTCATAAAAATCGCCTACACGAAATAAAAGGACTGCATCGGGATAACGCGCCTTTATCTCCGCATGCTGTTTCATGAGTGGTGTCTCCGTCTTTGCCATGCCAGCGCAAACGTAGAAAAAAAGCACCTAAAGCCCTAAACAGGCTATCCACATGTGTGGACTATTATGGTTTTACACCGATAAGAAAATCTTCTGATACCGACAGGTTGAAACCACCACGCTTCCAGGGTATGCTTTGCCATTCTGTTGTGGGCTTTACACTGGCTTTCCGGTTGCCGCTTTTCACCTCCAATGGCAGGGTAAAACCCGCTACTACGTTGGTAAACCTGTAATACAGTTGCTTCTTTTTTATATACCATTCCAACTGGGGTATATTTGTGGTATGCAGGTATTGGTTGAAAAATGTCTTTAGTTCCAGTCCTGTGAATTTTTCTATGTACGCTTCCACCTCTTTGCTGGTTACTGTTTTGTGATAAAAGTCTTTGTTCAGCCCCCTTAGCAGTTGCCTGAATTTTTCATCGTTGTTTATCATCATGCGCAGCATATGCACTACGGCACTACCCTTGTCGTATTTATCACTGCTGCCATCATCCTGCACACCGTAGGTGCCGGTTACCGGTACATCGTTGCGTATGTTCTTCCATTCGCCACGGCAATAGGCAAAGGCCTTTTCTTTACCCAGGGCACATTCGGCAAACAGCACTTCTGTATAGGTGGTAAAACCTTCGTGCAGCCAGTTATCGGCTATATCTACGGCGGTAATGTTGTTGCCAAACCATTCGTGCCCGCTCTCGTGTACAATGATAAAATCGAACAGCAAGCCTACACCCGTACCACTCCTGTCGCTGCCCAGGTAGCCCATCTTGTATTGGTTACCATAA
>JANLJF010000022.1 GCA_029255605.1 Azovibrio restrictus
CCTGCGGCTGCTGCTATGATGATAACTGTCCTGAGGCATGTAATGCACCGGCAGGTAAGATTGCTTAGGTGCCTGCTGCTGGTTGTTATCTTCATTCAGGTCGGCAGCATTGCCCAGTGTATCTATCACCTTCTGCACATCGGCCTTATCAATAGCCGGCGCGCCGGCATCCAGCCTTGAGAAGAAGAGCTCTGCGATGCGGTATTCTATATCCAGTATGATTTCATCTTTGCCCGGTTCGTTCAAAAACTGGCGTTCGAGGCTGGCCATATAATTTTTAAGGTGCTGGTAGGCATCCTCTTCCATAGAGATGACGCGGCCTGCGATGTTTATCTGTATGATCCTTTGCATAATGGTGTTTTTATATAGTTGTGGTTAAATGATTGACTGCGGTACTTAGTTCATCCCAGGTCTGCTTCAGTTGTATATAAAACTTGCGCCCGGTTTCCGTTAATGCATAATACTTACGTGGCGGGCCGGAGGTAGATTCTTCCCAGCGGTAGGTAAGCATATCTGCATTTTTAAGCCGGGTAAGCAATGGGTATAGTGTGCCTTCCAGCACCACCAGCCTGGCCTGTTTCAATTGCTCCAGTATATCGCTGGGGTATGCTTCCTTCTCCTTCTGAATGATACCCAGGATACACAACTCGAGCAAGCCTTTGCGCATCTGCGATTCCGTATTCTCTACATTCATCTCTTCTGTTTATAGCACAAATCTATGCAAAAACTTAGTACTATGCATTGCAAAGTACCTTTTATTAAATAAATATTTTGTTAACAGGCGCTATATGCTATGTAAAAAATGACGGTAACTTAGCGACAAGAATGGTTATCTATCCGCAAAAAGCTTCATTTGTTGAAAGTATTAAAAACATTATCCGGTATAAGGACCTATTGGTGCTTATGTCAAAGAAATGGATAAAGAATAAATACGAACACTCTTATATCGGCTTAGGATGGATCATTGTGAGCCCACTGATAACAACCATCGTTTATACTGTTTTCTTTGGCATGGCCTTCGATGTAGGCATCAGCCGGAAAATGTATTTCCTGTTTATCTATAGTGGTATGCTTCCATGGCTGTTCTTCAGAGATGTATTCCTGGAGGTATTGGATATTTTTCCCAAAGAGCCGCAACTGATAAAACGCACCAGTTTCCCCCGCATCATTGTGCCATTTTCGCTGGTATTATTAAAGTTAGTTGAGTTTTTATTCGGGCTGGTATTCCTTTTTATCGTAGCGCTGCTTGTGGGCAGGGCGCCGGGTATCAGCGTTTTGGTGCTACCGATACTAATGCTGCAAATCGTATTGTTTTCAGTAGGTATGGGCCTTTTGTTCACCATTCCCTGTATCGTGTACCGCGATATCAGGCACCTATTGAAATTTGTAGTACCCCTGGGCCTGTATAGCCTGCCTATCGTATATAAAATAGGTGTGGTGCCCGATAAGTGGATACGGTTGTATACACTGAACCCTATGGTATCTGTGATACAGGCTTCGCGTTCCATATTATTTCATGAGCAGACCCCGTGGTACTTGCTGGCTAAAGGGATGAGCATTTCACTGTTCGTTTTCTTTTTAGGTTATGCAGTATTTGCACGGTATGAAAAACGTATAGCCGACTACATATAATCGCGCATGATAGTACTGGAGCACATATCTAAGAGGTTCAAATCGAAGGAGAAGAAGTACATAGGTAAATATGTATTGAGAAGTCTTTTTTTCAAGCTGGTAGCTTTGCTAAAGAGGGAGAGAATAGAAACAGGCTACGATACCATACTGAAGGATATCAGCGTAACCATCAAGCCGGGCGAGCATGTAGGCGTACTGGGACGTAATAAAGCGGGCAAGACTACCCTGCTGCAACTACTTAGTGGGATAACAGAACCCAGTAGCGGCAAACTAAGAGTAGAAGGCGACATCATACAAGTATTTGCACAAGGCGATATACTGGGCGACCTGACGGGGCGAGAGTACATATACCTGCACGGCACAGCACTGGGCAAATCTAAACGCATGGTCGCTGAGCATGTAGACGAGATTATAGCATTCAGCGAAATACAAACCATAGATACGCCTGTCAAATTTTATTCTACGGGCATGCGCACCCGGCTGGCCATCAGCGTGGCGCTGCACTTGCCGGCAGATATATATGTGCTGGACGAAGTGTTTTCGGGAAGCGACATTTTTTTTAAAGAAAAAGTAATACGCTACCTGCAACAAATATTAACGGGCAAAACCCTCATTATTGTAAGCCACCACGAGGATATTATACGTTCTTTTTGTGAGCGGTTGATACTGCTGGAAAATGGCTTAGTAAAAATGGACGGCCCTATTGATGAAGTAATGCCGGTATATAAGCAACAAGTGTAGCACAATAATTATTACTGCCACGGAAAAATTTTTCTTTTATAATATTGCATTCCAGCAGGCAGAAATGATAAACAGTCTTATTGACAATATAAACAGAAATAAAAGGTTTTATATAGACTTTACCATTACTGTTTCTTCATCGCTATTAATACTTTATTGCGGCATTTTTGAAAATCATTTTCTGCTGCTTTCTGTCCCTTTCCTGATACTGAGGTTTTGCTACCTGTACAACACACATCTGCTAAGTGAGCAGCAACACGCTACTTTAACTACAACTAAAACACTGCCGGATTTTTCTATTGTCATATGTTCGTACAACGAAAAAGAAGACAATATAACAACGCTGCTGGATAGTATTTTTAACAGTACCATCCAAGCCAAAGAAATAATAATAGTAGATGATTGTAGCCTGCAACCCGTGCAAATAGAAAAAGCCTACGCAGATAAGGTGCGCATCATAAGAAATGAAACGAACCTGGGACTGCGCAGATCTCAGATAATTGGTATTTCAGCATTGCAACCTATAGATTATGTATTGTGTATCGATTCTGATATTTGCTTTGACAACCATGCTATAGAAACCAGCCTGCAATTCATACGCCTGCATGCCGATGGTAATGTATTTGGTGTACGCATTACACTGAAGGATTTTAAAGATGATTTCCTGAATACCTACATCAATACAAGCTATCATTCGAACTACTACAAACGCCTGTTTGAAAGCAGGATGGGTGCTACTGTGAACTGTAACGGGGCGTTCATGTTCGCTAAATACAGCTTCATTACCAGCGTATTGGAAGCTTATAAAAATGATAGCTTTTTAGGAAAGCCTATGATGGCCGGTGAAGACAAAAGCATTACCAACATGGCGCTGCAGCAGGGCAAAAGCTACACTATATACGGCGTAGCGGTAACGCATGAGAGATTTGAATTTGACCAGTACAAGGGGAAAGTGCAACGTACCTTTAAAACCGGCATCATTTACCAGATGCGTGCCATTTTCCTGAAAGGCGTATCGGGCTGGGTACGTTTGTTCTCTGCTTTAGATGTGATATCTTTTTTCCTTTCAGTGCCACTGCAGGTAGTCTTGCTGGTAACACTGCTGCAATTGAGGTTCTTCTACATCCTAGCCGCCATTTACCTGATAGCACTAATGGTGCGCAACAACCGTTCTATTGTAAAAGTGATAAGCTATAACCTGTACCGCTTTGCTATGGGTATTTACTTGTACGTGCTGAAGTTGTATGCGTTACTGCGCATCCGTTCAATGGGTTGGGGCACACGGTAGTCAGTTGCGAAATATACCTGTAATAATATCTGCAGTATCGGCATCCAACCACCTTACTTCTTTATCTTTTTTGAACCAGGTCATTTGGCGCTTGGCGTAGTGGCGAGTGTTCTGTTTTATCTTTTCAACTGCTTCGGCAAGGGTGCATTGCCCGTCTATAAAATCAAACAGTTCGGCATAGCCTACGGTTTGCAGGTTTTTTAGTTTTCGCAGCGGGTATAGTTCCTTTACCTCGTCCAGCAAGCCTGCAGCCATCATCATATCTACGCGATGGTTGATGCGGTTGTACAATACTTCGCGCGGTAGCTCCAGGCCTATTTTCACTATATTAAAATCGCGTCGTTTGGCTTCCCCTTTCCTGAAACTGGTAATGCTTTCGCCCGTAGAGCGTTTGAAGGTGAGGGCGCGTAACAGGCGTGCAGGGTTTTGCACTTCGCCCACAGCAAAGAAAACAGGGTCTTCTTCGCGCACTGTTTGCTGCAGCCATGTTATGCCGTGTGCATCGTACTGCTGCTGCACTTCAGCAGCTATAGCATCGTTCACCGGCGGCATCTCGTCCAGCCCTTCGCACAGGGCTTTGATATATAAGCCTGTACCACCGCATACTACTGCTGCATCTGCAATAGCAAATATTTCATTGAGATAGCCTAATGCCAGTGTTTCATAATCGGCAGCCGTAAGATTATTGACTACCGAATGGGAATTGATAAAATAGTGCTTTATGGCCTGCAATTCATCGGCAGCAGGCTTTGCCGTACCAATGGTCATTTCCTTATAACACTGTCGGCTATCGGCCGATATGATGGCTGTATGCAGGTATTGCGCCAGGCTGATGGCAATAGCTGTTTTGCCCACAGCAGTGGGCCCGCAAATGATATAGACCGTTTTGTTGTAAGCCGCCAATTATACTGTTATTCGTCGTAGCTATCGCTGCTGCCACCGCCGGTATCGAAGCCTTCGTTGCCACCTCCTTCTTCACCTTCGCTGCCAAAGCCTTCTGCCATTTCATCGGCACCAAGGTCGTATTTCTCTTCTACTTCCAGCAGTTTATCCAGGTTTACACCTTTTACACCATACTGCGCCGGCGCTACACCCTCTTTACGCAATACGAAAGGGTAAGTACGCTTAGGGTCTTCATCTTTCGAAACACCGATAAGCTCTACCAGGAATGTCCACTTTTTTACGGGGTCGTATTCATATATAAATTTCTGATCAGGCGTGGCCACCAATGCAGAAACCGGTGTGCGCATCATGGACAATGCGGGTGCATCCTTTTTATTTACAAGCACTTCCGAATTCAGCTCGCGGCCCCTTAACCAGCGCTCGTTGCTTTCAAAAAACGAGGCTGTATGTTTCCCGTCGAACTCGTATGCGGAAATAATAGCTTTATGAAATTCCAAAAATGTTTGTGTAGGGCGTATCTCTATATCCCGGTACACCAGGTCATCTTCCTCCCAAAAAACCCTGAATCGTAATAGTGGCATATGCCGTAAAAATAGTGATTTGCGCGAATTTGAAGGAAGGATTATAAAAAAGTAAACAACAGTATTTTATACGATATTTGCACAGCAATGGTAGCGCAGCCAACAAAACTTAAATTAATATTTGGTTGATTTTAAAAAAGTGTTACCTTTGCCATCCCAAAATTGAGATCATGCCAAAGGTGAAGACTCACTCCCGTGCTAAAAAGACTTTTAAAGTAACAGGTACCGGAAAGATACGCAGGTATAAAGCTTTTAAGAGCCACTTGCTGACCAAAAAATCTAAAACGCGCAAACGCCACCTGCGCCAGGCGGCTTTCGTTCACCCAGCGAACGAGAACCTGGTAAAACGCATGTTGTGCCTGCGCTAATTAAACATTTTTAAGTAAAAACGAATTAATATTTAAGATATGCCACGTTCGGTAAATGCGGTTGCATCACGCGCGAGAAGGAAGAAGATACTGAAACAAGCCAAAGGTTTCTACGGCAAACGTAAAAACGTATATACAGTAGCCAAAAACGTACTTGAAAAAGGTCTTGGTTACAAATATGTAGGCCGTAAAATCAAAAAACGCGATTACCGCGCTCTTTGGATAGCCCGTATCAACGCAGCTGTTCGTGAAGAAGGTATCAGCTATTCTCAATTTATGGGCAAACTGTCTGCTAAAGGCATCGAGCTGAACCGTAAAGTATTGGCTGACCTGGCTATGAATGAGCCTGAAGCTTTCAAAAAACTGGTTGCTGAAGTAAAATAAGCTACCATTACTATATTCAATAGCCGCTTGTTACTCAAGCGGCTATTTCTATTCTATATAATGGCTCTCAAAAGCCAGGTCAGACGTTATTTCAGCACGTTTTCCTTTCTCAAAAATGCCATATAGGGTGCTGCCGCTACCGCTCATCGAGGCGTAAATAGCCCCCTGGCTGTATAAGTGCTGCTTAATATTTGCCAGGCCGGGATGCTGTACAAACACCGGTTCTTCAAAATCATTGCTTATATATTCCACCCACTGCTCTATAGGCATTTCGTTTAGATGACGCAAATCGAACGGTGCAGCTTTCGGTGTGAGCAATTTAAATGCTGCTGCTGTAGATATATGTACCTGCGGACAAATAAGCTGTATGCTATAGGCTGAAAGGTCTACCGTAGCAGGCTGCATTACTTCTCCCCTGCCGGTGGCAAATTGTGGCGTATTGTAAATGAAAAAGGGGCAATCGCTGCCTAATTCCAACGCTATGGCTGCCAGTTCCTGACGGCTAAGCCCTAATTTGTAATAGTCATTCAGCATACGGAGCATAAAAGCACCATCGGCAGAACCACCACCCATTCCTGCACCCATAGGTATATTCTTCAGCAAATGGATATCAAGCGTACTTATTGCAGGAAAACGGGAACGCATCAGTTCATATGCTTTCCAGATGAGGTTATCCTGCTTATTGCCTGCTATACCCTTTCCATGCAGGTGTATATCGGCAACACCAGCAGGTACTATTTCCAGCACATCCGTCAATGCTACGGGGTAGAACACCGTTTCCAGGTTGTGGTAGCCATCCGGACGCCTGGCGGTGATATACAGGCCAATATTTATTTTACAATTGGGGAAAGAGAGCATAACTGTAGAAAGCAAAGCGTAAAATTATCTGTATTTTTGAAATGGCACACACCATCCGCATGAAAGAAGTCATCAGCCTGAAAGACATACGCAAAAGCTATTACCTTGGAAAACAGGAACTACCTGTACTGAAAGGCATAGACCTGATAATATCCAGCAATGAATATGTAGCCCTGATGGGCCCATCGGGTTCGGGAAAATCGACCCTGATGAACATTATAGGCTGCCTGGATACACCTACCAGCGGCCAGTATATACTGAATGGCAAAGATGTGAGCCGTATGGGGGATGATGAACTAGCGAAAGTACGCAATGTGGAAATAGGCTTTGTATTCCAGCAATTCAACCTGTTGCCAAGACTAACGGCATGGGAGAATGTGGCCCTGCCGCTGATATATGCGGGCGTAGGCAAGCAGGAACGCGAAGAACGTGCACGTGATATACTGGATAAAGTGGGTCTTGCGGAACGGGCACATCACAAACCGAATGAACTATCGGGCGGGCAAAGCCAGCGTGTAGCCATAGCCCGTGCGCTTGTAAATAACCCATCGCTGATACTGGCCGATGAACCTACCGGTAACCTGGATACCAAAACATCGGTAGAGATCATGGAACTATTCAGCAAGATACATGAGCAGGGCAATACGGTAGTGCTGGTAACCCACGAAGAAGACATTGCAAACTATACGCATCGCGTAGTAAGGATACGCGATGGTGTGGTAGAAACAGATAAACGCAGGGAAGTAACTGCTGCAATAACAAACTAACAGGATGGCATTCAAGATATATACCAAAACAGGCGATAAGGGCAGCACCAGCCTGATAGGTGGTGTGCGCGTACCTAAAAGCCATATACGCATAGAGGCCTACGGCACGGTTGACGAGCTGAATTCTTACCTGGGCATGGTAAATGACATGGCGGGGGATGAGAAACTGAGTGGATGGATACGCGAGATACAGGACCGGCTTTTTACTGTTGGTTCTGTACTGGCTACTACGCCCGATAAAGAAGTAAAAATGAAACTGCCCGATGTGCATGAGGAAGATGTAACATGGCTGGAACAGCGTATAGATGAAATGAATGAATCGCTGCCTGAAATGCGGTCCTTCATCATACCGGGCGGCAACCTGGCATCTTCTACCTGCCATGTGGCACGCTGTGTGTGCCGCCGGGCCGAACGCATTTGCGTAGGTATGATGGAGCACCAGGAGCCTATACCAGACCTGATAGTAAGGTACCTGAACAGGTTATCGGACTTTCTGTTTGTGCTGGCACGCTATATAGCACATATCAACGGTGCACAAGACCTGCCGTGGAGGGCAAGGATATAACCTACATGATGCACTACCGATATATCATATTGCTTTGTTGCCTGCCTGTGATGCAGACAGCATCTGCACAAACAGAAATAAAAGCAGCATGGCTGCAAGGCAACTGGGAGATGCATTCCCCAAAAGGCATCATCAGGGAATCGTGGCAACGAGTAAACGATACTTTTTATAAGGGCTTTAGCGCCTTCCTGCTACCATCGGGAGATACTGCCAGTTACGAGTATATAAAATTAATACGCAGCGAAAATGCCTGGTGGTATATACCGGATGTAAGCAACCAGAATAAAGGTAAAGAGGTACGTTTTAAGCTAACCAACGCTACAGATACATCTATGATATTTGAGAATAAAGCGCACGATTTTCCTCAACAAATAGGATACATCAAAACATCGGCAACAAGCATTCACGCTTATATAAGCGGCCCTTCCA
>JANLJF010000023.1 GCA_029255605.1 Azovibrio restrictus
CTGTTGGAAAACCCCGAACTGCTGCTGATAGGACAAGACCCTGTAAAGGCACTCTTAGCATTATAATACTTCAATGCATACTTAAAATACAAAGCCCGGTACATCCGGGCTTTTTTCATGCCGCGTCATTCAAAAGTCACGAAACAGCTTTTCTGCAATAAAATTGTCATTATCTTTTTCCGGCGTAGGGGTTTGCAGCATTTTTAGCGTCTATTTGAAAAACCAAATTATAACGGCAATGAAAAAATACCTACCATTACTGGCAGCCATATGCTGCTCGTTACAAGTCACGGCAAGGCCATTACCCCAACTGGCAACACGCAACACCCCACAGGCACAAAAGCATCTGCAAATGCAAAACCACATTCTGCAGCAACAGTATGCAAGAACATCGGCAAATTAAACCACGGCCACACCCAAAAGGCTTATAGCCACATCGTACCAGCGCTTCGCTGCCCTGCTCGATTCTACGCACAACTATTATTCCGGTGGCAGGGGCTCTACTCATACATTGACTACTACCTATGTAGACAATTATTATCCTACCACTGTTGATGCCCAGCAGAATATTTTTTGCGATTCATCTATGCATTGGATGGATACGGGTAGCGATTTCGAGCTTATAGGCAGTAAGTTTTATGAGTACGATGGCAATAACAAGGTTATCAAATTCACGATCCGCGATTTCGCTGAAATGATCTACGAACCCACATATGGCAGCAATGGGTTAATTTCTACCGTTGCCATCTCGGACACATTTGGTGGTACAGCCATGACGCGTAAATCACGTGCAGAATACGAATACAATACACAAAACAAACGCATCAAAGACAGCACGATCTCTATTTCAACAAGTAATGTGCAGGCGCGTACACTTTATAATCGCGATGCAAATGGCAACCTGCTTAGTTATGAAACTTTCTATTTCTTTAACGGCACCTGGCATACCAGCAGCCGCATGACCTATACATACGATGCCAATAACCGTATGACTTCTTCTGCATCTGCATTCGATATGGGTGCTGGTATTGTCAATTTCTTTAAAGATTCATTTGAATATGCAGGCACTACCATTATGCAACCTGTAACAAGGATGACACAAATGTGGGACGATGTAGACCAGGAGTGGGATAACGACACGCGCATTACTACTACACTGAATGCACAAAACCTGGCCGATACAGAAGTATCCTGCTCATGGGCAGGTGCTGCATGGGATACTATCGACCGCATGGTATACCATTACGATGCCAATAACCTGCTGCAGTACACAGATGGTTTCCGCTACATTGCGAATACTTTTGAAACCAATCCATACGACCATAATTATTACTATTACGAAGACTACTTCCCTACCGGCATCACCAATACAACCGCCGCTAAAGAAGACGTTATCATTTATCCCAATCCTGCCACTGAAGCTCTCACTGTAAAAGGTACTGTTGGCAATAGTATACACATCTATGCGCTGAATGGCGCACTGATACATACACAACAGCAGCACAATGATAAGCAAACCATAGATATACACCACTTGCAGCCCGGCGCTTATATACTATCCGTACACGATAAGCAAGGCACACCGCTGTCGCAGCAGCAGTTTACCAAGCTGTAAGCAACTGCATTTGCCAATATTGCAAAGCCCGGAATACCGGGCTTTTCTTTTACTTTTGCATGCTTGCGCTATATATACCAACATATACAAACCATTACGACCAATTACGATGGCAGCCTGCCGCTCACCCACTACCTGAAGCAATACTTCAGGCAGCACCCGAAGCTGGGCAGCCGCGACCGCAAGGCACTGAGCCAGATGGCTTATTGTTATTACCGCACGCACAAAGGCCTGGGGCTCCATCTTACGTTTGAAGAAACGATACAGGCAGCATTGCTGCTATGCAATAGCAATGAGAAGTATATTCAACCTTTTCTGCCACAGGATGCAGTTGCATTGCTGCACAAGGCGGAGTTTGATATACAGCGCCTCTTTACTTATGATATTGCCCTGAGCGATGGCATAGCATGGCAGCAATGGCTGGAAAGCATGCTGGTACAGCCCGATATGTTCATCCGCACACGTGTACCAATGCCTGTTATCACCGCTATATTAGGCGCTAATGATATAGCGCACACCCGCATCAGCGATACCTGTATAGCCCTGCCCAATGGCAGCCCTGTAGATAAGCTGCTGCCTGCAGATAGCTATGTTGTGCAGGATGCATCCTCGCAATACACGGGAAACTATTTTAAGCCCCTACCCAAACAGCAGTGGTGGGATTGCTGTTCCGGCGCCGGCGGTAAGTCTTTATTGGTAAAGGATAAAGAACCCGGTATCCAACTTACCGTTTCCGATAAGCGCGCTACCATATTGCGCAACCTGCAGCAACGTTTCAAACAATATCATTTACAGCAGCCGGCAGCTTTCGTTGCCGATATGACGGATGCTACGTCTTTAGCAAAAGAACAAGGCAACAAACGCTACGATAGCATCATTTGCGATGTGCCTTGCACCGGTTCCGGCACATGGGCCCGCACACCCGAACAGCTATACTTCTTTGGCCCGCACCTACTCGATGAAATAAATGCTTTGCAAATGCAGATAGCACCCAATGCTGCTAAGTATCTAAAGCCCGGCGGTACGTTCTACTACATCACTTGTTCTGTTTTTCAGCAGGAAAATGAAGCGGTTGTTTCACACCTGCTCAATAGCGACAATACACTGAAATTACAGGAAACCCAACTCATCAACGGCCTCTCGCTCAAGGCCGATAGCATGTTCATTGCAGTAATAAAAAAGGAAGGCTAACGCTTTACTATTTTGGCTGTATAATGCTGGTCTCCGCCCACTACTTTTACAAAGTATATGCCAGGTGTTATTTGCGGCATATCCAACATCACGCGTTGTTCGCCTTTTTGCAGCCGCTGCATGGTTTTATATATCAGCTTGCCGCTCACATCCGTTATGCCTATTTGCACATCACCATTTTGCGGTAGCGTTATCGCCATATCCAGTTGTTGCTGCACGGGGTTGGTACGCACTATTACCCATTGGCTGTTACCGCCACCACCGGCAGGCGTGTCTTTCAGGCCCAGTATTTCAGATGCTTTATAAAAATCAGGTACACCGTATCCCAGTTGGTTATCATCCGGCGTATCATACAGGTGGGCACTTTTATGTACGGCCGTGCGCAGTGTGTACATACTGGTATTTTTACTGCTGGCTTGCAGCAGGCAGGCCGCCCATCCCGCCATCTGCGGTGTAGAAAAGGAAGTGCCGGATTCAGCCTGCACTATGCCGCCTGATATTACATATACCGGATTGCCAAGCAAGCAAACATCTGGCTTGCGCCTGCCACTGGTATTAGGCCCAAATCCACTCTGCGGATTAGGCACTTTATTAGCATCTACCCAGCCCACGGTCAGCGCACTATCTGCATCCCCCGGTGTCAGTATTTTTTTCCAGGGCGTTGTGCCATCATTGCCTGCTGTCATTACGCAAAATATGCCTTTATTATTAGCCATATTCACCCCTTTAGCGGCTACAGTTGTTTTTCCGTCTATCTCAGCCAGTGTTACAGATGGGAAAGCCGGTATCATGCCATTATACCCTACCGACGCGCTGATCACATCCGCACCTATACTATCTGCACGTTCCAGCCCGGCTACCATATTATCCATATCCAATGGCTGGTCTTCCGGTTGCTTCTCCGTAGCATACAGCGCATAGCTGGCCAGTGGTGCGGCGCCCACATATTCACCCGGCACATAAGCCGCCATGGTAGATAGGCATCTTGTTCCGTGCCCGGGCGCATCATATACATCATCTGTATTCTTTACAAAATTATGCACATCCACTATGCGTCCCGAAGTTCTCAAACTATCAAAAAAACGGTTCGTATTTACCTGGTAATACCCATCGTCCAGTATCGCTATCAGCATCCCTTCGCCCTTATAGCCCCGGTCGTGCAGGTAGTCACCACTCACCATCTTGGTTTGATTGTAGGTAGCACCGTAGTAAGCTTCACCACCGGTTGTCTTTGCTGTGGTAAATGGTGCATTGCCCACCGCTTCATCCTCACCCGTCATTTTATATAAGCCGGGGGAATAATAACCCACTCTTATGATGGTATCTATATACGGCTCACCCGCCAGCGCCAGTATCTTGCTCGAATCTGTAAGTAATATCACCGCATAGTTCAGCCACCTCGATGTCAGGTGCAATTTGCCTTCCGTCAGGCTCAGCGTATTGGCTATATAAGTAGGGGAAACCGGCTTATCGGTACTGTCTAAAGCAATGCCTTTATTCGTACGCCTTTCCAGCGCACGTGTCGATAAGTTTGCAGCAGGGGAACCGGCCTTGTCTTTGTAAACTACGCGAAAAGCATTTTGCGCGGGCACCTGGGCAGCCCCATGCAGGGTCAGCACACACATCCATCCACACAATACCCTTCGCAAACCATTCATAGGTCTAAATTAGTTATGGTCCACAGCGCGCATCACAACACCCAGGCCTTTCAGGCACCTTTCAGGGTTGTTCACGTCGTTGTTATTCTTGGCACTGGCATCATAGGTCCAGTAGTAAAATTCCCTGTACACCATGCCGATGCCTTTAGCAAATACTTCTTTACCATAGGTGCGGGTAGCATTATCATCAGGCTGTGTTTCAGGGTCATTCCTGCTTTCATCTATCTGCATCACCGTCACCGTGTTTTGGTATTTCACAGCGCCATTGTCATATTCCTGGTCCACATTTATATAACGGTAATTCCAGCCGCCCAGGTATGCCAGTTTGGGGTCACGGGCATCTATATAGGCGTTGCCTTCCCAGGTGCGGTTTTCAGATATGGGATATACCATTTTTATAAAGTGCAGCTCATCATACGTCAGCTCCAGCTCCTGTCCCGTATTGGTAGCATACATTACCGACTGCTGCTGCCATGGGTCTGTAGCACGCTTGCGTATGCGCACATCCACACGGTAAGACATACGGCCCTGCCCATCTGTAAAAGTATCTACTACCGTGTACATCGTCTGGTAACGGCGTATGATCTTTACACAGTTGGTATCATCCCATATGGTAGAATCTACATTGTATATCACGTATTTACCTTTCTCCAGCGGAAAATATGCATCACTTTCTGCGGGAGCCTTCACTTCATCTGCTTTTTTACAGGATGTATAGGCAACTGTAAACAAAACGGCCAGCAGTATCAGGAATGGTAAAGTCTTTTTATTCATATCAGGTTTTCGCTGCTTATTAGCGTAAATATAACTAAAGAAATGAAAAGTTAATATTTTCTGGGCACTTCTTGAAAAAAGATATGCAGGCATGAAAAAGCTATTAAAAACGCGCTTGCCTGCCTCTGCACCTTTTTAAATGCATTATTTTTATACATATTTTCCTAAACCTATGAAAAACCTCTTACCCATCCTGGTGCTATGCTTAGCATCCATTTTCACTCATGCGCAGAATATACTATCTAATGGCGATTTCGAGTTCTATACTCGGTGCCCAAGTAATCAGGGTGAAGTTGATAGTTGCGTTGGATGGAAACAATTACAATTTAATTCTGGCACTCCAGATTTTTTTAATACTTGTGCACTATCTACTTCAGGAGTATCTATACCTGTAAATATCCCTGGGGGATACCAATACGCAGCCAGTGGCAATGGTTGCGCAGGATTTTTTGTTCATGGTGCAGGAAGAGAACACATCGAAAGAGCCCTGCCGCAACTGATGAAAAATAAACATTATGAGGTCTCATTGTCATTGGTCACGAGCAATGTAATGCCATGCGCAACTGATGATATTGGTGTTTATTTTTATGTTAACCGCCCCGCCCTTCCATCGGGAACAGTAGCCCTTCCTGTAATTCCTCAAGCCGTTTTTCCATTAGTATTGGATACTCTGAATTGGACGAGAGTAACAGATACCATTCAAGCAGATTCTAACTATCAAGGTATGATCATCGGAAGCTTTAAAGATAACTCTAGTCATAATGTTTCGTGTTTAGGATCCAGTCGCGATGGATATATGTTAATCGATTCGGTTGTTATAAGGCGCCTCACAGGCATTTTCAATAAATACACCGATAGTATGATATGTGCAGGTGACACGTTTAATGTTTCTTATGATGCTCTGGGAGGAGCATATCTTAGTGGCAACACATTTACAGTCCAGTTAAGTGACGCTACGGGCAGCTTTTCAAGCGGTACGACAAACATTGGCTCACTTAACAGTCAATCCGGGGGCTCTATTCGCTGTGTCGTTCCCCCTACCGTTACGCCCGGTTCTAACTACAGGCTACGTATTTTATCCAGCAATGTAGTAGATTCATCCGAAGCCAATCTTTATAATATTCATATCGGCAATACAAAACCGTCTGTTATAGTCGATACGCTTAAATACGGATGTGTAGGACAGTCCTTAACACTTGCTAATATCACACCTTCCGCTAATGTCGCTTACAGTTGGAGCGGCCCAAATGGGTTTACGTCACTCAACACAAACCCAACTATAAATCCGGTCGCTAACAACAGCAGTGGTAACTACATCGTTACAGCTCGCCTGTATGGCTGCCTGAATAAGGATACAACCTTTGTTGAGGTAATAAGGACAGATAGCCTGTTGGCTGTAGACAATATCTTTTGCGAAACAGACACTCTTAAATTGCGTTCTTATGTACCCGGTCATCCGCTCAATCTTTCATGGAACGGGCCCGGCAGCTTTACATCTGCAGCTCGCGATACATTCATAGCAAATTCGTTACCCGTCATGAGTGGGAATTACATACTTCGTGCAGATTATGGTATTTGCATTGCTACAGATACAGCACAAGTGCAGATAAAACCCCGCCCCGCCACCTTCATCACCGGCACCAATAGCCCCATCTGTGCCAATAGCACACTTACACTTAGTGCCAATAGCACCTCATCCGGTGTCACTTATAGCTGGACGGGCCCTAATACATTTTCATCCACACTGCAGGCACCGGCCATCACCAATGCACAACCCATTGCTTCAGGCGATTATTACATAACTGCTACACTCAATGGCTGCAGTATAAAAGATACCGTTCCCGTAATAGTAACGGCCCTACCACCCAGGCCAGTTACTACAGCCAACTCGCCCGTATGCATCGGCCAATCGCTAAACCTTACGGCCACCAGCACGCCGGGGGTAACTTATATATGGAACGGTCCGGCCGGTTTCTCAACACTTACGCAAAACCCAACCATCAGTAATGCCGGTAGCAGCCATGCAGGTAGTTACACGGTACGGGCTATCGATAATGGTTGCACTTCTGTTGAAGACACCATTCACGTAGCTGTCATCACCGCACCTAATGTAGGCATCTACCCATCCCCTTCCGACACCATTTGCCAGGGCGCACGCCTCACACTCGTAGGCACACCCACCAACGGTGGCTCCGCCCCGCAATACCAGTGGTATAAAAACAACATAGCGATACCATCGGCTACCACCACTTCTTATGTTACCAATACAGCTGCCGATAAAGACATCTTTTATTGCACCATGACCACCACCGGCGTCTGTGCCGACCCATATACCGATACCAGCAATCGCATACCCATCACGGTGCTGCCATGGCTCACCCCATCGGTAAGTATTGCAGCCACACCCAATACCCCTGTTAATGGCGGCGAAATGATCACTTTCAATGCTACACCCGTTAATGGCGGTACAAAACCTGTATATCAGTGGACGCGCAACAATGCAGATGTAATAGGCGCTATCAGCAATACATGGGGCTCCCCAAGCCTTGCCAATGCAGATACTATCTGCGTGGTAATGACCAGCAACTATCGTTGCCCTTCGCCCGCTACTGCCAAAAGCAATTGCATTGTAGTTCAAATAAACACCACCAGCATCGATAATGCTACCCTGCTCAATGGCATCAAAATCTACCCCAACCCAACATCAAACAATATCACCATCGAAGGCATCCAAACCGCCACAACAATACAATTATTTGATGTAACAGGCAGGCAGGTTATAAACACAACAGCACAGCAATCCACCGCCACCATCAACACCCATACCCTGGCAGCCGGCACTTATATACTGCAACTCACCCTACCCAATGGGGAAAAGCTCAACAGCAAGATCACTAAACAATAAAATGTAAAAG
>JANLJF010000024.1 GCA_029255605.1 Azovibrio restrictus
GGTATCGAAGCGCAGTTCCATCGCATTCAGTTCACACCCGACCTGTTGCCTGCCTCCGTACCGTCTGTGGTCCACAATTCAGAACCTGCGGCGGAATCAGTTGCCTGGAAAAACAATTTGTTTTTGTATTCAGTAAAGAACTCTGGACTCGACCCCATCTCCCCCGGCCATATGTCTTTTACTCTCTTAGTACCAGCCGGCGTACCATCTGTAATAAAAAGTTCTCTACGGCTTAAAATATAGCCTGAGTCATTGCCTGCAAAGTATAGCTTGCCGTTATAAGCTGTAAGAAACTCAGGTACCAAACCGGTTGAAACGGGATAATAATCTACTGTTATTTTAGTTCCTGCAGGAGTGCCGTCTGTTTCCCATAATTCAATGCCATGTGTCATATCTGTTGCAGCAAAATACACCTTGCCATTATATGCTTCAAAAAAATACTCGCCATAATAATCCACATTGATGCCATTGCCTGAGCCTACATTGATGTCTTTTAACATTTTAGTGCCTGCGGTTGTGCCGTCACTTATCCATAACTCTGATCCATCAGTGCCATTGTTTGCACTAAAAAGCGTTTGACCATTATAAGCAAAAAAGCCCTTGGATTTAGAATGCGCCGCACCACTATTGATATCTTTCAGCAGTTGTGTACCAGCAGCCGTACCATCGCTTACCCATGCTTCTTCACCATGTGTGCCGTCATTTGCCTGAAAGTATATTTTACCGTTGCTAACAGCCAGCCTGTACGGGGTGGAAGAACCTGCACCCGGATTGATGTCTTTCAGCATTTGTGTGCCTGCGGTAGTACCATCGCTCACCCATAGCTCTTTACCATTAATACCATCTGATGCTGAGAAAAACGTTTTTCCATTCAGCTCCACAAAATACATGGGGTCGGAACCGCTGCCGCCGGGATTGATATCTTTCAAAAGCCGGGTACCCGCTATGGTGCCATCGCTTATCCATGGCTCTACGCCATTAGTGCCGTCGTTTGCCTGAAGGTATAGTCTATTGTTGCAGGCTGCTAACTCCAATGGCAGGCCATGCCCCGCGCCGGGATTAATATCTAAACAGGTAAATACGTACTGGGCATTTGCTGCATTGCCGGCAGAAAGAAGGGCCAGCAAGCAAAGGGCTTGTAATCTCTTAAACATATGTATTAGGTTTGGGTGCCATAAATGTAAGGCAGGCGTTAGAATACTCATAGCCCCTCTCGCAACTATTTTTTACCTTCGCCCCTGTCAATCTTCGATATTTTTATGAATGCATCCAAACGTGTGTACGATAATGTACTGCAAACCATAGGCAATACCCCACTGATAAAGCTAAACAAGGTAACGGCCGACCTGCCCTGCCCTGTATATGCCAAAGTGGACTTCTTCAACCCTGGCAATAGTATTAAAGACCGTATGGCACTGAAGATGCTGGAAATGGCCGAACAGGAAGGCAAGATAAAACCCGGCGGCACCATCATTGAAGGTACAAGCGGTAATACGGGTATGGGCCTGGCGCTGGCGGCCATCATAAAAGGGTACAAATGCATTTTTGCTACTACCGATAAACAATCGAAAGAGAAAGTAGATATACTGAAGGCCGTAGGTGCAGAGGTAATTGTATGCCCTACGAATGTAGAGCCGGAAGACCCGCGCTCTTACTATTCGGTATCTAAAAGGCTGGCTACAGAGATACCTAACAGTTGGTATGTAAATCAGTATGACAACCTGGCCAACCGCCAGGCACACTACGAAAGCACCGCCCCTGAGATATGGGAACAAACGGAAGGTAAGGTAACACATGTAGTAGTAGCCAGTGGCACGGGTGGTACCATCACGGGTATCGGGATGTTTATGAAAGAAAAGAACCCCAATATAAAAATGTGGGCGATAGATACCTATGGCTCACTGCTGAAAAAATGGTTTGACACGGGGGAACTGGATATGAACGAGGTGCACCCTTACATTTCAGAAGGTTTTGGTGAAGATTTTCTGCCACAAAATTACATCAAAGAGGTTATAGACCATTTTGAGAAAGTAACCGATAAAGACGGTGCTGTGATGGCGCGCCGCATAGCTAAGGAAGAAGGCCTGTTTGTAGGTTATTCTGCAGGTTCGGTTATTGCGGGGCTAAAGCAACTGAAAAACAAGCTGAAACCTACCGACCTGGTGGTGGTGGTTTTCCACGACCACGGCAGCCGCTATGTAGGTAAAATATATAACGACGAGTGGATGCTGGACCGCGGCTGGCTGGAAGTAGCCACCGTGCGCGACCTGATAGGTGGCCTGGGCCGCCGCAGGCTGGTAACTATAGATGAGGATGCCAAGGTAAGCGATGCGCTGGACCTGATGAAGAAGTATGATATAGAGCAGATACCTGTGATGAAAGATGGTGAAGTGACAGGTGCCATCACACAAGCGGGCCTGTTCAAAAAAATAATAGACAACCACGAGGTAAAAGACTTCAACATAGCCGATGTGAAGGAAGCTGCACTACCCACAGTAGAAATGGATATACCGCTGGAACGCCTGAAGCATTACATCAACAAAGAGAATGGCGCGGTGTTATCTAAAGATGATAGTGGCCAATACCACATCCTTACAAAGTATGATGTGCTGGATGCATTTAGTAAAGGATAGTTCATTGGTTGATTTGTTGACTAGTTGATTGGTTAACCTAAATTTTCAGGTTTTGAGTTTCGTAGAAAGATTTATAAAAAGGCCGCCGGTGTTATTTCCACTGGTGGCTTTATTTCACATAGCAGGGTTTGTATTCACCATATACAATGCCAGTAGCGAGCCATTCAGTTCGCTGATATGGCTGCAAGTGCTGTGGATGACGGGCTACACCTTTGCCTGGATATTTTGCTGTGCTATGAAGCGTTGGGCGGCATATACATATATTGCTATTACCACAGCCAGCCTGTTGCTGCATTTCCTGGTAAAGAACCCATTGTACCATAGCACCATGTTTTTGATAGATGCTATTTTTGCCATGATACTGATGGCGTATATAAAGCGGTTTGATTAGCCCCTATCCCCCCAAGGGGGAACAAAAGAAGAAGAATAGTTCTTTAAAAAATTAGGGTAAACAATAAAACATGAGAAGCCCCTTTAGGGGTTGGGGCCTATGGCAACACGAATAATATCCGACATGATGGGCCGCGATGTGGCTTTCAATTATCCGCCGAAGCGTATTGTATCTGTAGTGCCTTCGCAAACGGAGCTGCTGGCTGACCTAGGCTTGAATGATGAGGTAGTGGGCATCACCAAATTCTGCATCCACCCCGAAAGTTGGTTTCGTAGTAAGGAGCGTATAGGCGGCACTAAGAAGCTGGATATTGAAAAGATAAAAGCCCTGCAACCCGATCTTATCATTGCCAATAGAGAAGAGAACGAACAGGAGCAGATAGAAGAACTGGCGAAACACTTCCCGGTATGGATAAGTGATATACACAACCTGCCGCAGGCGCTGCAGATGATACAGGTAGTGGGCCAGCTTACCGGCACCGATGCCAGGGCCAATGAACTGGTAGATGAGATAGTGAATGGCTTTACCAAACTGCACACGGCTGCCAGTGCCAAACGTGTAGCCTACTTTATATGGTACAACCCGTGGATGAGCGTGGGGCACGATACCTTTATCAGCAATGTGATACAGACCATAGGCTGGAAGAATGTGCTGGCTGATAAGAGCCGATACCCCGAAATAACACTGGAAGAACTGAAAGCATACAACCCCGAACTGGTATTGCTGTCGTCAGAGCCATTCCCCTTTAAAGAAAAACATATGGCCGAGGTAAAAGCCGCACTACCCGATGCTGAAGTAAAGCTGGTAGATGGCGAAATGTTTAGCTGGTATGGCAGCCGGCTGAAAGAAGCGGTGGGGTATCTTCAGCCGTTAGTAAAATAATACGACACATCATAAAACAACAAGGGGCCGGTAAATACCGTGGCCCCTGTTTATGAATGTTATAAATCCTTTTAAATCTACCACACTTTATTGCGTGTGCCTTTAAATTCTTTAGGCTTCACTATGGTGAATACACGCGATATATTGAAGCCGAAGCGGATGTTGCCATCGCCCCAGTTGGCATTTGTCTGGCCAATGAATGCACGCTCTGTCATGGCAGGGCTGTTGGTAAACATCAGCTGGAATACGTGGCCACCTGTTTCTATATCGAAGCCCAGCGACAGGGAGTTGTAGTATTTCTCATTCGTATTGCCCAGTTGGTTGCCTTCCAGGCGGTAATAATATTCTGCATTGAACGATATACGGTTTGATAGTTTTATACGGCCACCGATACCCATTACAAACATATCATTAGGCTCGGCAGTAGTGCTCACCAGGTTGTAGTGCACATGTGTAGGCATCAGTTGCAGCGAGAACCATTGGTTGAATTTACGGGCTATCAGCAGTTGGTTTACGTAATACATACGGTTGCTGAAATGATACTCTTGCCCCGCCGGCAGCGATGGTGCGGGCATCGACTGTATGCTCATTGCGCCCATGTAGCTCAGGCTGATGGGCATGCCCTTACCTTCCTGCTGGCGCAGAATCTTTATTTTGGTAAAGCCATCATATTCCGACTGGTAGGTACTGCGGCCAATGCCCACCATCAGCCAGTCTGTAATACCATAATCGAAGCCCAGGCGTGTATTGGCACCTTCCAGGCCAAAGAAACCACTGAAGCCCGTCTTCAACTCGCCAAAACGGTGCAGTACTTTAAAGTCGAGCACACCCTTCGCGGTGTTTTCTATGCTGTGGCCGTTGATGAGGCGCGTGGTTTTAAACGTGGCTGTGGTGTATTCTTTCTTCACTTTGCCCTTGTCTTCTTCATCCAGCATGGCCATCAGGTCATCGCTATCCGATGTTTTGTTTTTATCATCTTCCTGTGCATAGGTGTTGAAGGCACCCATCAGCGAAGCGGTAAGCAGTAAAGCGGGTAATATGCGCATTGATTGTTGGTTGTAGTCTGGTTAATGTGTTACGGTTATTTCTTTTCAAGGATAGAATTAACCGTTACTTCTATCTCCTTGGCTATTTTGCCTTCTACCAGTTTTGGTATGTTTATCTTATAGTCGGCAGGCTTCACTTTAAATTTTGAATTCACCGTAGCCTGTCCGCCTTTTACTACTATGGTACCGGGTATGGTTACGTCGCGGGTTACGCCGTGCATGGTCAGCTTACCACTGGTGCTTACATTATAAGTACCATCTTTGGCAAAGTTTACCGCATTCAGGTTGGTCACCCTGCCTTTGTAGTCAGCCTTTGGATATTTATTGCTTTCCATATAGTTTTCGTTGAAGTGCTCCTGCATCAGGGCTTTTTCAAACTTAAAACTTTTGATAGGTGCCTGGAAAACGAAGTCGCCTGTTTTGCTATCCAGCGCGCTGGCTACCTCGTTATTGAAGGCTTCAATATTTTCTACCGGTGTAGATGAAAAGAAGCTCACCTTACCCGTGCGTGTCATATACTTTTGTGCATATACCTGTGTGGCAGCACCCATCATCATTACGGCAACCAATATCTTTTTCATATAGTTTGGTATTTAGCGTTTATAATTATTTTTTGTTATCAGTTCTGCTGTGCGCCCTGGTTTACCCAGCGTGTTATTTTATTGATGCTGCAATCATCCAGCTTCGGCATGCCTTTAGGCATTTGCGAAAAGCCGCTTTCCCAGCGTATAGCACCCAGCAATCTTTTATTATCTGCTGCCAGTTTTGCACCGCTGTAATTGGCAAAGTTATAGCCGCTTTGTATAGTAGTGGCATCGTGGCAGCCAGATGTAGCACATTTTTGTTGCAGTACAGGTGCAATATCGGCAGCAAAACTTACGGTAGCCGTATCGCAGTTGTTCGTATTCGATGGATATAGCTGGTCGGCCTTATCGTTGTAGCAACCTGCCAGTGCTACGATACCAATGCATAGTGCAAATATTCTCTTCATAAGGTTCTGTTATCTGTTATGTATGTTCTAAGTTCCTGTTTTTAGTTATTCAAAGCACCGGCTGCTACCCATTTTGATACCTGCTGCACCTGGCAATCGCTGAGCTTAGCGCCGCCAGAGGGCATGGGTGTAACGCCTGCCGAATGGCGTATGGCATCGAGCAGGCGGCCATTTACTGCTGCTGTGCGCACGCCGTCGTAAGTATCCAGTCGCACGCCTTTATTAGCTACCGCACCATTGTGGCAACCTACACAATATTTTTCCATCATCGGCTTTACAGCGGTGCTATAAAGGTAATTGTTGCTATCGCAGAGAGTGCTGCAGCCGGTGGTGTTTTTAGCACCTTCATTTATCCAGCGGCGTATCAGGGCTTTTTGTTCACCACTTAGCGCCGGATTGGGGTATTGCGGCATGCGCTTACTTACGTCATCTTCGGTAATGGCGTCATACAGTTCTGTAGCATCGGCATTGCCGGGTACAAATTCTTTACGTGTAATGGTTTCGTAGCTGGTGAAAACAAAGCCTTCCTTTGCCGATGCTGCATCGTGGCAGCCACTTTGGGCACAGTTGGCTATGAAGATGGGCAGTATATCGCGGCTGAAACAAATACCCGTATCCGCAGGGTTGGGATTGTTGTTGCCACCATTGTTACCACCGTTATTACCACCATTATTAGTAGCGGGTGTGGGTGTTTCACTCTTGTGCACGCATGCTGCCATCATACCTATACAGCAAACAATGATTAAGCCAATTCGCCTCATGGGGTGTGTTCTTTATTTTATTTAACAGTTATTCTTTTACCACGCAGTCGGTCAGCAATACATCAAACATGGTATTGCCAGAGCAGAAGCCTTGTATCTTTACCTGCTGCCCGGCTTCCAGCTTCACATCTTTATCTCGCATGGTGCACTGCACGGTGCCATCGGTACCATCGGCCTGCAGGCCCACTACCACGGCGCCATCCTGGTTGGCGGTTACGCTGGCTACCTTGCCTTCTATCTCTATCGCCTGGTTCAGGTATTTTTTATTGGCAGCGGCCTCATCATCGGTATATTCTTTAGTGATGCCGGCTACGGTAACCGGTATGCCCTTGCGGTCTTCCACTTTTTCGTGCGGCTTGTTCCACATACGGTAGGCTACCAGGCCGCCAATGGCAGCCACAAGGATAATGATGTAAACCAGCGTCTTTTTCTTCATACTGCTTTAGGTTACGGCAATCAAAAATAACGCCATAGCCCTGTTTCAAGTTACGGTATTATGACGAAGCGGGAATATGCCGGGATGAAAATGTAGGTACATCAATTGAGGGAAATATTATTTTATCACCGATAGCAATACTATGAAGCGACAGTGGCGATGGCACCGTTCAGCAATGGATGCCTGCTGAGCAGCTACACCGTCTTTGTGAGGAAGTGTCTGCGAAGGCAGATAGGGACAAAGTAACCTTATCCAAACGAGGGCACACACGTGATTAGATTGCTTCGTGCCTCGCAATGACGCGTGGGGTGTTAACTATCGCGTTTAAAACGCTGTGCCTGCTACATCGTCGTTGCAAACGTGGGTAAGGTGAGGGTGAACAAATTGACTTTACTCCAAAAAAGCAAAAAAGTATTCATTAGGGTTCAGATCATTATAATGCACAACTACAGACTTTAGAAATTCGATTCGGATGCGAAGCTCATCTATGGGAACAGAAGATGGCTGACTAAAAAAATCGTACTTCTCTTCACCAATTTTCTTTGTCACTTTAATCGTTAGTATCTCAAGGGTATTTGTGTCGTTGTTGTAATCAAAATCCAATGTACCGGGATAATTACAACCATCTTTTTCAGGCATTCTACTCCCTCTCAAAAAGGTACATTCATCAAGTTCAACATAAAAGGAACTAAAAGACATGCATATTGTAGTTGAGTATTTTAACGCTAATTACATTTCTACTTTTATCACATTTACAAGTGATAAACTACCAACCGTCGGGTTTAATCGCTCTACCTGCTACACCCG
>JANLJF010000025.1 GCA_029255605.1 Azovibrio restrictus
AATTGTTGTTCAACGAATCGCTGAACAACCGCCTGGACGAAACACCACTGGGCAGGGAATATGTGATACAAGTGAAAGGGAAAGTAGTAGAGCGGAGCAATAAAAATGGTAAGATACCTACCGGCGATGTAGAGGTAGAGGTGATGGACTTTGCCATCATGAATATGGCTTCTACACCGCCATTTACTATAGAAGAAGAAACAGACGGTGGTGATGAGTTGCGTATGAAATACCGCTACCTCGACCTGCGCCGCCCTACACTGCGCCGCAACTTGGAGTTGCGGTATAAAGTAAATCGGTCGGTACGCAATTACCTGGATACACAAGGTTTCTGGGATATTGAAACACCGTTCCTCATAAAATCTACCCCCGAAGGTGCACGCGATTTTGTAGTGCCTTCTCGCATGAACGAAGGACAGTTTTACGCCCTGCCGCAAAGCCCGCAAACCTTTAAGCAATTGCTGATGGTGAGCGGTTATGATAAGTACTATCAAATAGTGAAATGCTTCCGCGATGAAGACCTGCGCGCCGACAGGCAGCCGGAGTTTACGCAGATAGACTGCGAAATGAGCTTTGTAGAGCAAGAAGATATATTGCAAACGTTTGAAGGCTTATTCAAGCACGTGTTCCGCGATGTTAAGGGCGTGGAAGTAACTGAGGCCTTCCCGCGTATGACATGGGACGATGCCATGTGGCATTATGGTAATGATAAGCCCGATATACGCTTTGGCATGAAGCTGAAGAACCTGAAGGCAGAGGGTAGGGTACATGCAGAAGTATTGAACGCGGTAGACTTTAAAGTATTTGCAGAGGCAGAAACGATACTGGCTATTGCCGTACCCGGTGCCGGCGAATACACGCGTAAGCAACTGGATGAACTGACCGAATGGGTAAAACGCCCGCAGATAGGTATGACCGGTGTTGTGAACGTGAAATGCAACACCGATGGTACGTACAAAAGCAGCGTAGATAAATTCTTTAACGAGCAGCAACTGAACGACCTGGCAGCATTTTGCGGTGCTAATGCAGGCGATCTGATACTGATACTGGCGGGTAAAGAAACCCGTACCCGTAAAGCCATGAGCGAGCTGCGCCTGGAAATGGGCAACCGCCTGGGCCTGCGCAACCCGGATGATTATAAACCGCTGTGGGTTATTGACTTCCCGCTGTTTGAGCATGATGAGGAAGAGAACCGCTGGGTAGCACGGCACCATCCCTTCACATCGCCCAAGCCGGAACAGATAGAATGGATGGGCAACCCGGATAAGTATAAAGAGATAAAAGCCAATGCCTATGATATCGTGCTGAACGGTACCGAAATAGGTGGTGGTTCTATCCGTATCTTCCAACGCGACCTGCAAGAGAAAATGTTTGCCGCACTGGGTATGGATAAAGAAGAAGCACAGGAGAAATTCGGCTTCCTGCTGGGGGCTTTCGAATATGGCGCACCGCCGCATGGTGGTATTGCCTTTGGCTTCGATAGGCTTTGCGCCCTGCTGGGTGGCCAGGAAACGATTCGTGATTTCATCGCCTTCCCTAAAAACAATGCGGGTAGGGATGTGATGCTGGATGCGCCATCGGCCATAGATGATAAACAACTGGACGAATTGCAATTGATACAAAAGAAGGCGTAAGGATATTTTGATTTTATAATCTGATTGCTATCTTTATACTCAGTAACTTTTACGTATGAAAAAACTCCTGAAGGCATCTCTTTTTACTGCAGCTGCTGCGCTGGCCCTGTGGTCTTGCGACAATGGTAAATATGATACCGACCCTGATAAAGACAATAACGGTATTTTGAACCCGTTGGACCCTGCCAACAACCCCGTAGTAATGCTGGGTAGCATGAAGGGTAAAGTGAATGGGAAAACATTGGTATTTGCCCCGGCTTACTACATGGTAGATACGGACGGTATCCGCCACGTATGGGGCAGGGTGATAGATGATTCTATTTACAGGAGGACAATAACAATTGTTGGTTATGACAGTTCTTACAGCGGTAAAACAAACGCCGTTGTAAATGGAGGCCTTACGTATTCATTCTACGATACGGTTTTGAAGCGTAACAAATACTACCGCAGAGACCCTGCTTTGGCAGATACGTTCATATACCTGTTAAGTGGCCAGAATGGTACCATGCGCGGTATGATAGATGGTACGATCTACAAACAGGCACCACAACCTGAAAACAAGCAGGATGAGATAATATTGGATAGTGTAATATTCTACCTGGATAAAAAGCCATTCGCCCCTTACGGCAACTTTAACTAATTGGAGATAAAAATGATAAAGGCCCTGCATGCAGGGCCTTTATCATTTAAGGACGAAAGCGGTTGTACCGCCCTTCGCCCGTATAGTAGTTATAAGTCTTTTTGAACTTGAATACCAGCCCTGCATAGGCATCTATACTACTGATGTTCTTTACAATCATAGAAGAGAGCAGGGAAGAAGAGCCGATATAAAACGGCCCGTAACGGAATGCAGCACCTATACACAGGTTTTGATAACCTATAAGGGAAAAAGGTGCGCTGATGCTATACTTACGGTTGCCATACGTAGGCGTTATGTTGAAATAGTTAACATAAGCCGGCCTGTATATATCGCCACCATTGCCTTTCATATTGAGCAATACATTAACACCTATATTAAATTGCGGAGACAGGTTCCAGTCGGTATTTACCCTGAAAGCTGTGGGCAGCCCCATACGAAACTTCTCTACGGTGCCTTTTGCAGTTATAAGGCTATCTTTTACCTGGCGGTCCATATACTGGTCCAGCCCTTCATAGTCTTTGCGGCTCAGGTTGTTGATGACCACATTGCTGGCCGTAAGCGTATAGTTATTGCTACCCTTGTCTGCCACATAGCCTATCCCTCCTATGTCTGTAATAGAAGCAGCTATACTGTATAGGTAAGGGGTTTCTTCATTAGGTGTGCCATTGGGATGGTATTCATACTGCACACCTATATCTAACCCCAGCCCGGCCTTACCTGCCCGCTGAAACCATTGCGAAAAGTCGTTACTGGCATCATTATCCAGGTAAGAAGTAGCATTGTAGGTGTAAAGGGCCGTAACGTCACCTGTTATAGCGGCGGCGGTGTCTTTATTATCCCTTCTGTATGTAAGTTCGTTAGTATATACAGAGCCGGCTACAAAGCCCATCAGGTACTTTACGGTAACACCGGCGCGTAGTATATGGTATTCATCATTGCGCAGTATGCGGCCATATGAAAAGCCTATCTCGCTGAAGTTGTGTACGGAGAACCCCGCCTTTTTAAAGTTGACATCCTGGTCATAATAAATTGCGGGTGTATTATCGCCGAATAGCCTAAACTGCGAGCTGCTAAAATTGCCACCACGGTACAACTGGCGCATACGGGTATAGACACCTATATGGTGCTCTTCTTTATACTTAAAGGATACGGCAGGCCCCATAATGTCGAAATTGGCCCACATGTGTTTCATTCTTCGGCTTGTATTGGCAAAATAATCTTTGCCTTCCCTGGCTTTTCCGCTAAACCCATCCAGTACCCATTTCCGCTTGAACTGGTATGCATTGGTACCTGCCAGTGCACTAAATGAGAATGCCATGAACTCTGTGCCATTATCAGAGCTATTGACCCATGCAGGATTGAGTGGTACTTGATGTATAGCGGAATAATCTGTAGTTGGAAGGCCTACAAACTGTTGTGAAAATATAATAGAGGGCAGTAACGATAATACCGTTGATAGAACCAGGAATGGATAGCTCCTATGTCTTTTACTATGCTGATGATTCATGCGTTGGGCGGCAAGTTACCTATAATTGTTATTGACTGAAACACAGGATAATAACGTAATTGTAATTTTTTTAGTTTACGATGCCGGATTTTTAAAAGGCTGTAAAATAGCAAAGCCCCTCCTACGAGGGGCTTTGTATCTATAATCTGTGTAAGATTAAGCTATTTCAACTTCAGCGCCAGCTTCAGTCAGTTTAGCTTTCAGATCTTCAGCTTCGCCTTTGCTAACGCCTTCTTTTACTGGTTTTGGAGCACCGTCAACCAGTTCTTTTGCTTCTTTCAGACCCAGGCCAGTCAGTTCTTTTACAACTTTAACCACGTTCAGTTTAGAAGCACCTGCGCTTTTCAGGATAACATCGAAAGATGTTTTCTCAGCAGCAGCTGCGCCAGCACCGTCGCCACCGCCACTTACTACTACTGCAGCAGCAGCTGGCTCTATGCCATAATCCGCTTTCAATACGTCAGCCAGTTCCTGAACTTCTTTAACTGTCAGGTTTACTAATGATTCGGCTAATGCTTTAATGTCTGCCATTGTTATAATGTTTTAATTGTTGTTTTTTAAAATTGATTTATATCGTGACTTGGAAGCCAATGTTTAATGTGCCGTTTTGTACCCGGCCGGTATATTATTCTGCAGCAGGTGCATCTGTTGCAGGAGCGTCGGCAGCCGGTGCTTCAGGAGCAGCAGGCGCTTCAGCGGCAGGTGTTTCAGCAGCTTCACCACCTTTTTCTGCATTATGCAGCAATGCTGCGATAACGCGTTTTGCAGGAGATTGCAGCAAACCGATAACTTCGCCGATAAGCTCGTTTTTGGTTTTGATGTTGGTAAGTGCAGTCAGTTGGTTGTCGCCAACGAATACATCACCATTGATGAAAGCTGCCTTCAGTGCTGGCCTTTCATTGTTGTTTGCCTTACGGAAAGAGCTGATGATCAGAGCGGGCTCTTTAGGGCTTTCGCTGAACATCAACGCTGTAACGTTGTGCAGAGAATCCATAACGCCGCTGTATTTTTCAGCGTCCAGAGATTCCAGGGCTTTGCGGATAAGGGTATTTTTAGCTACCGTCATCTCTACTTGCTTATCAAAGCAATGCCTGCGCAGGGTGCTCACTTGTGCTGCGTTCAGCGATTCTGTATCTGTGATATAGAAATTGTTGTACTGAGAGAATTTCTCCTTCAGTACTTCTATTACTTCTTGTTTTTGAGCTGGTGTCATTTCAAAATTTTTTTTAAGGAATTAAAATACCTTTCGTTCACACAAATTAAGCTACACTCTTAGTGTCTATAGCTATGCCGGGGCTCATTGTAGAAGCCATGCTGATACCTTTCAGGTATGTACCTTTAGCCGTTGCGGGCTTCATACGTACCAGTGTATTTACCAGTTCCTGCACGTTTTCAGCTATTTTGTTAGGCTCAAAAGAGATGCGGCCGATGGAAGCGTGTATGATACCGGCTTTGTCAATTTTAAAAGCTATTTTACCACCTTTTACGTCGTTTACAGCTGTTGCTACATCGTTAGTAACCGTACCTGTTTTAGGGTTTGGCATCAGGTTACGAGGGCCCAGCACCTTACCCAGCCTACCTATTTTAGGCATTACAGCAGGTGTAGCGATGATCACATCGATATCTGTCCAGCCGCCTTCTATTTTCTGAACGAATTCATCCAGGCCTACGAAATCGGCACCGGCAGCTTTCGCTTCAGCTTCTTTATCGGGCGTGCAAAGTACCAGTACGCGTTTTGTTTTACCTGTACCGTGTGGCAGGCTTACAGTACCGCGGATAGCCTGGTCTGCTTTTTTAGGGTCAACACCCAGGCGGATGTGTACGTCAACAGAGCTATCGAATTTTGTGCAGTTCAGGTCTTTAACCAGTGCTGCAGCTTCGCCCAATGAGTATTGTTTGTTTTTATCAACTTTAGCGTCTACCGCTTTTCTTTTTTTAGTGATTGTTGCCATTGCTACAATGATTTTGAATAAGGTGAACCAATGGATTAATTATTCCAGGGGGCAGCGCCATCAACTGTCAGACCCATGCTGCGCGCAGTACCGGCAACCATTTTCATGGCGCTATCCAGCGTAAAGCAGTTCAGATCAGCCATTTTGTCTTTGGCAATTTCTTCTACCTGAGCCCAGGTTACCTTACCTACTTTGTTACGGTTGCTTTCTTTAGAACCTTTCTGGATCTTAGCAGCTTCCATCAATTGTACAGCAGCAGGAGGGGTTTTGATTACAAACTCGAAAGACTTATCAGCGTAAACTGTAAGCAGAACAGGTAATACTTTACCCATTTTGTCTTGAGTGCGAGCGTTGAATTGCTTGCAGAACTCCATGATGTTGACACCTTTAGAACCAAGTGCAGGGCCTATCGGAGGTGCCGGATTGGCTTGGCCGCCTTTACATTGCAGCTTTACATAGCCAGTAATTTCTTTAGCCATTTTTTAATCTTTTTGGTTTTAACGAATTACCAGAGTATTAGCTCCGGCCTATTCTCCCAAATGCAACCTTAATAAGAGCAATATGAGAATTGGAGTGCAAAGGTAAGGAAAAATGTAATTAAATGAACAAAATATTATTTTGAGAATGATAGAAATATATTGTCATTTAAATTCTTCATCAATATTGGCCGAGCTTTGAAAGGACATATTAGAAACCCTGTGAAAAAAACGGGGCAAAACTACGAATTGCAATCTTTAGTATAGTATTGCAATATATTAGGCCTAAAACATTGCCCGCGCAAGCTGAAAAGCGGTAAATAGAGTAAGCATAAACCTAAAATCAAAATCAAATGAAAAGAATCATCATCGTAGCAGGATTACTGCTGCTGGCAAGTGCCGCACACTCGCAAAAGGTTTTGGCAGGCAAGGCAAAAAAAAGCGGAAATAGAATAGAATGTAAAAGTTCTAGCGGTGACTGTGCTATTATTTATGAGGATGGCTCGAACAAAGTCTTAGTCAATTTTGAGGATATCGGATGGACTGAATGGACAAGGCATAGAGTTGTTTGGGCGGGCACAGATACAGATGTTCCATCCGTTGAGGCTTTGCCAAATGTGGTGCCACCGAATACAGTAGATGTAATTGTTGTAGATGAACCATAATTGTTAATTGATTATTAATTGCTGTACGGCTGCATTTGCAGCCGTACAGATAAACTAATGTCATGAAGTATATATATTCCATTATTTTTTTACTGTGGTTTACCGTTGTTAAGGCAGATGATGTATATGTAACACTAAGTCCACTAAATTGCATTTCTTGCACCTCCGGTTTGTATGAGCTTAGTAAACAAAATGAAATAAAAAGAATACACATCGTAATGGAATCAGGCTATAAAAGCGACTCCATAGATATTGATAATTTATATGATTTTAAACGTTTCCCAAAGTTAGTTATTCATTATTCAGATACCTTGTACAAAAAGCTTTCATCGAAAGATGATGCAGAAATTATTATCAGGAATACAAATGACGAAGAAGTCTATAGGGGGCTTTTAAAAAGATTGGATTTAGTCGCTATCAACAAAATTTTCAATCACACGAGTCTTGTTACGATAGATACGCTGCGAAGCACCTACATAAACAAAAATGTAAATACCATATATGTTTATGGCAATCATATTATCATTGATAACATTTTTAATAAGTGGGCTGTTATTGATAAGCTGGGTAAGAAGAATATTAGTTTTACAATAGACGAGTCTGTAACGCATGAATTATATAAATGCTTATACGGGTCGCTATACAATGTTAAATATCCTGTTGTCAATAGTATGATACTGGAAACACCTTCTTTTAAACCTGCCATTACAGAAATAAGGGAGTGGGATAAGAATACATTACTCGTTAATATTTCCCTGAAAGATTATAAAAAAGGTAACGGTGATGATACGATTATATCCAGCGAAAGCAGTAGTGCTAAATACGATGTTGATAGAGGGCGCTGTATAAGGTTTTATCAGATAGATGAAGGGCTCACTGCCACCTTTAGCTTATGGAACAAATATATT
>JANLJF010000026.1 GCA_029255605.1 Azovibrio restrictus
GAAGTAGTAGCAGAATCATATTGTATCAGCCAAACTTTATAGTAAGGGCTATCTACACGTGGTGCGCCCAATGTGCTGTCCTGGAATATATAACCCGCTATATCGTTGGTAGAGCTTGAGCCTACTGCGGATATCAATTGGCAGATGGTATCCCTACATAGAAGACTACTTGTAAGAGAGTCCGTCCATATTACATACAGGCATACCCAATAACTGTCTGCTACGCTATAGGTATGAATTGGGTTCGGCAAAGAATAAGAAGTACCGTCGCCAAAAGACCATCGGTACTTGGCGATGGCGCCGGGTACCGTAGTGCCTGTATTGGTAAACGTAACTACGGTGCCTGTATTAGAAGATGTGAAGCCTGCGCTAAGGCCTTTGCAATAATCGCCGGGAACGGTAACACGTGCCGTATCTATGCAGTTGCTATTGGAATCGCTTGCGAGAACGGTGACTAGTTTATCGCCCTGTGTGCTATACACGTGAGAAACGGTGGTGCTGGTAGAAGTATACGTAGTACCATCTCCAAACAGCCAGTAATAATACATGCCTGTACCGGCGCCCAAATGGGTCAGGTAGAAGGTTACACTGTCGGGGTTCAAAGGATTATGAATTGAATCAGTTAATACGGTAGCACAAGAATCGTAGGCTACTGTAATAGAATGGGATACAGAATCATAGCATATGATACTATATGTAGATGAATCCCATACCCGCGTTACCAGGGATACATTATAGGTGCCGGGGGTCGCATAATTGTGAGCATAAGAACCAGTAGAAACCCATTCCCAATAAGTATCTCCCCAGTAGACGTAGGAATCGGTATAAGTTCCCGGTGGAGTGGAAGGTGAGGAGCTGTTGGTGAGCTGTATTCTCAGTTTTTGGGTGGGCATGGACGGCAAACCCGATAGGCTAAATGTCGATGCGCATTGTGCGAAACAGGAGTAGCTAATGATGAAAGCTAATAGGAATAGGATGGTTTTTTTCATAATAAAAAAGATTAAGGTTAGGTTAATTCATGAAGTTAAAAGATAAAGGTTTTAATATTAAAAATAGGAAAAAGAATTGGCCTGTGATTCGGGCCAATTCTTTTTAATAGTTAGTTGCTTATTGCAGCAGGAGCTTTTGAGTGTTTTTTATGTTTTCTGCTTCCAGGGTTATG
>JANLJF010000027.1 GCA_029255605.1 Azovibrio restrictus
ATTGGTGTAATAATTATGAAGATGCACTAAAAGCGATGATAGCAAAGAAGTATGACCTGTACTTTGTAGATTATCGTTTAGGGGCAAAATCTGGTGTTGACTTATTACACGATGCACTAAAGCATCAATGTGAAGAGCCTATCATCCTGCTAACGGGTAAAGGAAGTTATCATGTGGATATAGCAGCGATGGAATCCGGCGCGGTGGACTATCTTGTAAAAACAGAGCTGAATGTAGAAAAGATGGAACGTAGCATCCGCTATGCTTTGGGCCGTGCTAAAACATTAAAAGCACTGAAGGCGAATGAACGTAAATACAAAGGGATATTTGAACGGTCGAAAGATGTTATTTTTCTTGCAGACGAGGATTTGAATTTCATAGATGTAAATGATGCGATATCTACTTTGTTGGGATATACCCGGGAAGAAGCTTTGCAAATGAACCTGGGCGATATCGTGGAGCAGGCACAGCATAAGAAGTACCTGCAACAAGTACTTTCAATAAACAATGAGGTTGAAGACTGGGAAGTAAGCCTGCTGAACAAAAACAATGAACGCAAGTATTGTATCCTTACAGCCGCACAGGAAGAAGGCACAGAAGGCAAGATATATTTTCAGGGTATCATTCATGATATTACCAATCTAAAGAAAATAGAAAAAGCAAACCTGCGTGCAGAAAAGCTGGCGGCCACAGGAAGGCTGGTGCGTACACTGGCGCATGAGGTGCGAAACCCGCTGAATAATATTACACTATCTGTAGAGCAGATGCTGCAGGAAGCCGCAGCAGACAATATGTATCTTGATATTATAGACCGCAACAGTAAGCGCATTAATGATCTTATCAGTGAACTGTTAAGCTCTGCCCGCCCTGCAGAAATGGTAATGGACCAGCACATTCTTCAGAATATCATTGATGAAGTGGTGGGTATGGCCATGGACAGATTGACGTTGAAGAAAATAAAGCTAGACCTCAGTTATCCGGATGTGCCATTGATGTTGAATGCAGATAAGGAGAAGTTGAAAATTGCCCTGCTCAATATTATTATCAATGCTATAGAGGCGATGAAGGAACAGGAAGGCCAACTTACTGTTTCGCTTACAGAAAGGCCGCACGCTTATGTTTTAAAGATAGCAGATAATGGTTGTGGTATCAGCGAAGAAAATATCACCCGTTTGTTTGAACCGTATTTTACACAAAAAAGAAATGGCATGGGCCTGGGCCTTGCTGCCACACTGAATATATTGCAGGCGCATAATGCCAATATAGAAGTAGCCTCAACAGAAGGGGTAGGTACCACATTTACTATCGTATTTTCTACAGAAGCTGCATAGCCTACCTGTTAAAAGAGAATATACCGGCATCTGCATTTTTTTTGCCCATTATCATATCCCTGATGATGGCTGCTGCTATCACGCTGAATACAATGCCATTTCCACCAAAGCCAAGGGCAAAATAGGTATTAGGTAAAGATGGGATGGTGCCTATATATGGCAATCCATCTTTTGTAACAGCAAATGCGCCCGACCAGCTGAAGTCGGCAGCTATATGTATATGCGGTAGCTTCTTTGTGAATGTGTCTATCAGTTGCTGTGCTTTTTGCTTTGTACGGCTACTTCTTAGCCGGGGATTGTAAAAGGTATCATCTTTACCGCCCACCAGTATCCTGTTCTTGTCAGTTACACGAAAGTAGAGGTAAGGCATAGCTGTTTCCCATATCATGCTATTCTTATACCAGAAGGTTTCCGTATCCATAGGTTCTGATACCAAAGCATAAGTAGAATGTACTTCTGCTACTTTCTTTGGTATATACTGCAGCGATTCATAGCCTCCTGCTATTACCAGGTATTTCGCCTTTATATAACATCCGGTATTCGTCTGTAGTGTGGTGCCATTCTTTGTGCATGTTATATGCTCTATTGTTGTATTGTCATAAACGGTTGCGCCGTTGGCTGTTGTATAGTTCAGCAATCCATGGGTAAGCTTATAAGCATCTATTTCCGCTCCATCTTTTGAAAGGATGGCACCAGGTGCATCAAACCCGTATTTATCTGCTACTTCGTCTTGTTCCAGCCAGGTTACATCAAAGCCCTTTTTTTTGCGCAATAAGTATTCTTGTTTATGTGCTGTTGTATCCTTTTTATAACTGGCATACTGCAAGCTGCTTCTTATCCTGAAGTGTGCAGTAGTGTCTATGTGCCTGCATATTTCCTGTATCGTGTATATCGCTTCCCTGCACAATTTATACGCCTGTATCGCATCTTGTTTTGGCACCAGCTTTATCAGTTTACTAAGAGGTGTATCTATTTCGTATTGAAGCAATGCGGTACTGGCGGCAGTGCTGCCCATGCCTGCATGTCTGCGGTCTATCACAATTACCTTATAGCCACAGTCTGCTAAATAATATGCTGCCAATGCACCGCTGATACCGGCACCAATAATGGCTATGTCTGTATGTTCATCTTTTTTTAAAGATGGAAATGTAGAAATAATACCGTTTTTGATGAGCCAGTAAGGTAGGTGGGAATGCAAATCCATAACAGCCGTAAAGTTTTGATTATTACATAAAAACGTATTCCATGGCATAATTGTTTTCAACAGTTTCTCAAAACCACTATTTATGAGATCTATTTTGTACATCATTGCTGTTATCTTGGTGATTGGCTGGATATTGGGCGTTTTTGTATACAGCGTAAAGGGCCTGATACATATATTGCTGGTACTGGCTGTTATATCGTTACTGCTGGGCCTTATACGCAGGTCTTGATAAGTGCTGCATATCCAAAAAAGAAAGAGCTGCATCATTGATGCAGCTCTAATATTTATACCAGGTAATCAATCAATTCTTTTATGCTACTCCAAATACACGTTGTTCCAGGTCTACAAAGCTGATGGGCTTTTCTATCACGGTATATTTTGAAGCAGGTGGCATATTGGGCACCTGAGAGTCGAATGCACTAACAAAGTTTATCTGCATGCCGGGGTATTCATTTGCCAGGAAAGGTGCCAGTTTCCAACCTATGCCATCCGGTAAATTATTGTCAAGGAAAACCATCGATGGATGCAATGTCTTAACGATATTCATACCATCTTCAAGGGTATGCGCAATGTGTACATCATAATTTTTGCGCATCAGGTAACTCTTTAATAGCTGGCACAGGTCACTCTCATCATCTATTATCAATACGCTTCTTTGGTCCAACATAAGATAGGTTTTTATACTCATTTAGATTTTTCTACCTCAAATTCTTTATACTATATAACTCCCCCTATTCTTTATAAAAACCATGCCACAATTCATTTTATTAAACCAAAATGTTGATTGTCAGCATATTGTAAGGTTACGCCGGTATGGTGCGCCCTTCCATCCATAAGCTGCGGAGCGTGGCTACTGTTTTTAGCAGGCTTTCAAAGCTATTGGGCTTGGTGATGTATGAGTTGGCGCCCAGCTCGTAGCAGCGGCGCATTTCCTGTTCATTGTGTGTAGTGCTGAATACTACTACCGGTATATTCTTATATGTATTGTGTTGTTTCAGTTCTGTCAATACTTCCCTGCCATCCTTCTTAGGCATGTTCAAGTCCAGCATAATGAATCTGGGCAGTGTATTGCCGGTAGGGCCTTTGTTTTCAGCCAGGTAGTCAAATAGTTCTATGCCGTTCTCTACAAAGCATAGCTTGTCTTTAAACCCGTTTTCTTCAAAAGCTGTTTGAAGTAAAAAACGGTCATCCGCATCATCCTCAGCTATCAATATAAATACTTCTTCCATGCTTGTTGGCTGTTTTTAAAGGTAGTTATTTCTTTGCAATTACTACACTTTCAATTGTCTATTGCCGGAATAAACGATTTCGGCATATGGGTAAAAAAAGAAACAGTTAGCTATACAATGTGTACTGGTTTATCGTTGATAGGGTTATAAAGAGTGCAAATGTCGGTACAATCATTGTAACCGAAACCCTTAACTTCATTTATTAGAACATTTTAACGTTTTGAGATGGAAAAACTGCCTGATTATCTTAAGGTGAACCGCGAACTGTGGAATAAGCGTACCCATGTGCATGTTAAGTCAGATTTTCATGAAATGGATGCTTTTAAAATAGGTAAAACATCGCTGAAAGACATCGAACTGGATTTGCTGGGCGAGATTGCAGATAAAGACATGCTACATCTGCAATGTCATTTTGGGCAGGACAGCTTGTCGCTGGCACGTATGGGGGCAAAAGTTACCGGTGTCGATTTTTCAGACCAGGCCATAGAAATAGCGCGCGGACTCACTGAGGAATTGCGGCTCGATGCAAAATTCGTATTGTCGGATGTATATGCCTTGCCGGAAGTATTGAAGCAGTCGTTCGATATAGTATATACCACATATGGTGTACTGGGCTGGCTGCCCGATATGGATAAGTGGGCACAGGTAGTAGCACATTTTTTAAAACCAGGGGGCAAATTGATATTGGTTGAATTTCACCCCGCAGTGTGGATGTTTGATAATGATTTTACCTATGTGCAGTACCCTTATTTCAATACGGAAACCATTGTAGAAACAGAGACTGGTACCTATGCTGATAAATCTGCCGACATCAACCTTGCCGCAGTATCATGGAATCATCCTTTGTCTGAGGTCTTTTCTGCTTTGTTGAAAGCAGGGTTGCAAATAGATCATTTCGGTGAGTATGATTATTCGCCGTATCCCTGCTTTAATAGCATTGTAGCAGGTGAAACCGGCAAGTACTATATAAAGGGCATGGAACAGAAGCTGCCGATTGTGTATTCAGTAATCGCATCTAAAAAATAAATGCCCCGGAAGAAGCCAAGTGCCGCAGATGGATTCAGTGTTATCGATGCCTGGTTGAATGCTAAGGGCTTAAAACCTTTTGCCTTTCAGCAGGAAGCATGGCAGCTATATGTGGAGGGGTTGAACGGTATTGTAAATGCGCCTACCGGTTTTGGTAAAACATATGCCGTATTTCTGGGGGTATTGATCGACTACATCAACAATAACAAAGACTACACTTCCAAACGAAAGAACGGGTTGCAACTGTTATGGATAACCCCCTTGCGTGCGTTGGCAAAAGATATAGGCCGCGCTATGGAGGAAGCGCTGGCTGAGTTGCAGATACCGTGGCGGGTTGCAGTCCGCAATGGCGATACGCCTGTTAGCGAAAGACAGAAGCAAAAACAGCAAATGCCGGAAATACTCATCATCACTCCCGAGAGTTTGCATTTGCTTTTGGCATCTAAGAATTACCCGGCGCTATTTGAAAGCCTGAAGTGTATAGCGGTAGATGAATGGCACGAACTGCTGGGCACCAAACGGGGTGTGCAGGTAGAACTAGCACTTTCGTGTATAAAAGCCATACGCCATGCAAAGCAAGAAGATAATGTTTACGATCCATTGCGCATCTGGGGTATTTCGGCTACCATAGGCAATCTGCAGGAGGCACTACACGTATTGCTGGGTAATGATAGCGAAAATGCGACTATCGTAAAAGCAGAATTGAACAAGCAAGTAGCCATTCATACGATATTGCCTGAAACGGTAGAGCGTTTTCCCTGGGCTGGGCACTTGGGATTGAAGATGATAAACCATGTGCTGCCTGTGATTTATAATAGCAATTCTACGCTACTATTCACAAACGTACGCTCGCAGGCCGAAATGTGGTACCAGGCATTGCTCGATGCAGCGCCCGATCTTGCAGGCGCTATGGCGCTGCATCATAGTGCCATAGAAAAAGATGTACGGGTGTGGGTGGAGGAACAATTGCATAGCGGCACCCTGAAAGTAGTAGTATGTACGGCCAGTCTCGACCTCGGTGTCGACTTTCGTCCTGTAGATACCGTGATACAAGTAGGCAGCCCAAAGGGTATAGCACGCTTTATGCAGCGTGCCGGTCGTAGCGGCCACGAACCTAATGCGGTGAGCAATATCTATTTTGTGCCCACACATTCGCTGGAGATAGTAGAAGCGGCTGCATTGCAGGAGGCTTATCATAAGCAATATATAGAAAGCCGTTCGCCGGTTATCCTTGCGTACGATGTATTGATACAGTATATGGTAACCCGGGCAGTAGGGGAGGGCTTTGTAAGCGATGTGTTATACGCAGAGGTAACATCGACCAACTGCTATCGCGACCTTACCCGAGATGAATGGAACTGGCTGCTTGCATTTATAACTAACGGTGGCGACCTGCTGAATAATTACGATGAATACCACAAGGTGGTGAATATCGATGGTGTCTATCGTGTTACCAGTCGCAGGGTAGCTATGCGCCACCGTCTACATATAGGCACTATAGTGGGCGATGCACTGATGAAGGTGAAGTTTATGAGTGGGGGATATGTAGGTACGATAGAGGAATACTTTATATCGCGCCTTAACCCCGGCGATGTATTCATCCTTGCAGGACGGAAACTGGAACTGGTAATGACGCGGGATATGGTAGCCCATGTTCGCAAGTCGAATGCCAGGAAAGCCATCGTACCATCATGGCAGGGTGGAAGGTTGCCTTTGTCGGCAAACCTCGGAGAGGTGTTGAGGCAAACCTTTCAGAGGGCGGCCGTAGCACCACAGTCGCATCCCCTATTGGCATTCCTCGAGCCCTTATTTGAAAAGCAATGTGAGCTATCTGCTATCCCAAGGGAGGATGAACTGCTGGTAGAACTGATAGACACTAAAGACGGGCATCACTTGTTTGTTTATCCTTTCGAGGGCAGGTTGGTGCACCAGTCTATGGCATCACTCCTGGCATATAGGCTATCGCAGATAACGCCTATCACCTTCTCTATAGCTATGAATGATTATGGTTTCGAGCTATTGAGCGATCAGCCCATACCTGTAACCGAAGAAAATATCATGTCGCTATTCAGCCCCGAAGGCTGGTATGCAGACCTGCAGCGTAGTGTAAACGCGGCAGAATTGGGCAAACGTAAGTTTCGCGATATAGCGGTGATAGCCGGCCTTGTTTTTCAGGGGATGCCCGGCGCTTATAAAAAACAGCGCCACCTGCAAAATTCCACATCTCTTATATACGAAGTACTGGTGCAGAATGAGCCGACCCACTTATTACTACAGCAAGCTTATAATGAAGTATTGGCCTATGAGGTGGAAGCAGAACGCCTGTACCGTTCTTTGCAGCGTATATATGACGGGCACATTATCATAGCCCGGCCCCAAAGCCTTACACCCTTCTGCTTCCCTATTAAAGTGGATAGCCTGCGCGAAGAGCTGACCAGCGAGAAACTGGAAGACCGTATCCGCCGCATGCATGCCCAGCTCAATAAGATTAGACTATAAGAGGTTAGTCTGTTTCTAATAACGTTTGCTACAGGTTATATATAGTCGTATCTGTATTGTCCTGCCTTATCGAAACCCCCATTTAGCGATGAAAATTAAATAGAGATTAAAAATATGCAGTGTAAAATTTGGAAGCTGTGAAATGTTTTCTACTTTTGCACTCCCAACGATAAAACAGCGGGGCTAGTTCTTAAGGTTTCGGTATCAAACGTTTATCATGAAATAAAAAATCTGATAAAAGTTTTGGAGGAATGAAAAGGTTTCTTACCTTTGCAC
>JANLJF010000028.1 GCA_029255605.1 Azovibrio restrictus
TTGCCGCGCTTCGGTCACAAATGAGACCGAGCGTGCGCTCCGTCGACGAGGTGGTATAGTAAAGTTATCATAGTGGCACAAACAAGCAAAGGCTTATTATATAAAAGGGTGTTATAAATGGTTATTCTTTGCGCCATTTGCAGTAGGTTTGTCCCTGATTTTCAAAACCAAACATGGACAAAGTATCCTTACTGAAACAGAAGCAGGAAGCTGCACAACTGGGCGGTGGCGCCAAACGCATAGAAAGCCAGCACAAGAAAGGCAAGCTAACGGCACGTGAACGTTTACAGCTATTGCTGGATGAAGGCTCTTTTGAAGAGATAGGTATGCTGGTAACACACCGCAGCCGCGATTTTGGTATGGAAAAGGAAGTGTACATGGGCGATGGTGTAGTAACGGGTTACGGCACCATTAATGGCCGCCTGGTATACGTGTTCTCGCAAGACTTTACCGTGTTTGGCGGCAGCCTTTCAGAAACACATGCAGAGAAGATATGTAAGATAATGGACCTTGCCATACAGAATGGCGCGCCTGTAATTGGCCTCAACGATAGTGGCGGTGCCCGTATACAGGAAGGTGTAGTATCGCTGGGCGGATATGCAGATATTTTTTATCGCAATGTGAAATCGTCGGGTGTAGTACCGCAGATATCGGCCATCATGGGCCCATGCGCGGGTGGGGCAGTATACTCTCCGGCTATTACAGATTTCATTATGATGGTGGAGCATACCTCATACATGTTTGTAACCGGCCCTAACGTAGTAAAAACGGTAACGCACGAGAATGTAACCAGCGAAGAACTGGGTGGTGCTATGACACATGCTTCTAAATCGGGGGTTACACATTTTGCATGTGCCAACGAGGTAGAGTGCATCGAAAACATCAAGCGCCTGCTAAGCTATATGCCGCAGAACTGTGAAGAAGAAGCGCCTGTATATCCATATGAAGCAGCAGACGAAACCAGGGCGAAACTGGATAGCATCATCCCTGCGAACCCTAACCAGCCTTATGATATAAAAGAGGTAATAGAAGAAGTAGTAGATGCGGATTCTTTTATGGAGGTGCATAAAGAATATGCACAAAACATAGTAGTAGGTTTTGCACGTATAGGAGGCCGCAGCATAGGCGTGGTGGCCAATCAGCCTGCCAGCCTTGCAGGAGTACTGGATATAGATTCGAGTAAGAAAAGTGCACGCTTCGTTCGTTTCTGCGATGCTTTTAACATTCCATTATTGGTGGTGGTAGATGTGCCCGGCTTCCTGCCCGGTACTGATCAGGAATGGAATGGTATCATAGTGAATGGTGCTAAGTTGCTGTATGCCTTGAGTGAAGCAACAGTTCCGAAGGTGACAGTCATCACGCGGAAAGCTTATGGTGGCGCTTACGATGTAATGAACTCCAAACACATAGGTGCCGACCTGAACTATGCATGGCCCACGGCTGAAATAGCCGTAATGGGTGCCAAGGGTGCTGCCGAGATCATCTTCAAAAAAGAGATAGCGGAGGCTGCCGACCATGATGCAAAGTGGAAAGAAAAAGAAATGGAATACACCGAGAAGTTTGCAAACCCTTATGGTGCAGCTGCCCGTGGTTTTATAGACGAGGTGATCATGCCTTCTGAAACACGCACTAAGCTCATCAAAGCCTTCAAAATGCTGGAAAATAAAGTGGTGAATATGCCGAAGCGTAAACACGGTAATATCCCGCTGTAATTTCTTTCGTTCATAAACATTCTTAAATACGGCTATGGTTCATAGTCGTATTTTTGTTTGTATCAATGCCGTCGTTACTGAATAAGTTTATCAACTGGGTACTATATACAAGTTTTTTTGCAGCTTGTTGTGCCACAGGTTTGTGCATGGCTACCGAAAGGCTTTTTACCAGCTACAGGCCACCTTTGGTTACCCCGCTGCATGCATTGATATTCGGCAGCACGCTGCTGGTGTATAATGTCCATTTTATATTCAAGCGCTCATCGCCCGACTTGTCTGACAGGTACGGATGGTCGCAATATTATATGATATGGCATTACGGCGCTATCCTCACGGGCATCGCTCTGATTGGCACCGGGTTGTTATTCTTGCCGCTGAAAATATGGCTGGCATGCGGGGTATTAGGGCTATTATCATTCGCATACTCCATACCATTGCTACCACTTAGAAATAAGAAGCGTATAAAAGATTTCGGCTGGATAAAACTGTTTACCCTCGTCAGCGTATGGACGATTGTCACCGCCGTTCTGCCAATTCTTTATTGGGATAAACAACTGGGGGCTTATCCTTTCGAAATACTGATACGTTTCATCTTCATGCTGGCCCTGTGCATAGCCTTTGATATAAGGGATATGCAAACAGACATGGATGCCAGTATATACACTTTGCCCAATAGCATAGGTGTTAAAAACAGCTACCGGCTTATACATATAGCTATTGTATTGTTTGCCATACTAAGCGTGGTACAGTATATACGTTACCCATCTTTGCAGCGCCTTTCTGCTGAAATGATTACTGCTATCACAACCATGGGGGTCATCCATTATACCAAACGTCATCCTTCCGACAGGGTATATCTGGCGCTTGTAGATGGTATGATGCTACTATATGCCGTATTGATACTCATATAAAAAGGCGCTGCATACGCAACGCCTTTGGTACATGAATGATTGGTATAAATGGTTATTGTTTTACAACAGGTATCACTTTCTGGTTACCATCGCGGCTCAGTTGCACATAGTGCAGGCCACTGCTCCAGTTGGCAGTGTTCACCGGTATGTTGGCTGTGCCTGTCGGTATCTTTATTTCTTGTGTGCTGATGCGGCGGCCATAGCTGTCAAACACGGCTATGCTATAAGTGCCTCCCATTGCGTTTTTCAGGCGCAGGCTCATGGTATTTACAACCGGATTAGGATATACATCAAATGTAATGGCATTACCCGGGTCTTCTACAGATAGTGCTTCTGCCAGGGCCAGCATGATACTGGCGCTGGGTTGGTCGCCTCCTGGTGTGCCATCGCCATTTACAGCATTGAATACGCCATAAAAACGTACCTGGCCACTACCTGAAGAAGGGGCTTTCCATGTAAAAGTCACTTCATAATTACTGCCCGTTTTTGATAAGGTATCCGAATGTTCCATCAATGTTCGTCCTGCCACTACCGTAGTATGTACTTTGGCTGGCAGGTTTGAGAAGGTACCGGCATTACTGCTGTCATTTATTTTTACGGCCATCAACTGAAACCCGAATTTGGTATTAACAGGGTGGGAGCCGCTGAATTTTACCGTGTACATAGAATCCGGCACATAAGAATTGACGATGGTATTGGAATCCGGTTGAAAGCGTTTGCGTACTTCAAACGTGCCGGTAGTAGTACCGATACCACTGGTGTGACAACCTGTTGTATTGCAGGTTTGGTTGCTCGATCCCGGTCCCCCGGTTTTGTTGCCTTCGCCTGCAGCCGCAGGGCCTGTAATTTTACTGGTCAGGGAAACATACAGCATTAATGCAAATGCGGTAAAGAGTAAAGTTTTTTGCTTCATACATAGCTTTTAAAGGTTAAGAATAAATGAGGGCACGGCTCTTTTCCTGTAAAAATTCTGGCTCGAAGAAAATGGACTAATCCTGGCTAAAAAGATCTGTACTAAAATTAACGAAAAAACTTATAAGGCAAAAATTATATTTAACTCAAGCGGAAATTCCGCACACTGAATATTGATTTATCTTTGCCGCCCTATGGGTCAGAAAAAGTTAATAAAGTTTGCGGCTATTGATACGTATAAGAATGTATTGCAGTATCCTGAAGGCATGAAAGGCAAGTGGCATACGTTTTTCAAAAACGATAATCCGATAACACTGGAATTGGCATGCGGTAAAGGTGAATACAGTGTAGGCCTGGGCCGTGAGCATGCAGACCGCAACTTTATTGGTGTAGATATAAAAGGCAACCGTATATACACTGGTGCTAAAACTGCGCTGCAAGAAGGTTTAGACAATGTAGGCTTTCTGCGTATACATATAGGTAAGATAACAGAATACTTCGCACCCGGCGAGGTATCGCAGATATGGATCATCTTCCCCGATCCTTTCCTTAAAGATTCAAAGGACAAGAACAGGCTCACGCATGCGCGTTTCCTGCACCAATACCAGCAGATATTAAAGCCCGGTGCTACCATCAACCTGAAGACCGATTCTAAAGAACTGTACGAGTTCACGCTGGAAACCATTGCAGAGCAGGGGTGTAATATTCATGAGAATATTGCCGATATATATGGTAAGGGTATGGCAACAGGCCCATTAGCCATTCAAACCTATTATGAAAAGATGCACCTGGCAGAAGGCCGCACCATCTATTTCATATCTTTCTCTTTGCCCGATAAACCAATTATACTGCCTAAACGTTTTCAAAACCATGAAGCAGATGACTGAGGGCATTGACTATTATATACTGCCCGATGGCAGGCTGGTATTTACAGAGGCATATCACCTGAAGCGCGGTGTATGTTGTGGTAACGGTTGCCTGCACTGCCCGTATCAGTATATAAATGTTTCCGAACCACGCCGCAGTGAACTATTAAACCGCAGGACCAATGATCAAAACACCGGATAAGGAAAACATTTACGACATTATTTATGATGTAGTGCGCAGCGTGCCGAAGGGTAGGGTTACTTCCTACGGCGCAGTAGCTGCTGCTATCGGTGCCAAGTCGGGTGCGCGGCTGGTAGGCTACGCTATGAACCATTGCGCTGGCGTAAAACCAAAGGTGCCTGCACATCGGGTGGCCAATCGCAATGGTATGCTCACCGGCAAGCATCATTTCAGTCCGCCGGAAAAAATGGAACAACTGCTGATAAAAGAAGGAATAGAGGTGAAAGATGATAAAGTGGTCAACTTCAGCAAGGTTTTCTGGGATCCTGTTAAGGAATTATTATAGGCTTCGGGTTAGGAATGGTTTTTGTACCTACCCCATATCATAGGTTTTATTACCCCTTTTAATGAAAATACATAAACACCCCCGTACTTCAAACATCTGGATAGTTAGCTCCATTGTTTTATTGTTAGCCATTGCTATCACCACATCATGCCGCTCGCGAAAAGCACGGAGTGCCAGTGCCACGCATAAAATGATAGAAGGTGCAGCTGCTAAGTTTGATGAAAATGATGCAGCCGATGCGCTGTCTGAAATATTTGAACCGCATAACAATGACAGCATTTGGGCTAAAAAGAAAATATTTGATGTAGCACAGGTAATGCAGAAAGCTTATAAGGATAGCGAATATTACCCTATTTGGCTTACGGAAAATGGCGATACCAGCTATGTAGTGCGCCTGTTTAATGAGCTGGCTGATATGCAGCATGATGGTATCAATACGGAACGCTACAGGCTGAAAGACCTGCGGGCAATGCTGAATAAATACCGTGCTGCTAAAGAAGTATCGGTAGCCGATGTGATAGCATTGGATACGGCATGTACGCATAGCTACCTGCTCGCCTCGCGCGATCTGTTGTTAGGCCTTGTGATACCTAAGCAGGCCGATTCTTTGTGGTTTCATGTCAATGATTCTGCATGGGCGCCTTATGGCTTGCTGGCTGCCATGGGTAAGGGAGAAGCAGATTATCCTTCATTAGATTCCTTTCGCAGCCATTTGCCCACCTACAAAATGCTGCGCGATGTGCAAAAGAAATATGCGGCACTGGCAGCCGATAGCAATTATATAAAAGCCAAAGCTGCAGTAATGGCCGGTGAAGATGCAGGGGATAGCATCCTAAGCATTGTACTGAATGCAGAGCTGCCCTGGCAGCCGGAAGGTAGCGATTCCTTGACGGGTACGTCTTTGTTGCTAAAAAGCTATCAATACTATTTAGGCCTGAAACAAACCGGGAAGCTGGATAGTACTACCCGCTTTTACCTTACCAATGCTATAGATAGCGTAAGGGCACGCGCTGCGCTGAACCAGGAACGTATACGCTGGATGCCGCAAAAAATAGAAGATACATACCTGCTGGTAAATGTGCCGTTGATGGAATTGTTCCTGCGTGTAGATGGGGAAAATGCCATGCATATGGAAGTGGTAGTGGGTAAAAGCATCCGGCAAACACCGAGCCTCAATGCCTATATGGCTAATGTGGTCATCAATCCGCCATGGGGGGTGCCACCTACTATTTTGAAGAAGGATGTATTGCCCGGCTTGTTGAAAAGCGGTGCAGCTTACCTCAACCGGAAAGGATTGAAAGTGTATGATTTCAAAGGCAACCAGGTAAGCCCTTCCGTTGTTACGGCCAGCAACTATAAGCGCTATGTATTTCGCCAGGCACCGGGCGATGATAATGCACTGGGCTATGTAAAATTCAACCTGCCTAATAAATGGGATATATACCTGCACGATACACCGCATCGCGAAGATTTTGGTAAGAAAGACCGCGCTAAAAGCAGTGGTTGCATACGGGTGCAGCAGCCTAAAGAAATGGCAGAATTTATTTTAATGGAACTGAATGGTAAACGCTATCCCATTGAGCGTATAGACTCTGTTATCACAACCAAGAAAACGCGCTACGAGGTGCTGAGCAATAAGATACCCGTTCACATCGTATATCTCACGGCATTTGAAGATAGCAAAAATGCCCGCATCCATTTCATCCCCGATATTTATAAAAGGGATAGAAAGTTGCAGGCATTGTTGAACTAAATAACTACTTAAATTACTTCAGTTAGTACAGTGGGAATTGTATACGGCTCACTGCTTCCGAAATGCTTTTGGTAAGCGGGCCATATTCATACACTACCTTTACAGGGCCTTTGGCGTTCATTGCCATTACAGGCTGAAACGGTTCATCAAGGTTTGAAGGCATACGGTCTATTTTTTTGTTGATCCAGTATGCGGTGCGCATATACTTTGCCTGCGGATAGTAGATGAAAAGAACGGTACCATCCTTTATCATATCTATCACTTTGTTAGATAACTTGTCAGACACGGCAGGGCAACCCCAGCTGCGGCCCAGGCGTTTGTGCTGCGCTATAAAGTCTTTGCTTACATAGTTAGCACCATGCACTACTATGCTGCGTTTATATGCATTATGATTGAAGCCGTTGTCCATACCATGCAGGTATAGTGAACGGCCATGTTCACCTATATAGGTATCGCCCGTTACATACATACCTATGCTGCTTTGGTGCGAATTGTTGGTGTTAGAGAATGCCGTAGCATATTCATCACCCGACCCTTGTCCGTGCGCTACATAATCATTCAGCAATACTTTCCTGGCTGCAAGGTCTATGATCCACATCCTGTTCGTATTAGATGAAAGAGACATGTCGCATATGGTAATGACTTGTTTTTCGGCATTCAGCTTTCCTGCATTCAGCAGGTTGATGTAGCCGGTATATGCTTTTTCAAATACATCGAAAGCAGGTTTGGAACCGTCTGAAAAAT
>JANLJF010000029.1 GCA_029255605.1 Azovibrio restrictus
ACTATAGAAAATAAGCAGTATGTGGATATACAAGACCTGGTGCCGGGGATGTATTTTGTGCGATTGGCAGTAGATGGCCTTGTATTAGCACCGCAAAAAATAGTAAAATATTAAACCAACATACAATGCAGGAAATATCTGTAGAAGAACTGAAACAAAGAGCAGATGCAGGTGAGAAGCTGAACGTGATAGATGTAAGGGAGCCTGATGAATATGCTGAATTCAACATCGGTGCCAAGCTGATACCACTGGGTAACATCATGAGCATGCAGATAGATGAACTGGATGAGCTGAAAAATGAAGAGCTTATTGTGCACTGCCGTAGTGGCAAGCGCAGCATGCAGGCATGTATGGTGCTGGAACAGATGGGCTTTACCAATACCAAAAACGTAACAGGTGGAGTGATGGCATGGCAGGAGAAGTTTGGAAACGCAACATTATAGATGCACGAAATAGAACCATACTATAACTGGCGACACTTATACACAGCCGAGGAAGATGAGAACTCTCCCTTTTATGGAAGGGAGTATAGTGAATTTGAGTTCTCCAATACGGTTTACAATTATTACATACATCCGCAATGGGATGAGTTTGGGTCGCGCACGCTGTACCTGAAGATACTCTTTGCCGACTATGAGCTGAACTACGCCATTATAGAACTGATGGGCGAGTGGAATGATGCCGTGGAAAACGACATCATGCAGCTAAAGCGCAGCATTATAGACCCATTGATAGATAAAGGCATCTACAAGTTTATCCTCATAAGCGAGAATGTGATGAACTTTCATAGCAGCGATGATGCGTATTATGAAGAGTGGTATGACGATATAAAAGATGAAGGAGGGTGGATAGCCGCGATAGACATGCCGCAGCAAACGCAATATGATTTTACGCGCAGTCATATAGATAAGTATGTTAAACTGTTTGAGCATCCCAACTGGCGAACATTCCAGCCGCAGCACTTGTTTCATTTGATAGATAACCAAATGCTGCGGCTGGATGCAGGTGAGTAGCAAGCATTTAGTGCATCCATATGGATAATTAAATATGTTCTTTATTGATTTTCGCTTTAGGTTTTAGGTTTTGGCTATTATCTTTGCAAAATCGGGAAATTTTTACAATCAAATTACAAATCAATTTATCGGGATTTATGTCTTGGAAAAATTCATTTTCTACCTCGGTAGGTAAAAAACTTCAGATGGCACTTACCGGGTTATTTCTCATCCTGTTCCTGGTAGTCCATTGTTACGTCAACGCAATGATTTTCTGGAACGATGGTGGTGAGAAATTTACAGAGGCCGCACATTTCATGGGTACAAATGTTGTTATTCGTATTACTGAAATCGGCCTTTTTGCTTTTTTGATACTTCACATTGTACAAGGCCTGAAGTTGTGGGCTAAGAACCGTTCGGGCCGCAGCGTGCGTTACGCAGTATCTGCAGGTAATGCTACCAGCAAATGGTATAGCCGCTCTATGGGCATACTGGGTACGCTCATCCTGTTATTCCTGGTAATACATATCTCTGCCTTCTGGGCCCCTAACCGTGCTTCTCAAACAATGGGCAATGGTGAGCTGGACCTGTATGGCATGATGCGCGATACATTCCAAAACCCGATAATCGTAGTAATATATCTTTTTGGCTGCATATCGCTGGCATGGCACCTGGTGCATGGTTTTTACAGTGCCTTTCAAACGCTGGGCCTGGCTACCAACAGGTATAAGGGCATGATAAAAGCGGTAGGCGTTGGTTTTTCCATTATCGTACCTATCATCTTTGCATTGATGCCGATAGCTTTCTTCTTTCATTGGATAGGGTAAGCGTGTAATTATATTTTAATAAACATTTTCATAGCGTAGAAGATATGCCACTGAATTCTAAAATACCTGCAGGCGAACTGGCTGAAAAGTGGGAAAAGTATAAATCCACTTGTAAACTGGTAAACCCTGCCAATAAACGCCAGCTTGAAGTAATTGTAATAGGTACCGGCCTTGCCGGTGCATCTGCAGCCGCATCACTGGGCGAGCTGGGATATAAAGTAAAAACATTCTGCTTTCAGGATAGTCCGCGCCGTGCGCACTCTATTGCTGCGCAGGGTGGTATCAATGCCGCTAAAAACTACCAGAATGATGGTGACAGCACCTACCGCCTGTTTTATGATACCGTAAAAGGCGGTGACTACCGTGCACGCGAAGCAAACGTTTACCGTTTGGCGAGTGTAAGTGCCAATATCATTGACCAGTGCGTAGCACAGGGTGTACCTTTTGCACGTGAGTATGGTGGCCTGCTGAGCAACCGTTCTTTTGGTGGTACACAGGTACAGCGTACCTTTTACGCAGCGGGACAAACCGGGCAACAGCTACTGATAGGAGCTTACCAGGCACTGGAACGCCAGGTGGCCCTTGGTAACGTAAAACAATATAGCCGCCACGAAATGCTGGATATCGTAATGGTAGAAGGCAAGGCGCGTGGTGTGATAGTACGCAACCTGGTAACAGGTGAGCTGGAGCGCCACTTTGGCCACGCCGTACTGCTGTGCAGCGGTGGTTATGGTAACGTATTCTACCTGTCTACCAACGCAATGGGCAGTAACGTAACAGCCGCGTGGAAAGCGCACAAGAAAGGTGCTTTCTTCGGTAACCCATGCTTTACACAGATACACCCTACATGTATCCCTGTAAGTGGCGACCACCAGTCGAAACTGACATTGATGTCGGAATCGCTGCGTAATGATGGCCGTATATGGGTGCCTAAAAAACAAGGCGATACTCGCAAAGCCAACGAGATACCTGAAGAAGAAAGGGATTATTACCTGGAGCGCAGATATCCTGCCTTCGGTAACCTGGTACCGCGCGACGTGGCCAGCCGTGCCGCAAAAGAGCGTTGCGATGCCGGTTATGGTGTAGGTGCATCTAAACAAGCAGTGTATCTGGACTATGCTTCGGCCATAGAGCGTTATGGTAAGATAGAAGCTAACAAGCAGGGTTTAGCCAATGCTGACAAGGCTACTATCATAGCGCTGGGTAAAGATGTAGTAAAAGAGAAATATGGTAACCTGTTTGAAATGTATGAAAAGATAACAGGTGAGAACCCATATGAAGTGCCTATGCGCATATACCCTGCGGTGCACTATACCATGGGTGGCATATGGGTAGATTATGAACTGCAAACAACCGTACCCGGCTTGTATGCACTGGGTGAGGCTAACTTCAGCGACCACGGTGCCAACCGCCTGGGTGCATCGGCACTGATGCAGGGCCTGGCCGATGGCTACTTTGTAATACCATACACACTGGGTAACAACCTGGCGGACGATATCCGTACCAAAGCGATACCAACTGATCACCCGGCATTTGTAGCTGCAGAGAATGAAGTGCGTGAGCGCATCAACAGACTGATGAGCATTAAGGGCACGGAAAGCGTGGAAAGTTTCCACAAACGCTTAGGCAAAATAATGTGGGATAAATGCGGTATGGCGCGTAACGCACAAGGGCTGAAAGAAGCGATAGAAGAAATAAAAGCATTGCGCAAGGAATTCTGGAGCAATGTGCGCATACCGGGTGAAATAAATGAGCATAACCCTGAGCTGGATAAAGCCAACCGCGTGGCCGACTTCCTGGAACTGGGTGAGCTGATGTGTATAGATGCGCTGAACCGTAACGAAAGCTGCGGTGGCCACTTCCGCGAAGAGTACCAGACAGAGGATGGTGAAGCACTGCGCCAGGATGAAGGATATATGTATGTAGCAGCCTGGGAATATAAAGGTGAAAGCCAGTATGAACTGCACAAAGAAGATCTGATCTACGATGTGGTTCATCCTACGCAACGCTCTTATAAATAATTAGACAATTCGGCAATTTGACAATGTGCCAATGAATGGAAACGAGAATATTATTTTAACGAAAACAATAGCGTTTTCACTTGAAATAATCAGGTATGTTGAATTGCTGGAAGAAAGAAGGAAATTCGTTATTGCGAATCAATTGTTGAAATGCGGTACATCAATAGGTGCCAACGTTCATGAAGCGCAAAACGCAGAAAGCAAAGCCGATTTTATACACAAGTTTAAAATAGCGGCAAAAGAGCTGGAAGAAACGAAATATTGGTTAGTTCTTTGTAAAAATTCAAGCAGTTATCCGGACTGTTCGCACCTGGATGCATTGCTTAAGGAGATTGAAAAAATTATTACTAAAATAATTGCGACAAGTAAAGCAGTGATTAGCTAATTGCCAAATTGTCAAATTGTCAAATTACCATTATGGAGCATTACCATATGAATCTCACACTGAAAGTGTGGAAGCAAAAAAACAGGAACGAGAAAGGTCGTTTTGAAACATACCAGGTGAAAAACATTTCTTCTGAAATGTCGTTCCTGGAAATGTTTGATGTGCTGAATGAGCAATTGATAGCAGAGGGCAAAGAGCCTATCGCTTTCGACCACGATTGCCGCGAAGGTATCTGCGGTATGTGTAGTATGTATATCAACGGCCGTGCACACGGGCCGTGGCATCATACCACTACCTGCCAGCTGCACATGCGCGAGTATAAAGATGGCGACACCATAGTAGTAGAGCCATGGAGGGCCAATGCCTTCCCAGTGATAAAAGACCTGGTGGTAGACCGTGAGGCTTTCGACCGCATTATACAAGCCGGTGGTTATGTATCTGTAAACACAGGTAATGCTGTGGATGCAAATGCGATACCCATTGAGAAGCATGAAGCCGACGAATCATTCGCATCAGCAGCATGCATTGGTTGTGGTGCGTGTGTAGCAGCTTGTCCTAATGCATCGGCCATGTTGTTCGTATCGGCAAAAGTATCGCACCTGGCTATGCTGCCGCAGGGCGATCCTGAACGGAAGACACGTGTTACAAACATGATACAGCAGATGGATAAAGAAGGCTTTGGCAGCTGTACCAATATAGGTGCCTGCGAGGCGGAATGCCCTAAAGGTATATCGCTGGAAAACATTGCCCGCCTGAACCGGGAGTACATTGGTTCTATGACTGCTGGTGGTTCTCAGAACTCGATATAAATAACAAGAATTTAAAAATAACAAGTAAGGCTGTCAGATACTGGCAGCCTTTTCTTATTTTGCCGCCATGATAAAGAAGCTTACATTATTACTCCTTATAGCTTGCTCTTTTTTTACCACAATAGCGCAGACCGATACGGTTGCAGTAGCACCTGCCGATAGCATTGCAGACAACAGCCACTTGCGCGTGAGCCTGCTTACATGCGGTGTGGGCGATGAAATATATGAAACGTTCGGCCACACGGCTATACGCATTACAGACAGTGTAAATGGTACCGATATTGTATATAACTACGGTACGTTTGACGGGTATGAAGAGAACTTCCAGATGAAATTTATGAGGGGGAAACTGCTATACTATGTATCCTTTTACCCATATGAATCATTCCTGGCAGAATACACATCGGCCAAACGCAGTGTGCAGGAGCAACTACTGCATATAACCGGCCCGCAGAAAGAAGCCATCTACAGCTTTCTGAAAAACAATGCACGGGAAGAGTACCGTTATTACAAATATGATTTCTTCTTTGATAACTGTGCTACCCGCATCCGCGATGTGTTCCCGTTTGCACTGGGCAGCAAATTTAAATACGCGCGGGTAATACCTGAAGACAGCCGTCTTACCTTTCGCCAGATCATCAACGAATACTTTTACCGTGTGCACTGGCAGCGCGTAGGTGTGAATATATTATTGGGCAGCCCTATAGACAGGGTAATGACCAATGCAGATATTATGTTCTTGCCCGATTACCTGCGCGATGGTATGGCCGGTGCTACGCTGAAAGGAAAGAAAGTAGCAGGCGATGTAACATTGGTAATACCCGGTTCCGAACACAAACCGGCAGGCATCAACCAGCCGCTTATTGTGATGCTGCTGGTAGCATTGCTCACCATAACAGGTTTGTTAGTACCATCACTAAAAGGGTTGGGTAAGACCATGACCGCCATCGTATTGTTTGTAACGGGGCTGCTGGGTACATTAATGCTCGTAATGTGGTTCGGTACCGACCACCAGGGCTGCCACAACAACTGGAATATATTATGGGCATTGCCTACCAACCTGGTAATGGCATTTGCCAGTAAGCGGAAAAAGGGCGGGTATGCTGTGACGGGTATTGTGCTCATCATCGTAGCGCTGATACTACACCTGTTACGCATTCAGCAAATGGCATTGTATGAGCTGTGGCCGCTGCTGTTGTCGCTGCTATTCATATATGGCATGATTTATAAGCAGGGTAAATCAAATACATAACAGTGGCAATCAAAACAATTGAAACAGAACAGTTTCCCGCACTGAGCTATAGCATTGCAGGCACCGGGCCGGCCGTGGTACTGATACATGGCTTTCCGGAAAACGGCGGGCTGTGGCGCGAAGTATGGCCCACACTGGCCGATAACTTTACCATGATAGTGCCCGACCTGCCCGGCGCAGGCGGCAGCAAACTGCCTGCTACACCGCTAACCATAGAAGACCTGGCACATGCCGTGAAACTGGTATGCGAAAATGAGAACGTGGAAAGGGTAGTAGTGGTGGGGCATTCTATGGGAGGCTATACCGCACTTGCTTTTGCCGAAAAATACCCGTCTTCTGTAAAAGGGTTATCTTTAGTACATAGCACAGCAACGGCTGATACCGATGAGAAGAAAGAAACAAGGCGAAAGGCAATAGGTGTAATAGAAAAGGGTGGCAAAGATGTTTTTGTAAGGCAAATGATACCCGGGCTTTTTTCAGAGCGGTATAAAAAGGAGCATCCCGAGATGATAAAAGAGCAGACGGAACGCGGGTTGCAGATAGCGGCAGAAAGCCTGGTAGCATTTTACAATGCCATGATAATTAGGCCCGACAGGACAGATACCTTGCGTAATGCAGCTTTCCCGGTGCAGTGGATAATAGGAAAGGAAGACACGGTGGTGCCGATGAGCGTGGTGATGCAACAAACACAGCTGGCAAACGTTAACTTTGTATCGGTGTATGAAGAGAGTGCACACATGAGTATGCTGGAAGAGCCCATACACCTTGTAAAAGACCTGGCGGATTTTGCAAGCTATTGTAAAGCCAAATAACCAATTAGAGTAACATGCGGGGCCTTGTATTTATCGGACTGGTATTAACTTTGTTGACAGGCATCATATTTCCTGCAAATGCTACCCACCTGGTAGGTGGGGAAATTACGTACCGCTGCCTGGGCAATAACAGGTATGAAGTGCGTATAGATATTTACCAGGATTGCCTTACCGGTTTAGATAGTGCCCGTGCTCAGGATGACCCTGCATTCCTGGGTATATTCACGCCGGGCGGGCAACCCGTATACCCGCGCGAACAGATAACTTCCAGCGCA
>JANLJF010000030.1 GCA_029255605.1 Azovibrio restrictus
GCAAAGACCTTGTTTGCTTAGTAGATACGGCATTGTATTATACCCATGTAATGCAAGACCCTATGCGCAAGCTCTTTAGCAATCGCACCTTCACTTCGCCCAAGCAATATTTCACCCGCCACTCCTTCTCCAATTTCTATTTTGGTAAAGGTGCCTGCGGCGCTTATGCCAGCTTCTTTTGCCGCGTGATGGCCAAGCTGGGCTACCGCACCAAGTTTGTGATACTGGATACCAAACAAAGTAAAGGCGCCCACATCATTATATGCATAGAACAGGGCGATAAACTGATATTGGTAGACCCCTATTACGGCCATCCGTTCAAAGACAGTACCGGCCGGCTCAGCGAGATACAAACCGTATCTAAAAACTGGCATAGCTATTATAGCAAACACCTGCCTGCCGATTACCTGCCTGAATACGATTACCAGTATGGCTGGCATTATACAAACTGGGAAAAACTGGGCCCGCTATCGGGTGTGATGTATAAAACCCTGCGCATTTTCATGCCAAAGGAAAAGGTGGACAACCTGTCGCTGCGCTACTACATCATCAAGATGAATAAAGTATACGTCATCGTATCATTTATCGGCTTCCTGGTGTGCTTTGTATTGGGCCTACGCTATATGTTTTTGAAGGATAAACCTGTGGCCGTGCTGCAAAGCCAGCCGCTGAAGTAAGGCATTACGCCAGTTTACACACCTCAAATATTCCGGCTATTACGGCTGCCAGTGCAGCAAACAAGCCCGTGAGCCATGCCAGCAGCGAAAGGATAGATGGGTCTGATGATGCGTCTACGCGCTCTTTCTTTATCATAACAACACGTTTATCAGGTTAGGTAATACGTTCATTGCCACTACACTAATGGTAAAGAAAAAACCATGCCGAAAAATATTATATATCTATCGTTTACCCTCGCCTGACAAAAAATAATATAAGTAATAGCAGCCGTGTGTTTCAGCACAAAGCCTAAAACTTACTGAAATCATAAGTTCAAATAGCAATTCCGCCTTATCTTTGCCCTGATTTTTTTACTTATCCTCATAAAAAATTATCAATAAATGAAAGTAACTGTAGTAGGTGCCGGGGCCGTAGGTGCTACCTGTGCCGACAACATCGCACGCCGCGACATCGTAGAAGAACTGGTACTGGTTGACATTAAAGAAGGCTTTGCAGAAGGTAAAGCCCTCGATATCATGCAAACGGCAGCACTGCTGGGCTTCAATACCCGCGTAATAGGTTCTACCAACGATTATAGTAAAACTGCTAACTCTGATGTATGTGTTATCACATCGGGCATACCACGTAAGCCGGGTATGACGCGCGAAGAGCTGATAGGCACCAACGCTAAAATAGTAGAAGGCGTAGCTAAAAACCTGCTGCAGCACTCTCCAAATGCTATCATAGTGGTGATAAGCAACCCTATGGATACCATGACTTACCTGGCGCTGAAAGCTACAGGCCTGCCTAAAAACCGCATCATAGGTATGGGTGGCATACTGGATAGCGCACGCTTCAAAACATACCTGCAAATGGCACTGAACTGCTCTCAGGACGACCTGCAGGGCACTGTGATAGGCGGCCATGGCGATACTACTATGATACCGCTGACACGCCTGGCTACGCTGGGTGGTGTGCCGGTAAGCAACTACCTGAGCGCCGAGCAACTGAAACAAATAGCTGCCGACACAATGGTAGGTGGCGCTACACTTACCAAATTGCTGGGTACCAGCGCATGGTATGCACCGGGTGCTGCAGGTGCTGCACTGGTAGAAAGCATCATCCGCAACCAGAAGAAAGTATTCCCTTGCTGCGTGTACCTGGATGGCGAATATGGCCAGAAAGATATATGCCTGGGTGTGCCTGTAGTAATAGGCAGCAACGGTTGGGAAAAAGTAATTGACTACAGTCTGAATACTGAAGAACAAGAACTGTTTAGCAAATCGGCAGAAGCAGTACGCAACATGAATGGTGTGCTGGATACGCTGGTAGCTTAATACAATATTTAGTTTTTTTAATTGCCGTTTCACTATACGACGCCCCCTGTTCAGGGGGCGTTTCTTTAATATCTATTGTTTGATGCGAACGTATCTGAACCTGTTTGATTTTAAGCAAAAAGTAAATTACAAGAACGAGATACTGGCGGGGCTCACAGTGGCTATGACCATGATGCCTGAATCCTTGTCTTTTGCCATCCTGGCCGGTTTCCCGCCGTTAGCGGGCCTGTATGCTGCTTTTATCATGGGGCTTATCACATCGGTATTAGGTGGCAGGCCGGGGTTGATATCGGGTGGTGCCGGCGCCACGGTGGTAGTGCTGATAGCGCTGATGCAGTCGCATGGGTTAGAATATGTATTTGCTGCTGTGGCGCTTGCAGGGGTATTGCAGATACTGGTGGGCGTGTTCAAACTGGGTAAGTTCATACGGCTGGTGCCGCAGCCGGTGATGTATGGCTTTGTGAACGGGCTGGCGGTTATCATTTTTACAGCGCAACTGCAACAATTTAAGACTGTAGTAAATGGAGAAACTTCATGGCTTAGTGGCACACCGTTACTTATAATGGCAAGCCTTGTGGCCCTCACCATCGCCATCGTTATTATCGTACCTAAACTAACCAAAGCCGTGCCGCCATCGCTGGTAGCCATCATCGTGGTGTTCCTGCTGGTGCTGGGCTTTGGCATAGATACCAAAACGGTGAAAGACATTGCTTCTGTAAGTGGTGGTTTCCCGCCGTTCCATATCCCCGCAATACCGTGGAATTTAGATACACTGAAAATTATCTTTCCCTATGCATTGGTAATGGCAGGTGTAGGCCTTACTGAAGGACTGCTAACGCTGAACCTGGTAGATGAAATAACGGCTACCAAAGGCAACAGCAACCGCGAATGCCTGGCACAAGGCACGGCCAATATAGCTAATGGCTTTTTCTTCGGTATGGGTGGCTGCCCTATGATAGCGCAAACACTGGTAAACCTTTCTGCCGGTGCGCGGGCAAGGCTTTCGGGTATCATTGCTTCGCTTACCATACTGCTGATTATATTGTTCGGTGCGCCCGTTATCGAGCGTCTGCCTATGGCTGCACTTACGGGTGTAATGATAATGGTAGCCATCGGCACCTTTGAATGGGTTAGCTTCCGCATCATCAATAAGATGCCTAAGCATGATATTGTAGTAGGCATATTGGTAGCGGCTATTACCATATACCTGCACAACCTGGCACTGGCAGTATTGATAGGCGTTATTATATCGGCACTGGTATTTGCCTGGGAAAGCGCTAAACGCATACGCGCCCGAAAGTATATAGACGCGCAAGGCGTGAAACACTATGAAATATACGGGCCGCTGTTCTTTGGCTCGGTATCGGCTTTCAACGAAAAGTTCGATATAGCGGGAGACCCCGAAGACGTTATCATAGACTTTAAAGACAGCCGAGTAGCCGATATGTCGGGCATAGATGCGCTGAATAAACTAACAGAACGCTATGCCAAAGCAGGCAAGAAACTGCACCTGCGCCACCTGAGCGCTGACTGCCGGCAACTGCTGAAAAATGCGGAATCGATAATAGAAGTGAACATACTGGAAGACCCGCAGTATAAAGTAGCTACCGAAAAGCGATAGACCGTTAGTATTCCTTGTATCATAAGCGTAGATGACCCGGATGCATTTATAGCATCACTTACAAGTGCCCATTAATGTATAGATATTTACCACAGCCTATCTTCTGCCAATAGCAGCTTTACAGGCATTTGCAGTTTCCTGGCATCGGCTACATCATACATACGCCACACTTCAGCCCATCGGCCCGATACTATTTGCACATTCCAGTGTGCTTTATCTGCCCTGGATAAAAGGATAATGGCCGTTTGTTTATTCTCTCTGTCGTACACACGGTAATAAGTATTCATAAACCTTACGAAGTTTCCTAAGTAGTAATGGTCTGCTGACATGTCATCCAGGTACTTGTTAGATGCTTTTTTGCTTATATACCCAATGATGGTAGAATCCCTTACTATATATCCGCTGTCTTCACCTTTGTATTTAAAACAAGTGATGTAGGTAACAGAATCTATTACGATTTTTTCCTGCGCTGTAACAGCGGCTGTGGTAACCAGCAGTAGCCCGGTAATAGCAGGCACGACATACTTCAAAATCATAGTCGATATAGGTGTTATATGAATGTACAAAACTTATGTAGAAGCAGCAGGAAAAACGTAATGGTTATTTGATGTGTCGTTTATATAACTTGTTTAAAACTAAGCGCTTTACATTTTATGTAATTATTTCTTTGAGCAAAGCCGCTGCTGTAGCCGCCTTTGCGCTGTGTTAAATAATGATTAAGCTTTTATTTTGCTCTTGGATTATTACTGTTACATATGAAGCTTTTTAAAAACTCCGCCCTGCGCATCGCGCACCTGGCTATCGGTACGCTGGCTATAGCCGCTACTTTCAGCGCCTGTAAAAAAACAGAAGATTTCTACCGCGTGGATGATAGCCGCGTAAAACGCGAAGAGATATTATATACTCAAATACCCGCACCCGGTTCGGGCGAAAACCATTCCACACTGGTCATTCTTAATTACAACAAGGATACAATAAAAACAAAGCGGATCGAAACAGCTTTCCTCGGCAATTTTCAGCGCTGGTATATCAATGGCCGGTATCGCTACACCTATTTTGTAAAAGACCCAAGCCTGTATTTTATACCCAATGTAGGCTACCATGCAGGCTATTTCGTAATAGCCGATAGCGGGCTGAATGAGTTGAAGCGTGTGTACCTGCAGCCGCATGGCAGCATTACGGGCGATAACAACCAGCGCGGCCTCGACCTGCACGATTTTATACTACTGGCCGATGACCATTATATAGCGCTTTCCTATTACGAAAAGGTAGTAAGCAATATACCTGCAGCCCTGAAGCCTGCCAATGGTATAAAGGTAGTGGCCGCTATTATACAGGAAATAAAAGGCGGCGATGTAGTATGGCAATGGGATGCCACCACCTGGCCCGAACTGTATGGCAATAGTGTAGAAGGCAACAACTATGCAGATACCACCCGCGTAGCCGATTACCTGCACGTCAACTCTATGTTTGTAGACCCTAATGATGGCAACCTCATCGTATCGTGCCGCAATACCGACCAAGTAATAAAGGTGAGCCGTAAGAATGGAAACATCATGTGGAAGCTGGGTGGCAAGAACAGCGACTTCTACCTGCCCGATAACAGGAAGTTTTTGCGCCAGCACCATGCCACACTGGTAGATGATAATAAAACGCTGCTACTGTTCGATAATGGTGACATCACACTGCGCCCGGCTACCCGCATCCTCGAGTTTCAGCTGAATGAAGTGAGCAAAGATGTAACAGGCTTCCGCTCTTTCAGCGTGCCAGGTGCCTTTGCCCAGTTTATGGGTTCGGTGCAAAAGATAGGTGGCAAATACTTTATAGGCGGCGGCACGGGCAACTATATACATGAGGTAGATTTCACTACCAACGAAAAAACCTTCGACCTGCAATTGAAAACAGGGCCTTACCGGGCCTTTAAGTATGAATAATCTAATTGCTTTTTAAGTGATTGAGTACATACAAAACACAAAAAAGGAGCGGCAATCACCGCTCCTTTTTACTATTCAAAAAACTGTAAGGATTATTGCTTTTGTATGCGGCCGCTGTGCATCAGCTTGCCGCTTTCATCGCTGATGATGTAAGCGTAAGTACCTGTAGCCAGTGATGCCATTGGCAGGTTCAATTTAGTTTCACCGGCAGTATAAGTAGTAGCTGCTATGGTGTAAACCGTGCGGCCTGTCATATCCACCATTTTCACTTGCAGGGTAGCGCTGTGTTGCAGGTTCATCTGCAGGGTAGCGGCAGTAGTAGCTGGGTTAGGATATACTGTTACCTCTTTGATTGCAGAAAAGACATTGTTTATAATGGTGCCGGTAGTAGCAGGCATGAGTTCCAGCAATTCCTCATCCCATACGCCACTACTATCTACGCGTCCTACCAGGTATATTTTGTTTTTAAAAGAAGTAATATCATATTGAAAACCATCACCTTTGCCGGGCATAATGTCTGTAAGGCGTGTTGGCTTGCCTGAACCATTATAAGCCCACACCTCATAGCCATGTGCTGTGTCGTAGCCACCGAAATAGAGCGTATTATTAGCTATTGCAAAGCTTTGGGGATTAACAACGCCGCCTATAGCTACAGAAGTACCGGAACCTGGGCTATATGCAAATAAGGTAGTAGTAGTCCCCGATTTGCCCGAATAATATATCCGTCCCTTATAATGCATCATTCCTTTAGTGCTGCTGGAATAATAGAAGGGTTCCGTAAGATTCCGTTGATCTGAAATGACTTTTTTTACCGTACTGCCGTCATATTCGTAAACACTGCCAGTATGATGAATATAGGCTTTGCCGTTAAGGGGCATAATATAAGCAGGCAAATAAGAAATGAATGAAGTTACCTGTCTTATATTTCTTAAAACCGCGTCGAACTCATATACTGCATCTTTATTTGTAAAAAGCAGTTTTGAATTGAAAACAGTAAGACTACTAACACTGCCATAGGATTGGTCAATAATAAGCGTGTCCTTTCCCGTAAAATGGTCATACTCTTTAAGTTCATTTTGCAAAGCTGTAGTAACTGTATAATATACTTTACTTCCGATAGCTACTATGCTGGTGCCATCATAGGGATTAGAATCTGTATTATGTGCTGTAAGTTTTACCGGTGCGCCGGAACCAGAATACCTGAACAGTTCTGTTTTTAGTGTTAGGTTGGTTTGCTGCACGTTGCTGCCATAAAAATACATGGCCAAAGGCTTGCCTTCGGCATCGGTTGCTATTGCGAACTCCTCAAATGGAGCAAGCCGGATACCATTTGGGGCTTCAATCATACCCGGTATGCCGCTTGATGCACCGGGATTTATGTGACATTCTAACCTTGGAGCACTACCGGTGTCCAGGCTCCATAATTCATAACCTGTATTATTTTGGTAAGCAGTGAAGTATAAACGCCCCTTAAATTCTGTGAACCAGTCGGGTAACGATCTTCCGGTTGTATTCAAATTATGATTGTAATAGTGATAATCCTGTGCCAATAAGGGAGAACAGATAGCGATGCAGGCAAGGGTTAATAATAGTTTTTTCATAGGTAGTAATTTATTAAGGATATATCAAATATAAGAAATTTAGCTTTCAATTGGCACAAAAAAAGGAGCGGCAATCGCCGCTCCTTTTTACTATTCAAAAAACTGTAAGGACTATTGCTTTTGTATGCGGCCGCTGTGCAT
>JANLJF010000031.1:0-6167 GCA_029255605.1 Azovibrio restrictus
CCATACCTCTTTACCTCGCAGCGCCTCGGCTTCCGCGACTGGACAGATGCGGATATCCCCCTCATGGCTGCCATCAGTGGAGATGCCGAAGTGATGCGCTTCTTCCCCGCCATAGCTACCCCCCAGCAAACCCACGATTTCGTGCGCCGCATGCAGCAGATGCAGGCTGAAAAAGGCTATTGCTACTATGCTGTCGAGAGGCTGGAAGATGGCGCGTTCATTGGTTTCATCGGCCTCTTCCGGCAGGAATACGACGCCGCCTTCACTCCATGCACCGATGTAGGCTGGCGCCTGGCAAAAGAGCATTGGAACAAAGGCTATGCTACCGAAGGCGCCATCCGCTGCCTGCAGCATGCGCACGATACATTGCAACTTGATACAGTGTACGCCACCGCACCGGCTATCAACCTGCCATCCATACACGTTATGCAAAAAGCAGGCATGCAGCAACATACAGATTTCATCCACCCGCGCCTTGCGGATGATGAACGCCTGCGCCATTGTGTAGCATATATCAGTAAGAAATAGTTTTGTAACTTAGGGTACCATTTATCCTGAGTTACTATGCGCTATACCTACACCTTATTATGCATCCTGCTGTGCCTGCACACCTATGCGCAAAGGCAGAACAATAACTGGATATTCGGTAAATACACCGGCCTCAATATCGGCTCTTTTTTCACCTACACTACCAAGGCCAATATATCGGAGAACGGCGCCATTGTCAGCGATGCTACTTCCGGCAATCTCCTCTTCTATACCGATGGACAAAATGTGTGGGATAGAAACCACGATGGCATGCCCAATGGTTATGCTATGGGGCAGGACAATAACGGCACCAGCGCGCAGGGCGCAGTCATCATACCCACAGCTAAAAAGGCTAACACCTACTACCTCTTCACCGTAGGCGATAAAGACCACTCCGGCCAGCTGCAATACTCAGAGATAGATATGGCACTGAATGGTGGCCTGGGCGATGTAGTGGTGGCTACAAAAAATACCATCCTCGGCGATGGCTATACCGAAGCCATGACCACCGTAGCCCTTTGTGATATGATGTGGGTACTGGCCATCAAGCGATATACCAATGAGATACACGCTTTCGAAGTAACAGCAAAGGGTGTCACGGGGCCGGTAGTGTCAAAGCTCAGCTACGGCATCACCATACCCAATGTGGCCACTATGAAAATATCGCCCAACAAACGATACCTTTCCATAGCTACGCACCACACCCGCAGCTACCTCGCCATCCACGATTTCGATATCATTACCGGCGCCGTTACCAATGGTACACTCATAGATTCTTCGGGCAACGAATGTTTTTACGGCAGCGAGTTTTCACCCGATAACAGCAAGCTCTACGCCGCCGAACTCAAGAAGGCGGAAGTGTATCAATATGATATGACCCTGCCGCCCGTACAGGTAGGCACATCGCGCAAAACCATCTACACCGGCACACCGGGGCTGTACGATGTAATGGGTGCATTGCAGCTGGGCCCCGATAGCAATATCTACCTGGCCCTTCCCAATGAAAGCTACCTGGCACGCATCAGCAATCCCAATAGCAGCACGCCTGCTTATGTGCACCATGCCGTTAATCTCGGCACGTTCAAGTCGGGCTACGGGCTGCCGCAACCCGTACCGCAGGTAGGCATCGCGCTCGATACGCTGCCCGGCACCCTGCAGGTCATCTATCTTTGTAAAGACTCTACCCGCCTGCTCAAGGCCCGCAGTGCCGCGCACTACATCTGGCACGATGGCAGCCGCGATTCTACTTACTTCATCAACAAGGGTGGCTCTTACACCGTCAGCACCATCAAAGACTGCATCCTCATTACCGATACTTTTTATGTAGAAGAAGTAAAACTATCGCTCGATCTCGGCCTCGATAGTTTCATTTGCAGTAAGGATACCATTACGCTCCATGCCGGTGTGCAAAAGCCGGGTACTACTTATGCATGGAATACCGGCGCTACCACCCCCACACTCAGGGTTACCGAGCCGGGGTTATACACCTTATCCATAGCCTACAATGGCTGTGCTACCGGCGATGCCATACAGTTTCGCAGCATCCGCATACCTACGCTTGTAATGGGCGATGATCATAAGCTCTGCGATGGAGAAGAGAAGATACTACCCCGCATAGGCCCCGTGGGCGATACGGTAAAATTCCTATGGTCGGATGGCTCTACGGGGCGTGAGCTGAAGGTGACAGAAAGCGGTACCTACACTGTTAGCATCACCAACCGCTGCAACGAAACGGTAAAGGGAAGCGTCCGTATCGACTTCCGCAATTGCAAGCTCTATTACCCTAATGCCTTTTCACCCAATGGCGATGGGCTCAACGATGTTATCCGCATCCGTGGCGACCTCGCCAATGTGTCCAACTACACCATCCGCATCTCCAACCGTTACGGACAGGCAGTCTTCACCTCTCAAAACATCAACGATGCCTGGGATGGCAAGCTGAAAGGCAAAGTGCAACCCATGGGCACCTACTACTACATCATCACTTACAACTACATGGGCAAGGAAGAAATACTGAAGGGCGATATCACACTGGTGTGGTAAGCACCCTATAGCTGCATCAACTTTACCAATTCGCACCATTGCAGCACGCTGCCTACCTTGCAGCTGCATGTTGCATGTGCACACATATCATCCCTGCCTGCGCTTACAGCCGTATGTAAAGCAGTACACCTGCATACAGGCGGGCGATGCTGTCACCAACCGCATCCTGCCCGATACTTCGGTGGTCATGGTGTTTCGTTGCCATGGTACGGTGAGCGATGATGCAACTATATTTCCACCCTTCGCCATCAGCGGGCTCAGAAGCACGGCAAGGCATATACACTACCACGCCGGTGCCGATAATATACTGGTGCTGCTGCAGCCCGGTGCAGCCACGGCTTTGCTCGGCATCAATATGCAGGCTATATACAATCAAAGCGCCGCGCTCGATAATTTCATACCCGCAGCCACGCTCCGCACCCTGGCCGATAAGTTGCAGCACAGCACCACCACCGCGCAATGCATAGCGCATATAGAGCAACTGTTGCTATCCCTGCTCAACGGCAGGCAGGCCGATGCACTCGTTACCACCGCCATACAGCACATATACAAGGCAGGCGGCAATGGCAGCATCAGCGCTATGATAGACAAGCTCTACATCAGCCACGATGCTTTTGAGAAACGCTTTCGCAAGGCCGTAGGCGCTACACCCAAGCAACTGGCATCGGTAGTGCGTATGCGCCACATCGTGCAGGGCGGCGCTGTGGGCGATAGCTTTACATCCCTCGCCCACAGCGCCGGCTATTACGACCAGGCACATTTCAACAAGGCCTTCAAACAGTTTACCGGGCAAACACCGGGCGATTTCTTCCGCGCGCCACGCTTCTGGTAATTCAATGATTTTTTACAAGCCTGCCGCTGCACGGCACGGTAGCTTTGTGGTATGAAAAGCAAGATGCATATGCAATACACCAAAGCACTAACGCTGGCAATCCTCATGGCATGGGCCGTAAACGATGCACAGGCACAGCACAATAAAACATCAAAAACTATAAAAATGGAAACAGGAACAATTGCACGGAACAAAGCACTCATCCGCTCGTTGTACGAAGACATTATCAACAATCGCAGGCTCGAAAAGCTGGACGAGGTGATAGCACCCACCTTTGAAGGTGCTGGCGCCAAGGGCCCGCAGGGCTTCCGCAATATCGTTACCGACCTCGTTACGGCCTTCCCCGATATTCGGTTTAAAATAGAAGACATGATAGCCGAAGGCGACAAAGTAGTAGCCCGCTGGTCGTGGACCGGCACCCACAGTGCCCCCTTCCGCGGCTACCCCGCCAGCCATAGGCAGATACACAACGAAGCCCTTGTGATGTATCAAATAGCAGACGGCAAGATCATCCACTCCTGGCTCCAGTCCGACAGGCTCGGCGCCCTCCAGCAGATGGGTGTAACCTTACAGGCACCGGAAAATTAAAAGCAGCCAATTGGCTGCTTTTAAAATAAAAACTGTGACAGTGCTATTTACAATTGAACCAATGCAAGGTGCACTTTTTTATCGCCCCTGTCATTGTTTACCATTAGCATAGCCAGCGTATTGTCTTTAGCATTATACACCATACTGCCGGGCATCGCATAGTTGCCCGATCGTTTATCCTTCGGCGCACCAAACAGGTACGATTTTGTTACCTTACCGTTCACCATTTTATACAATATCGCATTCGCGTCCGATATAGTGGTAACATAGTGTGCCTTCTTGCCCGGCTCTTTATCAAAGTTTTCCGGGATATCGTTAAAAATAATGTAGCCGGCATCCGGTGCATTGAAATAATAGTACCCAAAGTACTGCTCTATTTCAAACCGGTTTCTCATAAAGCCTCTGCCCGATGCCTGCATACGTTCTATTACATATGCCTCTTTCACCTTACCCGTTTCATCCTGAATGGCAATGCCAAGGTTGCCCGCACGTGTTTCCGTAGCGCTCTTAGTATAGTAGTAAGATAATTCTTCGCATACCACGGCATTAGCATTCTTACCGGTGCTGAATACATTTTCCAGCACACCGTGATAGCCGTCTGTTATACCCATACCCAATGCTTTGCTGTTCAGCTCGCCGCCCATTCCCTTTTCAACCACCTCAAAATTGTTATAGTTTACATACTTCTGCTCTATCGATGAATAGACAGTTTCCCGACCGTTAAAACCACCTTTGCGACGCTCTTCATACATCAATACAGTATGGCAGGTGTTGGTCGCAGGGTTGTGCACCATCTTCATACCATTCATATCAGATGGCACTGTCGTTTTCAGGTCATGTATCTCAAATGCATTATCCCCTTCCTTCAGGGTAGCCAGCATCAGCTCCATGCGTTCTTCTTTCCATTTGCGCAGCTTATAGCTATACTGCGCATATAGGGTGCCATTGTGAAACACCAGGTTATGATAATCCAGTATCGAATCTTGCGTGGTTAGCGTAACTTCGCCTGCCGGGTTAAACTGGTCGTCGTAGAATTGGGCTTTGAAAGATTTGTAGTCTGTGTCCGTAATATAGAAAACCACCTGGTGGCCCGTGGCTTCATCTACTTTTACTGCTACAGGCAGTATCGCACTCGTCTCACCCAGCCGCAGTATTTCTTTAGCACGATTAAATTTACCCGTTGCCGCATCCAGGTGAATACGTTTCAATACCTCTACATTACCACGATGCGTTTGGTGATAAAACAATACAATCTCATTGTTTATCTCATACAGTCCGCCAAAGGTCGATGCACTCATTTTCCGGTCTGTCCACTGGCTATGGGGTACTTTGCGCATACTCAACTGCTTGCCTTGCATGTCAAATATTTTGGTCTCAATATTATCGGGCGTAATGTTCAGGTAAGCCACATTGCCATTCTTGAGTATTAGCAATTTTTTAGTGCCCGGTTCCGGCTCTTCAAAGCCGGGACTCATTACTATTTTTGGCTGTGCCTGCAGCCATACAGGAAAAAGAAATAGCAATACAAGTAAAAGGGATCTGTTCATTTGTTATAGGATGGATTTTGCCTGCCAATATAATAAAGGCAATTGATGTTTGATAACAGCCTCCGCTGGCTCCAGTCCGACAGGCTCGGCGCCCTCCAGCAAATGGGTGTAACCTTACAGGCACCGGAAAAGTAAAAGGAGCAGAAAAACCTATACAGTTGGTGTGAGTTTTAAAATAGCCCTCCGCAATCTGTGATAAGGATTTGACATTCATAGATTTTGTATATTTGCCGCAGTCAGAACGAGGTGCAATGCGCCTTAAGATGGCAAAAGCCTTGGAGCTATTGAGGCAAACAGTGAAAAGAGCAATCTTTACCATTTGTTTCATGAACTCTCTTCTCTGCCACCAAAACCACATTGTTATTTGCAGGTTTCAGGTAACCGTAACTGTGGAAGCGGGATTTTATAAGGACGAGGAGGCAAAGGCGGCGGCAATTTCTAAATAACAGAAAAAAATTGGTAAAGTGCTTCAAAAAAGTACATTTGCTAAGGGACATCTAAAACACAGGAATATGTACGTTAAAAAACAACCAGAAGAAGCGGAAGTCACTGCATAGTACAGCCGCCTAAGCAACAGTCAGAACGAGGTGCAATGCGCCTTAAGATGGCAAAAGCCTTGGAGCTATTGA
>JANLJF010000031.1:6267-6997 GCA_029255605.1 Azovibrio restrictus
GCAAACAGTGAAAAGAGCAATCTTTACCATTTGTTTCATGAACTCTCTTCTCTGCTTTATGGGAAACCTGCAAGGATTGCGCAGACAATCGGGACCTGAAACTCAATAACTTTATGCACCCCTCATCCATTTTAGAGCAAATAGCTGCTATAGACTTCCTCCGCAAAGCTTGGATATCATTAAATAAAGGAAACAAATCATCCAAAGGCGTTTCAAACGAAACTATCGAATCTTTTAGTAGTAATCTGGAGCAAAATCTCAGAATAATTTCTACACAACTCAAAGACAATAAATATACTTTTTCAAAAGTTAAAGCTGTCATACTTGAAAAAAGAAAAAAAAACCCCCAAGACCCTAATGAACAAATTAAATATAGACCTCTAAGAATAGCGGAGGTACGTGATCGTTTAGTACAAAAAGCACTTACTCTGAAGTTAGATGAATTGTTATCAGGGAAATTTGAACTAGACAATGAATGTAGTTTTGCCTATCGAAAAAATAGGAATGTAGAACAAGCCATAGCTAAAATGAAAGAGTATTATGAGGCTGGCTATAAGTTCATCTTAGAAGCAGATATAAAAAAATTCTTTGATAACGTAAATAAGCTTGAATTAATATCGCTGATTCTAGACTCATTGCCTGACGCTTCCATAAACAAACTATTCATAAAAGCTCTAGAACAAGAGTTAAATAATCCAATTAATATTCCGCATCAAATAGTTCAGGATTA
>JANLJF010000032.1 GCA_029255605.1 Azovibrio restrictus
GACCGTGTTCCCCGGTGGAGCGCTGGTGGGCTGTGATGCCGGCTTTCTGAATGTATTCATGAAGGGCTTATACCTCCTGCAATTGAAATTTGCAGATAAGCAGCAGGTACATAGGGTAGCAGTACAAGATTAGTGTCTCATATCTAATGAAAAAGCCCCGCAATGCGGGGCTTTTATCATGTTAGCCTATGGCTTGTGCCAGGTCGGCTATCAGGTCATCTACATCTTCAATGCCTACACTCAGGCGTATCAGTGAGTCGGCAAGGCCGTTCTTTATACGCTCTTCGCGTGGTATAGAACCATGCGTCATAGAAGCGGGGTGCCCTATCAGCGATTCCACACCACCCAGCGATTCTGCAAGGGCAAAGAGCTGTGTATTTTTCAGCACATGCATAGCGTCATCCATTCTGTCACTTTTCAGTGTAAAGGATATCATGCCGCCAAAGCCGCGCATTTGTTTCTTGGCAATATCGTGGTTCGGGTGGTCTTCAAAACCGCACCAGTACACTTTACCTACTTTAGGATGGTTGCGCAGGTAGTTAGCTATCTTCTCGCCATTTTCACAATGGCGCTGCATGCGCACGTGCAGGGTTTTTATACCACGCAGCACCAGCCAGCAGTCGTGCGGGCCGGGTACAGCACCGCAACTGTTTTGTATAAAGCGCAGTTTTTCTTCCAGTGCAGCATCGTTCATAATAAGAGCACCATGTACCACATCGCTATGGCCACCCAGGTATTTGGTGGCAGAGTGCAGTACTATATCCGCACCCTGGTCCAGCGGGTTTTGCAGGTAGGGCGATGCGAAGGTATTATCTACTACCAGCAGCAGCTTATGCTCTTTAGCTATGGTGCCGCAGGCAGCAATATCTACGATATTCAGCAGCGGGTTGGTAGGTGTTTCCGTCCATATCATCTTTGTTTTTTCATTGATATAGCCACGGATGTTTTCCGCATTGCTCATATCTATGAAATGAAACTTGATGCCGTAGTTGGCAAACACTTTGGTAAAGATGCGGTACGTGCCGCCATACAGGTCATTGGCTACAATCACTTCATCGCCCGGTTGCAGCAGTTTCGCTACCGCATCGGTAGCTGCCATGCCACTGCCAAAGCAAAGGCCATATTTGCCATTTTCTATAGCTGCCAGCGCGTTTTGCAGCGCGGTACGTGTGGGGTTTTGTGTGCGGGCATACTCATAACCCTTATGGTCGCCGGGTGCTGCCTGCACATAAGTAGATGTCTGGTATATGGGCGTCATAATAGCGCCGGTACTTGGGTCGGGTTCTACACCTGCGTGTATCAGTTTAGTTGCTAACTTATAATTCTTGTTTTCCATCAAATATGCCATTTTGAGTGAAGCAAAGGTATTAAAAGTCTCCTTGTAACTAGATTTCTGAGTTGTTTCATATTTTTAGCATCATGAAACCTGCAGACATCACGGGCAAAAAAGAAAAAATTTATAAGATATCATTCTGGGTAATATTAGCAATAGCGCTTTTCTTAAGAAGCTACCAGTATTTTATTAATAGAAGTCTATGGCATGACGAGGCACACCTGGCATTGAATTTTGTAGATTTTGGTTTTAAAGACCTATCTAAACCACTGGAACACTATCAAAGCGCACCGATTTTTTTTCTTTGGAGCATAGAAGCACTTTCTCGAATTTTTGGCTTAGGAGAAATGTCGTTAAGGATCGTACCATTTGTATTTTCCATCATAGCAGTTCCATTATTCTATCATCTGGTTTTAAGCATAACTAAAAATAAGCTGACCGCGACCATTGCATTCCTCATATATGCCGTTAATCTGTCGTTCGTTTACTATGCATCTGAGTTGAAGCCATATACCATCGACGTTTCTGCCTACATAATCCTTATCTATTTGTTAGTTACCAACAATGGGTTTGTCGCACGTTACAGAACTTTATTACTAATATGCTCCGGTTGTTTACTGGCTTTTTTCTCTAATGCTACTGCAGTTATTTTTTTATGTTGTACGCTTTATTATATCATGCAGGTGCGTATCACTAATATCGGCGCAGAGAAGATGTTTGTTATACCATTGCGTAACATATGCATACTAGGCGCTTGGTTTGCAGCTTTTGCATTAAACTACCTGTTATTTGTACATGATCATCCGTATGCTGAAGGCATGCGGCAGATATGGGCTTATACTTTTTGTCCAACTCCGTTTTTCGGTCCGGAATTTAATGAGTACATGAAACATTACTTCACAGATTTGTTTCTGAATGATTTATTTCTTGTAGATAGAACCTATTATATTGGCTATATATTGCTACTGCTGGCAATAGCAGGCATAGCATTTGCTTTGCTTAGGAAGCAATACTTACTACTGTTATTCGGTTTGTTACCTATAGCAATAGCATATTTGTTTTCCATCCTTAAATTATATCCGTTTTATCCACGTTTTATACTGTATACATTTCCGGGTCTCATTATTATAATCAGCAATGGTATCAGCCATTTGGTACTCGTGTTCAATAATAAAGGATACAGAATGGTAAGTGGGCTAATGGTAGGCTTATTTCTCGTACTATTACTAAAGAATTCCATTTTGACATTTCCTAAATGGGAAATAAGGATCAAACCATCCTTGGCATATATCAACAAAAGATTCCCGAATACTACCATTTTCGTAACTACACCTTATACCATGACAGAGTATTATTATAAAACGGGTTTCCTGAAAAATGGCGATATCAAAAGTCTTGGCTGGCACCTGGATGCCCACGCTTTATTGAAAGATGAAAATGTACAGAAGCAAACACACCCTTTTATAATATTACACTCTGTGACGGGTGGCGACAATGCAGAAGTCTTTATTAAAGAACTTAAAGAGCGTGGATTAGTGCTCTCAGAATTTAAAAACAATAATTTCGGGGTTACTGAAATAAAGCCGGAAAGCTATAGGTAATTCTGTAATTTTATGACATGCAGTCTCATGTGCGACCAACAGATGATTTGAACTCTCAGGAGAAGGAATATGAGAATAGTATCCGCCCCCAGTCTATCGAAGACTTTTCGGGGCAGCCGCAATTGGTGGAAAACCTGCGCATCTTCATCAAAGCGGCCAACCTTCGTGGCGAGGCGCTCGACCATGTGCTGTTTCACGGCCCTCCCGGCTTAGGTAAAACTACGCTGTCGCGCATTGTGGCCAATGAACTGGGTGTGAATATCAAGGAAACCAGCGGCCCGGTTATTGAAAAGCCTGCCGACCTGGCCGGGCTGCTTACCAGCTTGGAAGAACGGGATGTATTATTTATAGACGAGATACACCGCCTTAGCACTGTAGTAGAGGAGTACCTCTATGCGGCGATGGAGGATTTCAAAATAGATATCATGATAGATTCGGGTCCTGCCGCCCGCTCTATACAAATCAATTTAAGCCCCTTTACACTGGTAGGTGCTACCACCCGTTCAGGTCTGCTCACAGCGCCGTTGCTCAGTCGTTTTGGTATCAAGTCGAGGCTTGATTATTACACGGCAGAGGTATTGCAACGCATTGTGATGCGTGCTGCCGGCCTGCTGAATGTAAAGGTGACATCAGAAGCGGCCCTGCAGATAGCCGGACGCAGTCGCGGTACGCCCCGTATTGCCAATGGCTTGCTGCGCCGTATGCGCGATTTTGCACAGGTGCTGGGCAATGGTGTGATAGACCTGGCCATAGTAGAGCATGGTCTGCGTGCCCTGAATGTGGATGAAAGTGGCTTGGATGACATGGATAACAAGATACTGGCCACACTGATAGACAAATTCAAAGGCGGCCCCACGGGTATCAACAATATTGCGACAGCTGTAGGCGAAGAAGCCGGAACCATAGAAGAGGTGTATGAACCCTTCCTGATACAGGAAGGCTATATTGTGCGCACCCCGCGTGGCAGGGAAGCTACCGAGAAGGCCTATAAACATTTGAAGCGCAGCAAAGGCACCTCTGAAAACTATTTATTCTAAATTGCGTCTCTTTTAATTAAGAAATTTAATGGCTGATACAAATAATAAGGTTACGCTACCGGTATTCATTACTGGTGGTTGCGGTATGGTAGGTACACACCTGGTAGACCATTACCATGCAAAAGGAGAAACTGTATTGGCCACTTATTATACCCACCCAACTACCCGGCTGGAAGAATCGATACACAAAGCACACTACGTGCCCTGCGATGTGCGCGATAAAGCTACCGTTGATAAGCTGATAGACGAGTATCGCCCGGAGATTATTTTTCACCTGGCAGCGCAAAGCTATCCTACCGTATCGTGGGAAAAACCGGTTGAAACCTTTGACATAAATGTGAATGGTACCATTCATGTGATGGAGGCAATCAAACGCATTCGTAAAACAACGCCGTCATACGACCCCATCGTACTGATAGCGTGCAGCAGTGCAGAATATGGCAGCAGCTTATTGGTGCCTGAAAACCTGCCTGCTAACGAAGATGTGCCATTATTGCCGTTACATCCATACGGTGTTAGTAAAGTAGCACAAGACCTGTTGGGCTACCAGTACTTCATGAACGATGGTATCAGGTCTATCCGCGTACGCATATTCAATACTACCGGCCCACGTAAAACCAATGATGTGGTTTCTGATTTTACCAAGCGCACCGTATTGTGGGAAAAACAGCAGATAGATAAAATAACGGTGGGCAATCTGCACACAAAACGTGCTATTACCGATGTAAGAGACCTTATAAGTGCATTGCTGCTGCTATCTGAAAAAGGTGTGGCAGGCGATGTGTATAATGTATGCGGCAGCAGTATCTACGAGATACAGGATATCGTTAAGATAATAGAACAGGTGATAGGGAAAACACTGGCTACGGAAACAGACCCACAGTTGCTGCGCCCCACAGATGAGCCTATCATTTGGGGCGATGCATCAAAACTGATAGCAGCCACCGGCTGGCAGCAAACATACGCACTGGAAACTACTATAAAAGATATGATAGACTATTGGAGAACTATCCTTTAGTTCTCAGGTATTCCAGCATATTTTTAAACACACCATTTACATCTTTAAAGCTGTGTTTATGTGTAATGTAATGTTTGATATGCCCTGCATAATCGGTACCATTCTTTTTTGATTGCAGGTAGCGTTGCATACCTTCTTTTATATCCGCTACATCGGGTTTGGCTACAATGTGCCCGGTTTCGCCTTCGTCTACCAGGCTGCCCAGCTCACCTACATTGGTTACTATAACAGGTTTGTAAAAGCCATAGGCTACATTTAATATACCGCTCTGTGTAGCCGACCGGTATGGCAGTACAACCGCATCACAAGCCATCATATATCTTTCCACTTCATCATTGCTGATGTAGCGGTTCTCTACTATTACCTTATCGCTTATGTCATGCTTCTCAATGATGTCGGTATAGGGCTTTATGTCTTCATAAAACTCGCCTACTACCAGCAGCTTTACAGATGCATCCTGTTTGGCCAGTTCTGCAAATGCTTCCAGCAATAAGTCCAATCCCTTATACCTGCGCACCAGGCCAAAGAAAAGAAATACATTATCCGTATCGCTGAACCCGAAAGAAGCTCTTACGTTCTCTTCCTGTTTGCTCAACCTATAAAAATCATAGATAGGTAGCTCAGACCTGAACACGCGCTTATCAAACATCGATTCCAGGTGCTTCTTTACAGCATCAGACAGGGCCAGGAAGCAATTAGCATTTTTAAGTGCCAGGCGTGTAAGCGCCTTATCTGTTTTATTGGCCTCGTGCGAAATGACGTTTTCTGTCAGGTACACTACTTTCCTTTTCAGGCTTTTTTTAAGAAAGCTGATGATGCCAGTATGACAAGGGGCGAAGAATGGGTGCCACCAGTCAAAAACGATCATATCAGGTTGCTGTTTATTAATGTAGCGCGCGGTATTTACCCAGCTAACAGGGTTCAGGCTGTTTACCAGCCTTACATTAGGAAACGCTAATGCATCCTTGCTTTCATCATATTGGGTTTTGCCGGGGAACAGGAAGTTTGGGTATAGCATGCTATAGTTTACCACCACCATTTCAAAGTCGGGCGACAGTTGCTTGCATAAATGATACAAGTAAACGGATGGCCCGTTCCGGTACGGATAGGCTGGGCCTACAATCAATATCTTTGGCTTACTGTTCATCATTCCCAATTAAAACAAAGTCGTAAAATCTTGTTGTGCTTTTTCGTAATCGGCAGGTATGCCTATGTCTATAAAGTAAGCATCGCTTGAAAACCCAAAAAATTTCCTTTCGGATACAAATGCCTCCAGGTAGTCTTTTTCAAATGAATATTTAACAGGGAGCTTTTTTTCTGCCAATGCTTTTTTATTGATAACAAAAACACCACCGTTTATCAGCCCCGCATCATAATATTTCTTTTCTTCAAAAGAGGTAATGCAACCATCGGCATCGGTTTGCACCACACCATAACGTTCAAAATCGGTCATGTGCTTCAAAGCCAGTGTAGTTTGCGATTGTTTGCTTTTATGAAATTGCATTAAAGCATTCAGATCAGCTAAAAACAAAGTATCACCATTCAGTGCCAGCACATCTTCTTCAGCAGCTTTAGTAAGAGCAAGGCTGATGCCGCCACCGGTACCTAAAGGCTCGTACTCTATTACATGGTCTATACTGAAGCTTCTGCTTTGTGTTTGCACCCAGTCCAGCACCTCTTCATGTTTAAAACCCAGCGATAGTATGGCGCGTGTGCAGCCATGCTGTTCCAGGTAATCGAAAACGTAGTGCAGAAAAGGCTAGCCGTTTACTAGGGCCATGAATTAGGGAT
>JANLJF010000033.1 GCA_029255605.1 Azovibrio restrictus
GCTGACAGATAGTGATAACACGCTGAATGATGTATGCGAAGGCATCGTAAAAATACGCCCGCAAAAGCTGTTTGAACACATTAGCGAGTTGCAGTTGAAGAACGAACCGATGTTTAGCTACCTGCTTACAGATGGGTTTACTATAAAAACAGAGAAGGATATTTTTGATACCCCTAAACCTGTCGCTAAGCATAATAAACCAACCAGGCCGCAACAGTCACAAGACTGGCGTGCCAAACTACCGCGCTACGAAATAGACCTGCATATAGAACAATTGGTACCCAGCATACAGGGCCTGTCTAATGCTGATATGCTCCGTATACAACTGCAGGCGCTCGAAGAGCACCTGCAGCACGTTATATCAATAAGGCAAGAGCGTACTGTTATCATCCACGGCCTTGGCAAAGGTGTACTGCGCGATGAGGTGCATAAAGTACTAAAGCAAACACCTGAAGTATATATCTATACCAATGAGTGGAATGGTAATTACGGCTTTGGCGCTACAGAGGTTTGGTTTCGTTATTAATACACAGATAGCTTAGCCGCATGTTGCAGGGCATCATTTATATATGCACTGTACATGTACAAGCCGGGTAGCAGGTCTGTATAGGTTTGTTCGCCCGGTTGTAATTGCAGTGTCGCAACCTTTCTGCCGTTAATGTCAAATATCTGTATTGCACCGGTTTGTTTGCCTATATTCTGTAGCATTACTTTACCATTACCTGCAGCGGTTGCTGTTATAGTAACAGGTGCATTGTTTATTGAAGTGATACCTGTGCCCTGTGTATTAATGGTATCTCCTTTTATTTCTGAAAAACAACTGTTGGATGCGCGAAGGGTTACAAAATATTTACCGGGTGTGCTGTACGTATGGGTAGGGCTGGCGGCTGTAGATGTATTGCCATCGCCGAATGCCCATGCGTAAGTAGTAGCGTATTTTGATGTGTTATTCAACGTTATCTTATTGCCTGTGAGCGTATGCGTAAAGTTGGCATAGGTATAATTGCCACTTGCATTCCAGTTGTTAAAACTATCTAATACAACCCTGCTTGCAAATCGCTTCAGGTTAGCAGCATCTACAGCTGCCAAGGTACTGTTGAAAGTACTTTTAACAGTGCTTTTATGAAAGATGGAAGTGTAGAAAACACATGCTGCAAGAAAGGAGCCATTCATAGAAGGGTGCGAACCGTCGGGTGAATATAACTCCATAGCAGGGAAGCTATCGCGTACCTGTTTCCATGCTACGCCAACCGGTGATACAATGCCATTATTATCTGTGGCCATTTGCAGGTAGCTTTCGCGCAGGCGTTGCTGCATGCCTGCATAAGTACATATGGGCGGATAGGCTGCACAGTTGGATGCATCTCCATTCTTATATCCCCATGTCATAAAAAACATGGTTTCGGTACAACTCCTGTTATCCCGTACCATACTATCCAGCTTGCGTGCAAAGGGGTATGTATCTCTTGCTACCTGTGTGGGCGAGAATGCAGGGCGCTGGCTTTGCTCCTGTATTACTACAATATCCCACTGCTGGCTGTATATCTTGTTTTTTGTTTGTATATCGCCGCTGTGCGCTTGCAGTGTATAACCACCAACAGTGTACTCATCATATATCAGCGTATCGCCCATAGATGTGGCCATCTGCTGCAGCAGTGAAGGCAGGTTATTGGTATAAATATAGCTATTGCCTATAAACAATACTTTGCGTGTGGCTGCATTTGCATAATTGCAGGCTGCAGCCAATAGTGCTGCGGATAATAAAATTCGGCGCATATGATTTTTTATGTCGTGTATATTATAAGACGGCATAAAAGTGTCCCACCTTTGGGTTCGAGACGTTATTTTTTTATCTGTAATGTTTCCAGCATTTCATCTGTTATGTCGGATGTATAGATGCCGGCACCATTTACCAACACGCCTTTAATGCCATACTTTGGGGAAGAAATGGCATACACAGTTGCTTCATCTGCCGGGTCGCTATTACCTTCAAAACGATATATATTGTCTATAACAAATTCATCATGAAATACTTTAAAATGTCCCTCACGGCATTCCAGGCAGGTTTGTTGCAGGTTGAAGTCCTCTGCATATCCTTCTTTACGCAACATATCTATGATTTCAGATACAGTGTCCATATGTTTTTTAAATGTTTGTGTATTATAAAATTACGCGACCATGAACGATATGACAAATTATTAATGGCACAGTTTTTTGTTAGCATACCGCGAACCAAATGACTAAATTTTATGAAACGATTATTCATGTTAACGGCCGGATTAGCTCTATTGTCAACTATGGCATTTGGCCAGGCAAAAAACACTTCAAGGGCTCAATATGTATCATTAGGGCCGGTGGCAGGCTTCGGCCATAGCTGGCTTAGCAATATGGATGGACAACGATTCAAACCGGCAGGCCACCTGGGTATCAACGTTATCTATTCAAGGTTTGAACATTGGGGTTTTGGTGCAGAGCTAACCGCATCTCACGAGGGGTATAAACGGAATTTTATGCAGAACGGCATTGAATATACCACTGCTGTAGACCCTACTTATGTGAAACTAACACCACGTGCCTATTACTTCTTTGGTAAATATACCAATGCGGTGCGCCCTAAGATATTCTTAGGCCCATCCGTGGGTGTTAAGGTAGCTGAAGATCATTATCAAAGCGAAACAAGGATATTTGGCGACGGGCCAATAATGACAATGAACAACAATGGTGATGTATTTAATACATGGGATGTAGGTGCTGATGTAGGTGCAGGTGCTAACATACGCCTGATGCCTAGTACATGGCTTAACCTGGATGCTGCCTATTATCACGGCTTCCTGGATGTAACGGATATGAATAACAGTAACAGAAACATACGATTGAACGTAGGTTTGATGTTTGGCTTATAAGAATACGTCTCGCTAAGGTGTGGACGAATAAACAAAAGGCGAGCTTCCTTTTCAGGTAGCTCGTTTTTTACTTGCTTAAAACCCTGATTTCTACACGACGGTTTTTCTCTTCATCTTCTATGGTCTTCTCCGGCCACACTAAGGGGCGCGATTTGCCAAAGCCTTTATAGCTGATGCGTTCTTTATCAATGCCCCGTTCCAGCAAGTAGTTATAAATAAATTTGGCCCTGTTGGCCGATAGGGATATTTCACGTGTGTCTTCATCCAGGGCATCTACACCAAAACGAAGACAACAGATATGTCCTTCTATTTGAATCTTCAGTTGAGGCATAGCGACCATAGTTTCATACAGAGCTTGCAGGGCAGGTAAGGAAGCGCGGGTAACAACATGCCTGCCCAGCTCGAAATAAATATTTTGCAGGCGAAGGGTTTGTCCCACGGCTACTTTTTCTATGTTGGGGATTACCTGTTTTGGAGCAGCAGATTTTGCTTGTGGTGTCTTCTTTACGGTTTCTTTACCAAGCAGGCTGGTAACGATATCTACTCTCCGGTTGGGTGGAATGCCTGTATTGCTTGTATTATTTGTTTGCAGTTCACCTTTGCCAATACATAATTTAATATTGGCAGCGGGTATGTGCATTTGCACCAGGTAATTCTGTATCTCCTTTGCGCGATGGCTAGATAAGTGCTTGTTATAAGCATCGGTTCCCAGGTGGTCTGTATAACCTACTATCAATAGGTTTTGCCGGTTGTTGATTGCATCTGCATACAGCATAGAGTCCAGTGAACGTTGCAATCGGGTATCCAACTTGTAAACATCGTGTGGAAAGTAAAGTTTTAAAGTATCGGTTTGGGCATGCAGTGCATTGTAACATAATAACAGCTTTAGCAATCCAATGACTTTTTTCATATCCCGATACCTATTGTAAACATACAGTTTATTTATGTTGAAAAAAATAATGCACGCCACAGCCAGCTATCAGGGGTTATCCACAAAATGTGAAATATGTTTTTTCGCCGGCGGCATAGTCTTATATAACTTCCGGTAAACCTACATTACTATGCAATCTTCAGAAACTATAGAAACCTTACTTTGGTGTGTTGCGGGGTTTATTGGCGGCAGTATGTTGCTGATACTTACCCTCGGCTGGTTCAAAGGCGTGTTTTGGGAGCAGCACGTGAAACGCAGACACCGGTAGAAGAAACTAAAAAGGGAACAGTTACTGTTCCCTTTCTTATTAAGTGGATATTTTGCTGTTAATGTGCCTTGCCTTTTGCACTGTCTTCACCGCTGGCGGTATTGGCCCTTAGGGAAGTGTCATAGCCATCGTGTGGTGTTTCACCGGTAGTAGCAGGGTTTTCAGGGCCGTAGGTAGCAGGTGCTGTACCATGCAGGTTGGTAGAGTCTATTGGTGTGCTTTCACCTGCATTTTCAGGGTTATTACTGTCCCCGCAAGATGAGAAGGTAAGTGCCGCCATCAATGAAAGCGTTAATAATGCTGGTAATTTCATATCCTTATATATTTATGGTTTTCCATTACATGAAGCCATAAAAATTATGCCATAGCTATCAACGTATGAGCTCTGCAACATCCGGGTCGCCATCCAGGTTGTTCATCTGCTTCATGATTCTCGGATACCGCCAGCTTACACGTTTGCTTAGTGGTTTTACGGTGTATTTTTTTGGGTTTGGCAGGCAGGCAATGATCATAGCAGCTTCGGCCCTGCTCAGGTTTCGTGCACTTTTATGGAAATAAGCCTGCGCAGCAGCCTCTATGCCAAATATACCGGGCCCCATTTCTATAACATTCAGGTATACTTCCATTATGCGTTTTTTGCCCCATACCAGCTCTATAGCTTCGGTATAGAAAGCCTCCGGAGCTTTACGTATATACCGTCCCCAGCCACTGCCTTGCCACAGAAACACATTTTTAGCCGTTTGCTGGCTGATGGTGCTGGCACCGCTACCTTTTGCACGTTTCTTTTTACGTCGCGGTTTCTCTTCCATACTTTTTTCTATCGACTTCCAGTCAAAGCCTGTATGATCGGGGAAAAGCTGGTCTTCGCTGGCAATAGCGGCCAGTTTTACATTGGGTGATATTTCATTCCAGCTCACATAGTCGCGCTTCAAACCGTATCCGCCAAACAAGGCACCCAATTGTGTAGTAGTAATGGGTGGCATTATCCATTTACACACAACGGTATATAGCAAAGATGCCAGCAATAAGCCGGCAAATATCTTCAAGATGCGTTTAAAGAAGCCTTTCTTCTGAGGTTTGCCCATATGCCTGCGAAAGATACAAGAGTAGCGGCTATAATACTAATACTATGCCTTGTCGCCGAAATAAAACCTGTTTTTATACAGGGTAGCTACATGGTCATATAGTTTATCCATGGTTTCGTGCCCCGATATATCGTCGTGCCTGTATTGGGCGCCGCGTACTACCAGTATGGCCGATGAGGCTGCTGCCTCAGGTATAGTTACTTTAGTGCCTTGTGGCTGATAGCTTTCTACCAGTATCTTGATTTTATCGCCCTTAGATACTTTGCCATTGATGGTGATGAAATCGTTGTAAAAAACGAACTTGCCTTCTTCCTTTATTGGCGATAATTTTAGCTCGCCTACAGAATTTTTCAGCATATAAGATGTAGAGATTGAATGTAATATACCCAAAATACTGTTTAAAGATAAACTTCAAAAACTACCATGATGACGAAATACGAACAAATGTATCATGATATAGCAGCATCCATACCCGGTGTCAAGGAAAGTAAAATGTTTGGGGCTTTATGCATTAAAGCAGATAACGGTAAGGCGGGCGTATTATTCTGGAAAGACGATATGGTATTTAAACTGCCGCCCGAAGAACAGGAGAAGGCATTGAAGCTGAAGGGCGCTGTTGTTTTTGAGCCATCAGAAGGGAAGAAAATGAATGGCTGGATACATGTGCCAAGACAACACAGCAACTTATGGTCGCAACTGGCACAAATATCTATGCGTATGGTTGGCGACCTGAAGAAATAATACGTTATCGGATAACTTTTGGTTCTGTATTTATCAGGAAGGCAACGTTTTGCTTTTCTATAGCACTTAATTTCTTGTACACATTTTTACTGGCGCCTTTATACCACTTCTGCCTTTTGAAATGGCGTTTTAAGGCTGCATCTGTAAATATCATCCCATGACGCGCATAAATTTCGTTTAGCATCACTTTATGCCCCCACGCGGATAAATGCTTAATGTCGTTTTCTGTGAGCTTGCGCTGCGAGCCTTCTGGGTAGAAGCCATAAGTGCGGCTGGCTTTTGGCCCTTTAAGGGTTGCCTTGCTTTTTTTGCGGGTGGCTAAGGCATTTTGCCCCGCTTCGCTTTCGGCATACATTTTATTCAGTTCGTCTTCGCCACGTGTGCTGGTATTCGTTACTACCGTTGCTGGCTCGGCAGCCAAAGCCAGGGAAGTGCTGCCGATGGCGCGGGTAGCTGTCGCAGCAGTAGCGGAGCTTCCATTACCGCTACGTTTTGCCCCGCTATTAGTTGCTTTATTGTTATTGCATGCCTGTACTAAAGGAATTGCCAAAAGTAAAAAGTAACGGTAATGCATATACAATAATTAAAGTGAAATGACGATGTTTTATATGTATAACAAAATCATGCCATTGTGTTACCGGCTTTTTGCCTGACAGCCTTGCGCACCCTTGTAACTGTCTTTACTTCCTTATTTACGATATCCCAGTATCCCCATATTTTGGTTGTAGAGTGTTTCCACAAATCGAGCCCTACCTTTTCGGCGAGAAACC
>JANLJF010000034.1 GCA_029255605.1 Azovibrio restrictus
GTCGGCTTCTCTTTATCAAAGTGTAAATTCGTTGCCCATAAATTATTCATCAACCGGTGCGCAACAATGCCTTTTGCCTGGAAAAACTTTTGCAACAGCATAGCTGTTCCCTGCTCTTCTTTACTGTAGGATGGCGTAGCAATCAATTGCTTCAGCAACTGTAAGGCTTCGCTATATAATTCATCTATCGCCTGCATTTTCATACTATCTGTGTTCCCGCTGTTCCGTTAATTAATTCAGACAAATGCAATGCATTCCCTATGATCACTTTTGACACACCATATTCAATGGCAGCACAAGCATTTTGCAATTTGGGTAGCATGCCTCCGTTTATCGTACCATCATTTTTTAACCGATCGAAATCAGCTACCGTTATTTTATTAATAACACTATTATTATCTGTTGAATCTTTCAATACACCATCTTTTTCAAAGCCATATACCAGTTGCACGTCCATTACTTTACACATTGCCTTGGCCAATTCCTGCGCTATTGTATCTGCATTCGTATTCAGCATCGTTCCGTTTCCATCGTGCGTTAACGGCGCTACAACGGGTATCAATCCCGCATTAAGCAGCATCGACAAACGCTTCGTTGCTACCCCGGCTTTATTTACGTCGCCCACAAAACCATAGTCTACATCTTTTACCGGCCGCTTTACCGCTTGTATTATATTGGCATCTGCACCTGTTAATCCAATAGCATTGCAGCCTTTAGCTTGTAAGCAGGCTACTATTTTTTTATTAATAAGGCCGGCATAAACCATAGTTACCAACTTCAAAGTTTCCGCATCGGTAACACGCCTGCCATCAATATAATCGGGCACTAAACCTAGCTGCTCACCAATGGCTGATGCTATCTTGCCGCCTCCATGTACTAATATTTTATCTCCATCTATGGATGCAAATATTTCTATGAATGATGCAAGCTTCTTTTCATCATCTATTATATTGCCCCCCACTTTCACAACCGTAAGCATATTCTATTGTTGATGATTTAAAATTTGAGACAGAACAGCTTGTGCTGCCCATACCCGGTTAGCAGCTTGCTGTGTTACAATACTATTCGCTCCGTCCAGCACCTCTGCCGATAACTCAAGATTTCGCCTGACGGGCAGGCAGTGCATAATTTTTGCATTATTCGTTACTGACAGCCTGTTTTGTGTCAGCATCCATCCATCGCCATCGCTCAATACCTTTCCATAGTTATGGTAGCTGCTCCAGTTTTTCACATACACAAAATCAGCTTCCTGTAGGGCTGCCTCCTGGTCATAGGTAATGGATGCGCCTTGCGTATATTTTTCATCCAGTTCGTATCCTTTCGGATGTGTTATAACGAATTCTGCATGCCCCCATCCATTTATCCATTCTGAAAAAGAATTGGCTACGCAATGTGGTAGCGGCTTCATGTGCGGTGCCCAGCTCAGCAATACTTTAGGTTTCCGTTTCTCTTGCCAATGCTCGCTGATCGTTATAATATCTGCGAGGCTTTGCAACGGATGTAATGTGGCACTTTCAAGGCTTACAATAGGTATGCCTGAATACGCGATCAATTTCGACAGCAATACTTCGCTATAATCTGCATCCCTATCCAGCAACTGCGGAAATGTACGCACACATAATATATCGAAATAGCTGCCCAATACCGGAGCTGCATCACGAATATGCTCTACGCTTGTTCCGTTCATCACGATGTCATCATCCAGCTCCAGTTGCCAGCCCTCTTTATCCAGGTTAAACACAATCGTATCCATACCCAGGTTACGGGCAGCCACCTGTGTGCTGATACGGGTGCGCATGCTGGGATTCATAAACAATAATCCAATACGCTTACCTGCCCCCAACACATTGTGCAATGCCGGCTGTTGTTTGTACAGCAAGGCCTGTGCTACTAAAGCATCTATATCTTGTACATCCTTTACAGAAGTGAAATGTTTCATCTTTTTGATATTTATACAGGAACAGTTTGTAACATTTCTACCTTAATAGCATTTAGTAGTATATCCGCATCTGCTTGTGTAATATTTAAAGCGGGCAATAGTCTGATGACATTAGGCTTCGCTTCTCCGGTAAAAATCCTATGTTTCCATAACAGTTCTTTTTTAAGATGGCTGTGACTTTCAGGCACATCAAACCCTATCATCAAGCCTCGTCCACGCACATCTCGCAATCCGTCTATCTGCTTTAAACCTTCCATAATGTATGTACCCATTTCAGCTGCATGTTGCATTAGCCCATCCTGTTCCATCACTTCCAAAACAGCCATAGCGGCCGCACATGCCAGGTGATTACCACCAAATGTTGTCCCCAGCATTCCATATTTAGGCTCGATATGTGGCGCAATGGCTATACCCGCTACCGGGAATCCATTACCCATTCCCTTGGCCATTGTATATATATCAGCATTCACGCCTGCATAGTCATGCGAAAAGAACTGCCCGCTACGACCATAACCACACTGTACACTATCTGCTATATAGAGCGAACCATAAGTATTACAGAGATTGTGTATTGCCGTCAAAAATTCTACAGTAGCTATATTAATACCACCCACACCCTGAATACCCTCCGTAATCACACCTGCTATTTCATTACCGTGATATGCGAAGTACTGCTCCAGGGCAGCCACATCATTGAATGGCAGGAAAACAATATTATCCGTTTCATTTACCGGCGCTACAATAGCTGCATTATCAGTAGCAGCAACCGCTAAAGATGTCCTGCCATGGAATGATTTAGAGAAAGCTACGATCTTCTTTCTTCCTATATGGAAAGAAGCTAGCTTCATCGCATTCTCATTGGCTTCTGCTCCGGAATTGCACAAGAAAAGCTGGTAGTCTTTCTTTCCCGATACTTCACCCAATTTTTCGGCCAGTTGCTGCTGGATAGGGATACGGATAGAATTAGAATAAAAACCGATCTCCGATACTTGTTTTGTTATCCTATCTACATAGTGCGGATGGGCATGGCCTATGGATATAACCGCATGCCCGCCATAGAAATCAAGGTATTTGTTTCCTTCATTATCCCATACATAAGAGCCTTCTCCCTTTACTATATTTATATCATTGATAGGATATACATCAAATAGTTTCATTTCAATATTTTTTAGAATGCTATCGATTTAAGTTTCAAGCCGGCATCTTCCGGCAACCCAAATACAAGGTTCATATTCTGCACGGCCTGTCCCGATGCGCCTTTCAACAAGTTATCTATCGCTGCATGCACGATTAACTTCTCTTCTACCTTTTCCAGCGATACAATGCATTTATTCGTATTGACCACCTGTTTCAAGTCCACTACACTTTTAGAAACATGGGTAAATGGATGCTGACTGTAGTAGGCTTCATACAATTCATAGGCTATATCCAGGCTTATATCTGTTTTCATATACGCCGAAACATATATCCCTCGGGCAAAATCACCACGCCAGGGCATAAAATCCAGTTGCTTAAAGCTATCCTGAAAGCCACGTAGTGTTTGTACGATCTCCCCCACGTGCTGATGCGACAGCGCTTTATATGCTTGTATATTATTAGCCCTCCATGCAAAATGCGAACTAGCTTGTAGCTTCTGCCCGGCACCCGTTGCTCCTGTTATACCCGTCACATGAACTTCCGACAATAGCTGCTTTACCGACAATGGCAATAGAGCAAGTTGAATAGCCGTTGCAAAACACCCCGGGTTGGCAATACTTTTTGACGTTACGATTTGCTCCTTATAAGCTTCCGGCAAACCGTATACAAAGTTGCGCTCACCCATGCTGCTCTTTGCAAGCAATCTGAAATCCTGAGACAGATCAATAACAACCGTTTGTCCACTTATCTTGTTCAGCTCCAGGAATGCTTTAGCCTCACCATGTCCCACGCATAGAAATAGCACATCAACATCTTCAATCGCAGAAGAGAACAACAAATCCGTTTCACCCAACAGATCTGTGTGAACATGGTATACAGGCACACCGGCATTACTGCGGCTATGAACAAATGCTATATCCACATTCGGATGCTGCAATAGTATACGCAACAGCTCACCGCCGGTATAGCCTGCGCCACCTATAATGCCTGCCTTAATTTTTTTCATCTGCAAATACATTTTGATTGCTATTAACTGCATGGTAGATAGACACCTGGTTGCCAAATATTTTAGCAAATCCTCTCACATCATCGCCATTCCAGGTGTTATTCATTTCACCGTATGCGCCAAATGCACTGTTCATCAGGTCATGAGGTGTATCTACACCTGTTACTACAAAACGATGCGGGTACAAAGTCACATACACTTTACCTGTCACCATCTGTTGGGTATCGGTCATAAAGCTTTCCACGTTCCGCATAGTAGGGTCCAGCAGCATGCCTTCATGCAGCCAATTGCCATACCATGTAGCCAGTTGATCTTTCCAATACATCTGCCACTTGGTAAGGGTATGCTTTTCCAGTAAATGATGCGCCTTTATGATAATTACAGGTGCCGCAGCCTCAAACCCTACCCTTCCTTTTATACCGATAATGGTATCGCCTACATGCACATCTCTGCCTATACCATATGGCTGTGCTATGTCTTGCAATTGCTGAATAGCACTCACAGGATCCATCATGCTATCATTCAGCCCAATCAATTCCCCCCTTTCAAAATGCAGTGTTATTTGTTTCGGGCTGGTTGACGTTACTTGTGTAGGCCATGCTGTTTCAGGCAAATACTCATTGCTTGTCAATGTTTCTTTTCCACCTACAGATGTGCCCCACAGCCCCTTATTGATGCTATACTTAGCCTTTTCAAAGTTCATATCTACACCATGCTCTTTCAGATATGCCATTTCCTGCTCCCGGCTCAGTTTCATATCCCTGATAGGTGTTAGTATCTCCACACCGGGTATCATACCCTGGAAGACCATGTCAAAACGCACCTGGTCGTTACCGGCACCGGTGCTACCATGCGCCACATAATCTGCACCTATCTGCTGCACATACTGCGCTACCGATATAGCCTGCACCATACGCTCTGCACTTACACTTAGCGGATATACGGCATTCTTCAGCACATTACCATATACCAGGTAGCGGATGCAGGTTTCATAGTATTTCTGCGTTACATCTACTACTTTAAATGATGCTACACCCAGTGCCCTTGCTCTTGTCTCGATATCGGCCAGCTCTTTATTGCTAAAGCCGCCAGTTTGTATGGTTACAGCATGTACTTCAAGCCCCATTTGTTTCTGCAGGTAAATGGCGCAATACGTTGTATCTAAACCGCCGCTGTATGCCAGTACTACTTTTTTCATTCTTGTTGCTTTTTGGTTACTGCTTTACAGCTCTGGCCTTTTTTGTAAATATTTTTAAAAACCTGTTTTTCTTGACATTAATGAGCCGCTCATATACAGGCGCCTTTTGTTTGAAATGGCTAGCTGTTTCTTCCGGTGTATAGTGATCCTGCGGGTCGTACAGCATACCTGTGCATAAGCAGTTCTTTCGCTCTTTGCTCATCAGTATGTCGTAATTCACACAGCTTTTACAACCTGCCCAAAAGGCATCATCCTGCGTCAGTTCCGAATATGTAACGGGCTCGTAACCCAGGTCACTATTGATTTTCATCACTGCAAGGCCAGTGGTCAATCCAAATATTTTTGCATCCGGATATAGGTCCCTGCTCAGTTCAAATATTCGTTGTTTGATTAGTTTGGCAAGGCCACTCTTTCTAAAGTTGGGCGATACGATCAGGCCGGAATTAGCTACATACTCGCCATGGCTCCAGCTTTCTATATAGCAAAAACCTGCCCATTCACCGGCGTCCGAAAAAGCAATGACCGATTTGCCTTGCAGCATTTTTTCCTGGAGGTATTCAGGCGTGCGCTTAGCTATACCTGTACCGCGAGCCTTTGCAGACGCTGCCATTTCTTCGCAAATGGCGTGCGCATAACCGGTATGGTGACCGGAGGCCACCAATACCTTAAAGGTTTGGTTCATTTATGTATGAATTAAAAAAATGTGGTAAATACACGAAACCACCGCTATGAACATGCGGAGCTTCAATGGACGAAAGCTTTTAAAAGCTTCTTCAACAGTCAATGACTATCGGAATACCAGGATATCAACGTCGCAACCACAGGCAGGTAAACCTGTTGCAAAAAACTGAACCTGTTAGGGATTCAGCAAAAAACCCACGCCCGAAACCCGCAACCAGTGCGGTGGTATCGTCAAGCGATGTAATGAAGGTTTTTTTCATTTCTTACGTTGATCTGAAAAGTGTTTGAAAAATTTGCAATGCAAAGAAAAATACTTTTCAGGAATAATTGCAAAATAAATTTTTCCGTTGGTATCAATTTAACATTGCACTGATATATACGCAGCCTATAACTGCATAGCATCTAACAAACACATGATGCCATACATGCCCA
>JANLJF010000035.1 GCA_029255605.1 Azovibrio restrictus
TTAGTCTATAGAGGCTGTATTATTTCTGTGCCAGAAAATCCTTCACTTTATCCTGGTGCCTCATATTTTCATTGAAAGTATAATCACCGGTTGTAGGGCTGCGTACCGCTTTGATCACCTTAGTGTAGTTCTTAGCTTCTGCTGCCAGCTTAGGGTCTTTCTTGATCGCGGTTTTAGCTGCTTTTGCCATGATTCAAAAAATATTTTTAGTAAAATTATTTAATTTCTTTGTGAACAGTAACCTTCTTCATGATAGGGTTGTATTTTTTCAACTCTATACGTTCAGGCGTGTTTTTCTTATTTTTAGTGGTAATATAGCGGCTTGTGCCGGGCAGACCGCTGTTTTTATGCTCTGTGCATTCCATTATTACCTGTACGCGGTTTCCTTTTTTAGCCATTGCTTAATGCTTTATTACTTACTTTAACTAATTAGATTTTTTGACCTTGAGCGCGCAGTTCATTTACTACAGTCAGCAAACCGTTCTTGTTGATAGTACGGATAGCATCTGTGCTCAATTTTAATACAACCCAACGGTCTTCTTCAGCAAGGAAGAAACGTTTTGTCTGCAGGTTAGGCAGAAAACGACGTTTTGCTTTCTTGTTAGAGAATGATATTTTATGACCTGTTATAGGTTTCTTGCCTGTTACCTGACAAACGCGTGCCATTCTGTTAAAATTTAGGACTGCAAAGGTAGTAAAATTTCAAAACTAAAAAGCCAAATGCAGAAAAAATATTTTGAAATATATCTGTCTGCCGGCCAAACATGCAGCTTTTAAGCCATTTCAGGCAGCAAAAGTTGGTCCAGGCTGCTAATACCGGGTACATTTTCACACACGTAACCTTCGCCATACTTTACGCCAATGCGTTTGCCCAGCAGTAAAGAGCGGGCTTCTATAGCATCCAGAAATCCGCTTTTTGAAATGTATGTTTCTGGTTCTGAGGTGTTTGCATTAGGACTGTAAAACTGGCTGCCATAGCATTTAATAGCTTCCATCTTGGTTTCGTGCGTATCCGTTACGTCTACTACCAGTGTAGGCTCCATAAAGCGGTCCTGTATCATATGAAACACCCTTTTAGGGCGCCATGCTTCCTGCTCGCGGCCATCATATTCTGTCTTTATCATACGCAGGCCCGATAAAAAGCAGGCATCGGCTATCAGTTTACCGGCCCTGCCATGGTCGGGATGGCGGTCGGCAACGGCATTCGCTATTACCATATCGGGCTGATACTTACGCAGATAGGTGATCAGTTTACGCTGGTGGGCTTCATCATTTGCAAAAAAGCCATCGGCCATATGTGCGCATTCGCGTACGGCCATGCCCATCACTTTAGCAGCAGCCTGTGCTTCCTGCAGGCGCAGTTCGGCGGTGCCACGGCTGCCCAGTTCGCCGGCAGTAAGGTCCAGCAGGCCTACGGCTTGCCCCATGCGGGCATGTTTTATCAGGGTGCCGGCAGCACTCAGCTCCAGGTCGTCAGGATGTACACCAATAGCAAGGATGTGTAGTTTTTGCATAAATACGGCCGCATTTGCGGGATGCAAAAATACTGTATAAATGTGTGATTAATTGCGACGCGCCTGCAACATAAGGGCTTGTTGCCGCTGATATTTATATTGATAATAGTAATTGGCCTCCAGCTCGGCTACAATGGCTTCCACATCTCTGTCCCTCTCATAAGGGTCATATTCGCGTTTCAGGCTGTTGCTGAACAGTACCGCTACCGACTGCCATATTACGGCAGAGAAGCCACCTTTCAATTCGCGAATAATGTGATAGCAGTTCTTACCCGTCTGCCGGTTTATAAGCTTTACCAATATTTGCCCCTGGGTAATGGTCAGGTTTTCCAGTTCGCCTTTAAAGCGTTTATTCAGTTTGCTCTCTACCGTATTCAGGTATTGGCGGCGTTTCTTTTTGTCATCGCCTATCTGTTCAAGATTTTTGTCTACATCTTTCAATATCTCGGCGGCGGCTATAGCATAGGGATACACTTTGGTCACATTATACTTTAGCCTGTCATATTTGGCACGCTGGCGGGCCAGGTGGCGTGGAAGCCTGCCTGTTTTTTCTACCTCGGGCAGAAATACCATAGCAAATGTATCGACGCCCACTACGATGCCTCCAAGCATAATAGTATCATTACCGTTCTGTTGTGCCACGGAAACCCCAGGGCGAAACAGGCAGCAGATGATGAATAATATACATGCAATGCGTAGATACATAGCCTACTGTAAATTTCTGCTTTTCAGCTGGTATTTTTGTCAGCGTATTCCCTAAATATTTGAAAAAACGGGGATGGATACCAGTGCAATGGCATCATTTTGCATCGCCATACAGTAACTTTGTTTGCGTAAAAGGATACTATGAATAGAATTGCGGTAATACTGGCTTTATTGGCGACCACAGGAATGGCAGCCTGCAGCACGCAGGAAGGTAAAAAGATGTCTCAGAACGAGATCAATGCTAAAGTAGATTCTATAGTAGGTACACGGATAGAAGAGCTGAACAACCAGGCTATGGAAGACCTTGACAGGCGCATGTCGATAGAAGTAAAGGCCAAGGCTGATTCCATTGTTCAGGCATATGAGCAATCACAACAACCGGCTGCAAACCCGCAATAGGTTTTATGTCTGTGCCCGGTAACGATCATCCCATATTGTATTTTGATGGCGTGTGTAACTTGTGCAACGATGTTGTAAAGCAGGTTATAAAAAACGACGGGAAACAACAATTCCTGTTTGCTTCCCTGCAGTCGGGTGCGGGCGCCGCGGCTCAACAAGCTATTAAGCAACAATACGGCGAAGTGCTGGACAGTATCATCTTGTATCATGATGGGAAATATTACATGAAATCGGCTGCGGCATTGAAGACAGCCTGGCTGCTGGGTGGGGCATGGAAACTGCTGGCCATAGGCTATATTCTGCCCCCGTTTTTTCGTAATATAGTATATGATTGGGTAGCGCGTAACCGCTATAGGTGGTTTGGCAGGCAGGATACTTGTATGATGCCGACAGAAGAACTGAATGCCCGTTTTTTATCATAAACGTTTTAATCCCTGCATTAGCAGTAGTGTAGTTAATTTTATTGTATGCGCAATCTTGTATTGATAGTTATATTGATAATGGGGCTGGGCTCTTTGCAAAAAGGGTATGGGCAGGAAGTTATTTATTCACAGTATGAAAAGTTTGACATCCGCAATGGTGACTATTCAGTAGCCGGTAAGGTGGGCGATCTATTATATGTATATCGCGGTGGCAGCGATGGTTATTACCTGGATGCCTATAACAACAATATGGAAAGGGTAGCCACTGTGGTACTCGATTTCATACAGGGGCGTGTATATGAAACCAAGTTCTATACATATACCGACCATATGATATTGCTATACCAGGTGCTGGATGGCGCCCGGCTTACACAATATGCCGTATTGCTGGATGATAAGGCAAAACTGGTAAAACGCCCGATAGCATTGGATAACACAAAGATCGGGTTGTTTGGCGGCAGCAAAAAGACATTTAACTATGCCATATCTGACGATAAGAAAAAACTGGTAGTATATGGTGTGTATGGTGGTGGCCGAAACCTGGAGGCAAAATTCATATGGATGGACGACCAGTTGAATATCATCGGCAGGAATACGGTATCTTATACTGCGGAGAATGATGTGGAATATGGTGAGGGCCTGCTCTATAATGATGGCACGTTGTATCTTCCTGCATATACACCTGTAGGCAGCCGAAACTATGCTGACCAATTGTGGCTGCTGATGCTGAAGCAGGATATGCGCAAGTTTACACCTGTAGAAGTGGCGCTGAATGAGCAATATGCTGCCGGCACCTATATGAAACTGGATGCCGATAAAGAAAGGATATATGTAGGTGGTTTTTATTCCGATAAAAAGAATGGCAATTATGAAGGCGTACTGTACACGTATTATGATATAAAAACAGGCAGCTTCCAGCCAACAAGGCTGGTGCCGTTTGATGACCGCATGCGCAATGCCACGGGGGGCAGCAGCAAGAAACGTGCATTTAATGACCACCAGGTAAGGCAATTGATAGTGAAAAACGACGGCGGTTTCCTGCTGATAAGCGAAGACTATTTTGTAACTACCCGCAATAGCTATTCGCCCGGCTTCGGTTACTATTCATTCTATTATCCTACCATGGGCGCTACCGTGCGCGAATATCATTACAACGATATCATGGTGCTTTCTTACGACCCTGGCGGGCAAATGGAATGGGATACCTTTATACGGAAAGACCAGTATTCGCAGGAAGATGGGGGTATGTTCTCTTCCTATGCATTGATAAATACAGGTGGCGCTATCGGTTTTTTATTCAATGATTTTAATACATCACGTTCGCGGGTACAACTGGCAACAATGGATGCCAGCGGAAGAACTGATATTCATTCGTTAGCGCCAGGCGATGGGCAGGATGCCGACTGGCTGCCACGCTCTGCCAAACAGATAGCAGCACGTGAAATAATTGTGCCTTGTTTACGTAAAAGGCAAATCTGCTTTGCCAAAATTGTATTTTAGCCGCAAATTAGCTTTACTGAGTGCTGCACCTCGTTCGGAATAACAGTCCATATACCGTTATAATACTATTTATAGTTACACTGCTGGTAAAACTTCAGGCATTGAGCCACCCGGCATTGCCGGTGGTGCAGGAGCATCATGTATTGTTTGGCGCCGTAGTGGGCTTTTTCAATTTCTTTTTTCGCAATAGTGCTTTTGCATTTACCATGCTGGCAGCTATTATGCTATATGGGCAGGCTATTTATCTCAATGCCGTATCGGTAAAACACAGGTTGCAAGCCAAGCCCACGTATGTAGTAGCATTCCTGTATATCCTTCTTACATCATTATACCCACCCTTTAGCAGCTTCAGCGAAACCTTGCTGGTAAACTGGTGCCTGATAGCCGGCATAGATATGTTGCTGGGTTTCCACCAGGCAGCGCAGCCACGCAAGCATATATTCAATACAGGCTTTGTGCTGAGCATCGCCGGCATCCTGCACTTCCAGGCAGTGGCTTATTTGCTGTTGCTATTTGTGGTATTGCTGATGTTGCGCACATTCAATGTAGGAGAATGGATAGTGGCTATAGTGGGATACCTTACTCCTTTTTACTTATATGCAGCCATCCTCTTCCTGGTAGATAAATTGCCAACGTTGAAGTTGTGGCCCGAAATAGGAATGTCATTGCCGCGTAATATTTCCAATCCTCTTTACCTTATAGGAACGGTAGTAGGTGTTGTTATCCTCTTCTTTTCAGGGGTATATATGTTGCAGGGATACATGCCCAAGGCCAGTGTATACATACGGCGGATGTGGAGTTCCATTGCCGCCTTCCTGTTTGTTTCTATAGTGGTGGCTATAGGCACAGATATATCTGAAACCAGTATATGGCTGCTGGCTATGCCTGCATTGAGCCTTATTATAACCCCGGCATTAAGCGTGGAAAAAACTAAATGGTTTAGTAATTTTGCGTTTTATTTTTCGCTGTTGCTTGTGCTCTTTTGCCAGCTGGCTATTAAATAACAAACTGCTTAATCTATATAATGAAATTCGGAATTATAGTTTTCCCGGGCTCTAACTGCGACAGGGATATGATGCATGCCCTGAAAGATGACCTGCAACAGGAAGTAGTAATGCTATGGCACAAAGACCGCGACCTGAGCATGTTTACCAAAGATGACTGCATTGTACTGCCCGGTGGCTTTTCTTATGGCGACTACCTGCGCTGCGGTGCGCTGGCGCGTTTTAGCCCTATTATGGAGCAAGTAGTGAATTTTGCCAACAATGGCGGTAAAGTACTGGGTGTTTGTAATGGATTCCAGATATTGTGCGAATCGGGCCTGCTGCCCGGCGCGCTGCTGCTGAACGACCACCAGAAGTTTACTTGCAAAAACGTATTTATTAAATCTGAAGGTGATAAAAATTTTGTAGGTAAGAACGTAGGTGATAAAATATTGAAAATACCCGTAGCACATGGCGAAGGCCGCTACCAGGCAGATGCCGCTACGCTGGAAAAACTGGCAGCAAACAACCAGGTAGTATTCCGCTATTGCGATGAGCAAGGACAGGTGCATATAGATTCAAACCCTAACGGTGCTACTAATAATATAGCAGGCATTTGTAACGAAGGCCGCAATGTATTTGGTATGATGCCACACCCCGAACGTGCCTGCAGCGATGCATTGCACAATGTAGACGGCAGGGTTATACTGGAGGCTTTCAGCAGGATGAACTAAACTTTAAAGTTTTCATAAAACGTTGGGTATCACCCAACGTTATTTTTCCGGAATCATTTCTTATTACAAAGAAAGTACCATAACATGATAAGAATAGAAAGGCCATTAGCGCTGCTGGTTTTAACTTTCCT
>JANLJF010000036.1 GCA_029255605.1 Azovibrio restrictus
AACAAAAAAGGGGAACGCCTTAATACCGAAGAGCTGGTATGGAACCAGAATATCCGTAAGATATTTACCGAGAAGTTTGTACGCATCATAACACCTACACAGATAATATATGGTAATGGCCTGGAAGCTAATGAAGACTTTACCTGGTACAAAATATTGAATCCTACGGGCATTGTACAGGTGAATAAAACAGACCTCCCCGAATAATTTTTCTCCCCCGCATTATACCCCCTGTATCTATGCCGCTATTTATTAAATTTGCGGCTCGCATATCTTATTTCTTTTTTTAAATCTGGATAATGAAAAAAATACTGTTATCACTCGTCGCGGCCTTTACTATGCTACAGGTTCGTGCCGACGAGGGAATGTGGTTACCGCAGTTGATAGGCAAGAACTATGATGAAATGGTTCGCATGGGTCTTAAACTTTCTAAAGAAGACCTGTATAATATCAACAAAAGCAGCATGAAAGATGCCATCGTACAGTTCGGTGGCGGCTGCACGGGTGAAATGATCTCTACAAGTGGCCTGCTGATTACCAACCACCACTGTGGTTACGGCAATATAGCCGCATTGAGTACGGTAGAGAACAACTACCTCGACAATGGTTTCTGGGCTTACAGTCACGACCAGGAACTGCCTGCCAAAGACTTGTCTGTTATCTTCCTGCAAAACATTGAAGACGTAACGGCAGAGATCAATGCAGCTACCCGCAAACTGAAGGGCGAGAAGCTGGCAAAGAAAATGGAAGAAGTAAAGAAGAAGATTGAAAAGCGTGCAGAGAAAGACGGCAAGTTTGTAGCCAATGTAAAGGAATACTTCAACGGTAATCAATACCTGCTGCTTACTTATAAGAAATATACCGACGTGCGCCTGGTAGGTACGCCGCCTAAATCAATGGGTAAATTTGGTGGCGATACCGATAACTGGATGTGGCCCCGCCATACGGCAGACTTCTCTATGTTCCGCGTATATGCGGGTAAAGACAATGAGCCTGCTGAATATTCTAAAGATAACGTTCCTTACCAGCCTAAATGGCACCTGCCTATCAACATTAAAGGTGTAAACGAAGGTGATTATGCCATGATCTTTGGTTACCCCGGTCGTACCAATCGCTACGAAGTTTCTTATGGTGTAGATATGGCTATCAACGAGGTGAACCCTGCTATCGTTAAGATACGCGACAAACGCCTGGCTATCATGAAGGCGCACATGGATAAAGACAAAGCCGTATACCTGAAGCTTACTTCTCAATACGCAGGCATCGCTAACTACTGGAAGTATTTCATTGGCCAGACAGAGCAACTGAAACGCCTGCACGTGGTAGAAGAGAAAGCAAAGAAAGAGGCTGAGTTTACTAAATGGGCTGCTAAAAATGCACCTGAGTATAAAAAGCTGATGACTGAATATGCCAAAATATATAGTGGTTATGCACCTTATGCTAAGCACGCTACTTACTTTACAGAATGCTTTAAGGCACCTGTGTTGGCTAAGTTCGGTGCGGGTGTAGAAACCCTTCAAAAAGAGTTGGAGAAGAAGAACCCTAATGCAGATACCATTAAGAAGCATATTGATGACCTGAAGAAAATGCGTAAATCCGGTATTAAACTGTATGATAAAGGTACAGAGCAGGAAATGATAGCGCAGACCCTGAAGATGTTCTATAATGATATTCCTAAGAGCCAGCATCCCGACCTGTATCAGGCTGTAATATTCAAGAAATACAGCAGCGACAATATGGACAAGGCTTTCAATGATTATGCTGCTTATGTTATAGATAACAACTTCTTCCTGGATAGCAATAAGTTTAACGACTTCTGCAAAGACCCAAGCATAGAGAAGCTGGAGAAAGATGCTGCAGTGCAATATGCTATGAGCTTCGTGCGTAATTACAAAGAATACTACGAGCCTAAAGTAGATGAGTTTAACAAGACGAAGAAAGAGCTGAGCAAGCAATATGTAAAAGGCCTGATGGATATGAATAAAGGCAAACTGTTCTACCCGGATGCTAACTCTACTATGCGTATCACTTATGGTAAAGTAGGTGGCTACACACCACAGGATGCCGTTCACTTCGATTACTTCACCACACTGGATGGTTATGTAGCTAAATACAAACCAAACGATGATGAGTTCGACTCTCCGAAAGAACTGCTGGACCTGTATGCAAAGAAAGACTATGGCCAGTATGTAGACAAGGATGGTACCCTGCACACCTGCTTCATTACCAACAATGATATTACAGGTGGTAACTCAGGTAGCCCTATCATCAATGCTAATGGTGAGTGGATAGGTATAGCCTTCGATGGCAACTGGGAAGCTATGAGTGGTGATATCGCTTTCGATAAAACGTACAAACGTACTATCTGTACAGATGCGCGCTTCATCCTCTTCATCATAGAAAAGATGGGTAAGGCGCACAACCTGATTGAAGAAATGGACATCCGCAAGTAATACCCATGAGGAAAGTAGATGTAAAAGAAAGCAGGATCGTCTTTGATGACTTCTACAAAATGGAAGAAGCTACCTTTTCATACGAACTGCCCGATGGAACGATGACAGAGCCTTTAACAAGGCTCTGTTTTCATAGGGGGGACGGCGTAGCAGCAGCGGTGTACAACACCGATACCCGAAAGGCTTTCCTGGTAAAGCAGTTTCGCTACCCGTGCTATACACATGGTGAAGGCTGGATACTGGAGGTAGTAGCTGGCATGCTGGGTAAACATGAAGATGCTACAGCGGCCATGCAGCGCGAAATAGAAGAGGAGATAGGCTATAAGGTAGCAGCTATAGAGCCTATATATCATTTCTATGTATCACCCGGAGGTACCTCTGAACGTATCTTCCTGTTTTATGCTGAGGTGAATGAAGCCGGCAAGGTATCGAACGGTGGCGGGCTGGACCACGAGGCGGAGAACATAGAGGTAATGGAGATGACGCTGGATGAGCTAAGGGATACCCTAGCCCGTAACGGCATACCCGATGGTAAGTCTATCATGGCTTGTAACTACCTGCTACAGAAGCATACTAAATAACAAAACGCCCTGCCTAGCAGGGCGTTTTGTTATGATAAAGTCTTTTCCAAAGCTTTGAACATATCGGCTGGTGGCACCTGTTGCCATAGTACGCTGTATATCTTGCTGGCTATGGGTATTTCCAGTTGCAGGTCGGCAGCGATGGCTTGCATGCCACGTGCTGCATAATAGCCTTCGGCCACCATGTTCATTTCCAGTATGGCATTCTTTACAGAATAGCCCTTGCCCAGCATGGTGCCAAACAGGCGGTTGCGGCTGTGCAGCGAGTAACCTGTTACCAGCAGATCGCCCAGGTAGGCGCTGGTATGAAAGTCGGGCCGCTCGTTAGATGGGTGCACTTTTTCAAAATGCTGCTCCAGGAAGCGGTACATTTCGCGGTAGCAATTGGTGATATACACGCTCAGGAAATTATCACCATAGTCCAGTGCATGCGCCATACCTGCACCTATGGCGTAGATGTTTTTGAGCACGGCAGCAAACTGGGCGCCCCATATATCATGGTTGTGCGTGGTATATATATAGTTGTTGTGAAATGCCTCTGCCACAGCAGCCGTTAGCACATCGTCAAGCCCCGAGAAGGTAAGGTAAGACAGGCGTTCCTGTGCTACCTCTTCCGCATGGCAGGGGCCGGTGATGGCTACATATCGCTTCAGGTCGAACGCGGGGTTGCGCGCCAGGTAATCATTCAGTATCAGGTTGCTTTCAGGCAATATGCCTTTTATGGCCGATATGATGTTTTTACCCATCCACATATCAGCAGGTACACTTTCCAGCACGCTTTGTGCATAGGCCGATGGTACGGCAAACACGATGGTTTGACAATTGTTCAATACCTGCTGCAGGTCTGCAGTAGGGTGAATAGTACCTTCTAAGAACCTGACCGATGTAAGATAGTTAGGGTTGTGATGCGTGCGCTGCAGGTGCTTTACCGCATCCTCATTGCGCAGCCACCATTGTATATGCCTGTTATTATCCGTCAGTATTTTGGCAAGTGCCGTGCCCCAGCTACCATTACCTACTATGCCAATGTTTCCGAGTATACTCAATGTAGAATGCCTTAGTTTATATCAGTCTATTTGTCTTCTTTTTCTTTGCTGTCGAAGAGCTTGTCCTTATCGGTGATGGTTACAGATTTTTTGTCTTTCAGTGTACGGGCTATAGCACCGTATGGTGCTATTACCACTTCTTCATTCTCTTTCAGGCCCTCGGTTATTTGTATATACAGGTTGTCTTGTATGCCTGTCTTTACATCGCGCATATATACCTTCTTGTCTTTGCTGTTGTACACGAATACCACCTGGCGTATATCGTTGTTCTCTGTGCTCTGCGCTTCTTTCATTTTATTCTTTACACTATCGGGCCAGTCGCGGGTAGTAACCGCATTAACCGGTACCGACAGTATGTTGCGCTCGCGGCGTGTTTGTATCTCTACCGAAGCACTCATGCCGGGTTTGAATACGAACTTCCCTTTCTCTAAACCGGCTGCAAGGTCGGCATAGCTGGAAGGCAGTATCAGGATGTGTACGGTATAGTTGGTTACCTGGTCGGTACTCACCTGTGTAAGGCCCGTAGCCTTGCTGGATACACTTACTTTAGATACCACACCTGTGAACTTGCGGTTGCGGTAAGCATCAGCTTCTATTATAGTAGTATCTCCAATTTTTACTTTGGCTATATCAGTCTCACTTACATCTACCCGAACTTCTATACGGCTCATATCGGCAATAGTCAGCATTTCGGTACCGGCCATCTGTGCCGTACCTACTACGCGTTCGCCCAGTTTTACATTTAATGCCGATACTATACCCGCACGTGGGGAAACGATCGTTGTCTTACGCAGGTTTTCACGTGCCTGGCTCAGGCCTGCACTTGCTGCCTGCACGCTGAACTGGCCACCTGATACGTTGGCGCGGGAAGCCTCATAGCTGGCTTTGGCCCCCAGGTAAGTAGCTTTCAATTGCTCAAACTCCATCGCAGAGATTACTTTATCTGCATAGAGTTTTTTGTTTCTTTCGTAATTGGCCAGCGCCTGCTCGTATTGCGCTTTCGATTGTGCTACCATTTCCTGCGAATTGGTAACCCGCGAGCGGGTTTCGGAAACGTTCGCCTCCGACTGGTTGACCATAGAACTATATATGGCAGGATTGATCTTCACCAACAACTGGCCGGCACGCACACTGTCACCCTCTGCTATGGGCAGTTCTATGATCTCGCCGCTTACTTCGGGGCTTATTTTTACCTCTGTTTCAGGGTATATTTTGCCGCTGGCTGTAACGGTTTCGGTGATTGTATGTTTGGCAGCTTTTTCAATAGCTACCTTGGTACCATTGTCGCTTGATGATTTGCTTATAGCGATCAGTATCACTATAAGGGCTATACTACCGCCTACAATCCACCAGATGGTTTTCTTTTTCATTTGTGATGTTGCAATTTGTGATTTGCAATATTTGGATTAATATCTATTAAGGTATCAGCGAACCTCGCTACCGTTCAATGCCTCATCCAACGGTGCTACGAAAATAAGCTTTCCTTCGTCGTTTTGCGCCATCAATATCATACCCTTGCTTTCTATGCCACGCATTTTTCGAGGTGCCAGGTTGGCTACCACCGTTACGCGTTTGCCCACAATATCTTCCGGCTTGTAGTGCTCGGCAATGCCCGATACCACGGTGCGCTTTTCAAAGCCCAGGTCTATTTCCAGCTTCAGCAGCTTATCGGCTTTTTCCACCTTTTCGGCACTGAGGATGGTACCTGCACGCAGGTCTATCTTCGCAAAGTCGTCAATGGTTATTTCCGGTTTCTGTTCCGGTATGTTCGATGTTGTTTCCGCAGTTGTTTCTTTTTGTTCCACTTTTTGTTCCGCCTGGCTTTTTACAAGGTTAGCATGCAGTTTTTCTACCTGTGCTTTTATTTCTTCATCTTCTATTTTACGGAAGAGCAGCTCCGGTGCGCGCAAGGGGTAGCCTACGTTCAGCCGG
>JANLJF010000037.1 GCA_029255605.1 Azovibrio restrictus
GGCTCAGTACGCCTTTTTCCAGCTCCTCGTCATGGATAACGATACGCATCCTTTGCCCGCCCAATACATAAGAGGGGCGCACCAGCACGGGATAGCCTACTTCGTTGGCCACTTCTATGGCTTCATCGGTAGTGTATGCCGTACCGTAGCGTGGGTAAGGGATATTCAGTTCTTTCAGCAGGTCGCTGAAGCGGCCACGGTCTTCCGCTATATCCATGTCATCAAAGGAAGTACCGATGATGCGGATGCCTTTTTCGTGCAGGCGTTTGGCCAGTTTCAGCGCGGTTTGCCCGCCCAGCTGCACGATAACGCCATAGGGTTTTTCATGTTCTATGATCTCCCACAGGTGTTCCCAGTACACGGGTTCAAAATACAGCTTATCGGCAATGTCAAAGTCGGTAGATACGGTCTCCGGGTTACAGTTCACCATTATCGCCTCATACCCGCATTCTTTGATGGCCAGCAGGCCGTGCGTGCAGCAATAATCAAATTCAATACCTTGTCCTATACGGTTGGGGCCCGACCCTAATACAATTATCTTTTTCTTTTCGCCGGGAATCGATTCGTTAAAAACGATAGCAGAAGAGCTCATGAGCGGCAAAGTTAAAGTATTCACTCAAATCGTGGAAATTAAACCTGCAACCTACCAGGGGTTTTTCAGGTCGTTTTTGGTAAACAGGTGCTCACGCGTGATGAAGTTGGTGCCTGCAGGTTTCTTCAGCACCACGCCGTTCTTTTTAAACAGGCGCATCAGCAGCGCCACGGGTGTCAGCACCACCCAGTATATCAGGGTCAACAGCACGGTGTTATTGATATAGCCAATGATGCCTGTAAGCCAGCCAAACCCCTTGTGTACCAGCCCTGCAAATGCCGATGATGCCAGCCCCAGTATACCAATAGCAAAGACCACGTATAGTATCTCCACCCTTTTGGTAAGAAAGAACAGCAGCACACCCACCAAAACAATGGCCAGTAGTGACTCTTTTATTTTTACGGCATTCTGCATTTAGAATAAGGTATATATGAACGGAGCCAGGCCCGTATTGGCAGCTATTATAAGTACGGCTATCAGCAGCAGCGCTATAATGATGGGCGTGAGCCACCACTTCTTACGCTCCTTCAAAAACAACCATAAGTCCTTCAAAAATTCCATACCCGCCAAAAATAGGGTTTATACCTTAATCCATACAATAACGGACTTAAAACAAACATATTATCAGCTAAAGTTTCCCCTTTAGGGGACGGAAGGGGCATTACGCACAAAGCCATCAGGGAACTGCAGCCCGGCACAACAGCAGCAACCCAGCTCCATCGGCAGCCACCGACAATCACCCTGTGATTGATTGTCGGGCTCTTTTTTTGGTTCTTTTTTTGGAGAAGCAAAAAAAGAACAACCACGCGCATTAGTCCCCCGCAAACTCCCTTTTCCACCTCGTCGCATCCGCATTCGGTTGCCGCTCCTTATAAAACACAAAATTCCCCAGCACCAGCATATCCATATCCGTTTGCATAAAGCAGGCATAGGCATCATCCGGACTGCAAACTATAGGTTCGCCCCGTACATTGAAAGATGTATTTATCAGCACCCCATAACCCGTCAGCTTTTTAAAAGCATGCAGCAATTGGTATACCTGTGGGTTATCCGATTCCGCTACCGTTTGTATCCGCGCACTGAAATCTATATGCGTGATGGCCGGTAGCTCGCTACGCTGCACATACAGCTTTTCCATCAGCGATAGGATATTGTAATTGGCCGGCAACGGCTTGCGGAATTGTTCCTTTATAGGATGCACGAACAGCATATACGGCGAAGGCTGCTGCAGCCCAAAAAGCCTGTCGGCCTCTTCCTGCAGCATCAGCGGTGCAAAAGGCCGGAACCCTTCCCTGAACTTTATCTTGATGTTCAGCTTCTTCTGCATCTCGGGGTTGCGCGGGTCGGCCAGAATGCTGCGATGGCCTAGCGCCCGCGGGCCAAACTCCATCCGCCCTTCAAACCAGCCTACTACTTTGCCCGCCGCTATTTCTCTGGCTATGGTATCGGTCAGCAGTGCGGCATCCTCCACATGTTCAGCTTCGGCGCTGTACTTGTTTATCACCTTCACTATTTCCTTGTCGGTATATGCTATACCCAGGTAGGCCGCCTGCATGGCATCGCTGCCTATGTGGGTTCGCGGTTGCCCCTGTTCTATATGGTAGGCCGCCAGTGCCGCACCTACCGCACCACCGGCATCGCCCGCAGCGGGTTGTATGTATATATTATCAAAGATGCCTGCCTCTGCCAGCTTGCCATTGGCTACACAGTTCAGCGCTACACCGCCTGCCATGCACAGGTTGCTGCTGCCGGTCAATGCCTTTGCGGTGCGCGCCAGTTTCAGCACTATCTCTTCCGTTACCTGCTGTATGGCCAGGCCCAGGTTGCAATGGTGTTGCTGCAGCGGCTCATCCTCACCCTTTCGCGGAAAGCCAAACAGCTTTTTCCATTTGGCATCGTTCACCATGCGCAGTGCCGTTGCATAGGTAAAATATTCCTGGTGCAGGAAGATGGAACCATCCTCGTACACCGTACATATATGTTCGTATATCAGTTGCTTGAAATGTTCGGTCTGCGCATCGCCGGGGTTGCCATAAGGCGCCAGCCCCATCAGCTTATACTCGCCCGAGTTAACCTTGAACCCAAGGAAATAAGTAAAGGCCGAATACAACAAACCCACCGAATGCGGAAAGTGCAACTCCCTTAGCGCGGTTATCTTATTACCCTCGCCTTTGCTGATGGAAGTAGTACACCATTCACCCACGCCATCTATCGTTAGTATAGCTGCATCGTTGTAAGGCGATGGGTAGAAAGCACTGGCCGCGTGGCTCAAGTGATGTTCGGGAAACAGCAGTACTTGTTTCCCATTGCAGGTTTCATCCGCCTCCTTCAGCCCCTTGCGCACATTATCTTTCAGGAATACTTTTTCCTTTATCCATACCGGCATGGCCCGCATGAACGATAGCCAGCCCTTGGGCGTATAGGCATAGTAGGTTTCCAGCAGGCGTTCAAACTTCAGCAGCGGCTTATCGTAAAACGCTACATAGTCTATATCATTCATGCCCAGCCCTGCTTCCTGCAGGCAATAGCGCACTGCATGTACCGGGAAGCGTTCATCATGCTTGATGCGGGTAAACCTTTCTTCCTGCGCAGCAGCCACTATCGTGCCATCTACTATCAAAGCAGCAGCAGCATCATGATAAAAGCAGGAAATACCGAGAATCCTCATAGGGAATGCCAAAAATAAAGACTTGAACCCAATTCAACCGATAAATATAAAGAGGTTTCAATGTACACCTCCACATAAACTAATACGGTGGAAGCACTTTTAAAAATGTTCTCCTAAAGCACGAAACATTTGTATTGGATTCATATGATGCACTCCAAAAGGTATGCATGCGTCAGGAATTTTTATCCTTCGCTTACAAGTAGGGTCACTCGTTTCATGAGTAACCAAAACGAAATTATTCAATAGGCAATAAGACACTAACCATGCATCAGCAATATCTACAGCCATAAATTCATCAATTGCATTACGGCTAAAATGAGTATTTCTTGACATCGCCCATTGTACAACGTTAGTATACTCATTTATACATGTGTTAGAATCATGAAAAAAATTTCCTTGTAAATTTTGAACACACCATGCTTTTAATGGGTCTTCATAGTTATAAATCTCATTCCTAACTTTATCTATGCTAATAATCCTACCTGCGTCAGCCAATTCCTTTATTTTGTTCCAATAACTCTTTGCTACGTCCAATGGATATGTATCTCGATGAGCTTGAATAAAACAATTGGTGTCAAGTAGGTAAGTATTCATAGGCAATTAAAGGTATTGGGTAATAAAGTTTTGGAAAGTTTCTCCCTTTAAACCCGTCATTCTGTATGCATCTTTATATAGTAGGCTTTTGTCTCTTACGGCTTGGTTTACGTACGCTGCAAACCGCAGGCTTAGTCTTTTTTTCTGAGTTGCATAAAAGTCGCCTCCGCTTTGTTTAGCCTTTTTACTATGTAAGAAGAAAATATATTTATTATAGAAGCCAAAGAAAAAAGCTCTTGTTATTTTATTTAAATCTAGTGCTCTTCTAGCAATTACAATTTCGCTAACCTTAAAATATTTGGCTAGATACTCGATACTTGGATTCTCATCCCATAATCGATTAAAAGATTCGGTAGGCACTAAAAATTCTGCGGCAACTCTATCGCAAAGTCTCTCTAGCGGATCATTTGCTGGAAGTAGTTGTTTAGACTCAAAACCTGCACTAACACCTATCCATATGTGGGCTAGTTCGTGAACAAGCGTAAAGATCTGCGCACCTTTCCCATCTGCGGCATTAATAAACATAAACGGAGCAATGGGACTTGTTAAAACAAAACCCCGGCACTCATTAACTTCAATAGGTCTATGATTATTATTCTCAAATACACTATTGAATGATACCACTATTCCTGCATCTTCAATAGCACTTGTTAAAGCATTTAAAGTCTCCTCGTAATTTTTAAATTTGTTTGCCCACTCTATGTCTAAGTTTAGAGTTTTTCTAATATCGTTAATGATTTCTTTGTAGTCAGAATCATTATTATACTTTCCAACAAACGGAAGAGGTTTATAATCATTATTTAATAGGTATTCTTCTAGCCATTCTTGCCTTTGTTGTAAGAGTGCTATAGTATCATATAGATTTAAGCTTACCTTCTCATTGGTATTAGCAGTATTACTTCTAAAAAATGGAATAAGGTTATTCTCTTGGGGTATTTCTGGTAAAAATAAATATCCTAAAGGAACATGCACTTTATTAGAAAAATCCTCAAGCTGCTTTAAAGTAGGTTCCTTTTTATTTTCAATCCAATCTTGTACTCTTGGAAGTTTGTGAATAAAATCTTCCAACTTATATCCCGCACGAGCAATAGCCCATGTGATTATGTCAGACTTTATATTAATACCTGTTTTCACGTAATGCAAATTTAGCAAATGCTAGATATGTATATTGTAATAGTAAGCCAAATATTACAAATACACAATATGACTTGTTTATTAAAAACAAAAATACACTAATAAAACATAAAATTCAATTAATTTATTTGTAAATTTGCTGTAATAAAATCCTATCACAATGAATTTAAAACAGCAGCGTTTTATTACGGAAATGCTACGCCACGGAGATAAAGTAGTGGCCTACAAAATAGCCTACCAGTCCGAATCTTCATCCTACACCACGCTGGAATCCGCCGCCAATCGCCTCCTGAAAAATCCCGAAGTAGCAGCCGCCATCCAGTCCACGGTCGATCGTATCCGTCACGAGGTGGAAGAAGAGCTGAAAGCAGAAATGCGCAGGGAATTGTTATCCGTGCAGCGTAAGCGCGAGATACTGGCGCGCATTGCCGAAGGCGATGTGTACATCGAGCAAACTTTCAAAGGCAAAGGCTGCCAAACCTGCACGCAAATGACCAAGCCCACTATCAACCAGATGCTAAAGGCCATAGACATCGATAACCGCATGGCGGGCGATTATAAGGATAAGCGCGCCGTTACTTTCGTACATGCCAATGTACCCGTACCACAAACCCCACAGCAGGAAGCAGAAGCAACAGATGAAATAATAGAGGAAGAAGGTGCGCCTGTAGTTATCTCACACGCAGGCTTGCGCAGGTTACTGCGCTATGCACCACGCCAAACGGTAGTATTGCAAAAAGAAACTTCAGCAGAAAAACACAACAAAACACAACAAACTGAAACTTAGCGGCTACTTCTTCTTTTTCTTCTTAGCGGCTTTTTGTGCGGCTTCTTCCTGTTGCAGCAGCAGTTGCCAGTTGTCGTTAGGTACGTCTTCAGAGAAGGCAATGGTTTCGCGGTAGTCGTCCTTGTTTATTTTCATT
>JANLJF010000038.1 GCA_029255605.1 Azovibrio restrictus
CTTCTGTCCTATAGCATGGATGTAAGGAAACGTACTGTAATTGATAAAGAGAATTACGGAAAAATGATGCGTAGAAATACGCAAACCGCGGTTTAAAAATTAATAAACAATGACTATTTAGCACAATAAACTTTTGCATTAGGTTAGCAAGGCATCAGAGCTTAACAAGCCTTGATACCCTTTTTAATATATCTTTACTTATCTACCCGAGACATGAACTACAGACAAATAGCACCACCTGATTATCTGAAAGACCACGTCCGTTACTTCTGGATATTAGAAAGTGATGCTGATGATACTTCTGATAAAACATTCAGACCTCTTCCGGATGGTTTGCCAGGTATCGTATTTCAATCAGACAGTGTAGACTTTTATGCAGGCGGTAATAAAATGCCTGATATATACCTGTACGGGCAAACTACAGAACAAACAACCTTTTCTTCGAAAGGAAGGGTAAGCAATATAGGAGTCTATTTTTACCCACATGCCTTGAAAACCGTTTTCGGGCTGAATGCTTACGAGCTTACCAATACATGCCTTGACATTGGATTAATAAAACGCCCTAAACAATCCAGCTTATATGAGCAAATGCTGAATGCGAATACAAATGAAGAGCGCCTGGAGTTATTATGCCATTACATAAGAATGAAACTGGAGCAACAAAAGAGCAATGATAACGTCATGCAACACGCTTTGTCATTAATATACAGAAGTAATGGTGGTATGGCTTTAAAGCAGCTGCAGCAGGAGCTGAAGTTATCGGAACGGAGTATAGAACGAAAGTTTAACCAACAGATAGGCATCTCTGCCAAACTATTTTCTCGTATTTGTCGCTTTCAGTCATCTTTACAACTTCTGCGTAACAATGAGTACAATAAACTATCAGATGTAGCTTATGAAAGCAACTATGCAGACCAATCACATTTCATACGTGCCTTCAAAGAATTCACAGGCATGTCGCCCAATGAGTACCAAAAATGGTCGAACGAAATAGTGGAAAACTTTCCCATTATAAAAAAGTAACCGAGTGTCGGTTTTATTCTATTTTAAGGTTAACGGCTGAATGATTTTTGCTTAAGCAATTAAAGCAATAGTCATGATAGCAATTACAGGCGCAAGTGGCCAATTGGGCCAAGCCACATTAAAACATTTACTAACAAAAACAGAACCGGGCAACATTGTAGCCATTGTGCGCGATGCCCAGAAACTGGAATCATTTTCCGGAACCGGCATCCACATCAGAGTAGCAGACTACAATGACATGGCATCTCTGAAAATCGCACTTACCGGTGTAGAAAAGCTATTGCAGATATCTACATCGAGCATTGGCGAGCAAGCAGCAAGAGAAGAATGGAATGTAGTAACCGCAGCGAGACTGCAAGGTGTAAAACATATTATCTATACCAGCAGCGTAAAACCACAGGAAAATCATCATTTTTTGTCTGCCAGGCAGTCTTTGAAAACAGAGAATGATATTATAGCCAGTGGAATGACTTATACGTTTTTCAGAAATAGCTTATACTTAGAAACCATACCACAGTTCATAGGTAGCGGGCTGTATGATGGCAACATCCAATTTCCGGCAGGTGATGGCGTGGTAAGCTTTGTATCGCGAATAGATATTGCTGAGGCGTTGAGTATTGTAATGACAGAAGAAAGCCATGAGAACAAAGCATATGAGATAACAGGCGCTGCTGCATTCAGCTTTCAGGATATTGCCACCATATTGGCTAATGAAAAGAAGCTACCTGCTACTTTTACCGATGTAGAAGAGGCAGCAATGAAAGAACAACTGGCAGAACTGCAGATGAGCACTGCAGAAATAGACTGGTTTATGACACTGGCAAGTAGCGTAAGAGCTAACGAATTTTCTCATGTAGATCATATATTGGAAAAAATTTTGCAGCGCAAACCTACAGGGCTTATCGACTTCATTCAAAGCATTTAACACAACAAAGCACCTTGGCTATGTTAACACCTGCAAACATCGTATTAATACTTGCTGCAACCGCAGCAGCGCTCATGGCCGGCTTATTTTACTCATGGTCGTGCTCGGTAGTGCCAGGTCTTGCCAAATTATCAGATGCTAATTATCTGGCATCTATGCAAGCCATGAACAAGGCTATACTAAACCCTGTATTCTTTTCTTCGTTCTTCGGCACTTTATTGCTGTTACCTATCAGCACCTTTATACATTACAACTGCGGAGATAGCCAAACTTCCACCCTACTGTTATCGGCAGCTATTGTATATGCAGTCGGGGTGTTTGGCATAACGGTGGCTGGCAATGTGCCGCTGAATGATGCAATAGCTGCATTCAACTTAGAGGGTGCATCTGCCGATGCGATGGCGGCCCAACGCAATGCCTTTGAAGCTAAATGGAATATGCTGAACAATATTCGCACGGCTGCCGCCATGCTCTGTTGCGTACTAACGATCATTGCCTGCATAGCCAAACGACCAAGATAGTTACCATAAAGAGCAGCACAACAGTGCTGCTCTTTATCTCTTTTAAATATTACACAGCCATGGATACACTGTTATATTTGTTACGGTATTCCAGCGGCGACAGGCCTGTTACTTTTTTGAAGGTAGTACGGAATGCTTTGATATCGGAGTAACCTACATCATACATCACTTCATTCACATTCTTTCGTGTTGCTTCCAACTGCTTTTTAGCTGCTTCCACTTTTACGCGCTGCATGTACTCAGACACGGTGTTTTTCGTTGCTTTCTTGAACCTACGTTCAAAGCTGCGCCTGCCTATAGCAAACATATCAGCCAGTTGGTCTACGGTTGTTTTTTCCTGGAAGTTCGCTTCGATAAACTCCTGTGCTTTGCGCACATGCTCATCTTCATGCTCCTTCTGTCCCTGAAAGATAATAAAGGATGCCTGGCTGTTACGTTCCATTTCTATGGCAAACACTTTAGCACATAATACGGCCATATCATGACCTGCATATCGCTCTATCAGATGGAGTATAAGGTTAAGATACGAGAATGCTCCTCCGCTAGAATAAATACCGTTTTCTGCTGTAATGATTTTTTCCTGTACCAACTGTACTTGTGGAAACATTTTCATAAAATCATTGGCGGCTACCCAGTGTGTAGCACATTTTTTGCCATCCAGCAGGCCGGTAGATGCCAGCAGAAAAGCACCGAGGCACAGGCTGGCTATCTCTGCCCCTCTGCTATGCTGTTTCAGCATCCAGGGCACGAAGGCTTCATTTTCTTCCAACGCCTTTTTCATGTCGCCATCTATGGCAGGTATAATGATGAGATTGGTCTTTTTTACATCCTGCAGCAATGCATCCGCATTTACTGTGAATAGTCCGCCGCTTACTTTTGTTTCACTTTCGATGCCCACCAATTGTATCTTGAACAATGGCGAGGCGCCTCGCATTTTCGCAAACTGGTTTACCTGTGCAAATAATTGTCTTGAGCCTTCAAGACTAGCCAATATGGCTCCTTTGGGAACGAGAATCGATACGTGTACCATACTTCAAATTTAAAGAAATATGTGTGTCGCAAACAACCCCTTTATTTGCCGTACTATCACCCCATCATTATTTGGCAGTCGCAATAGCTTTGTTGTTACAATTATTCATCAGCTTAAAACGACAAAGATGGCAGCAGTAAATCCTTACCTCAACTTCAGTGGCAATACCGAGGAAGCCTTTAATTTTTACAGGTCAGTTTTCGGTACAGAGTTTCAACATATTATGCGGTTTAAAGACATACCCGAGGAAGTACCTTCACCCGAAAATAACCCCGATAAGATCATGCACATAGCATTACCCATCGGCAATGGCACAACTATATTGGGCAGCGATAGGCCCGACATTTTTGGCCCAATGCATCAAGGAGATAATTTCCATATCTCTATCAGTGCAGAAACAGAAGAAGAAGCAGCAAAGTTATTTAACAGCCTGTCTCAAGGAGGCAGCGTCACCATGCCCCTGGAAAAAGCGTTCTGGGGTTCCCTGTTCGGCATGTTTATAGATAAATATGGCGTGCAATGGATGATAAACTATGAGAACAGTTCATTTTGAAAAGAAATAATGATGTATATGAAACAGATCATGATCCATCCGTACCTGGTATTCCAGGGCAATTGTGCTGAAGCCATGAACTTCTATAAAGATTGCCTGGATGCACAACTTAACCTGCAAACCATAGGTGAATCTCCCATGGCAAAAGAATGGCCGGCACATTTGCAGCAGAACATATTGCACGGCACGCTACTGAAAAATGATACAATCCTGCTGATGGCATCAGACATGGGCGAGCCACAGTATGAAAAGGTAAAAAGCCATGTAAACATATCGCTTACCTGCACCAGTAAAGAAGAAATAACAGCGATGTATTCAAAGCTTTCAAGTGGTGGTGTAGCTACCCGCCCCCTACACGATTTTTTCATGGGCACTATCGGCGCCCTGACAGATAAATATGGAATAGACTGGATATTATATTACGGAAACAACTGACCATTTATTCACTATTAATCTCACAGCTATGCTTTGCGCCTTACGAAAAATGAATGTACGAACAGTTGAAGTATTTAAAACCAATATATCAGCACCTATAGATGCCGATATGGTAACCACATTGCTACACCGGTATTTCCCGGGCAGCAGGGTAAGTGTGGACCTGGAAGACTGCGATAAAGTGCTGCGAATAGAGGGCAGTAACTTAGCTGCACTCCGGGTAATACAACTCGTTTGCAGCAAAGGCTATCATTGCAGCATGCTGGATTAAGCACAAACTTTTCTAACCATCAAATATTACTTATGAAAAAAACGAACATCATCTATTGGGTCTTCACAGCACTATTTGGTGCATTTATGCTCATGTCGGCCATACCCGATATTATGGTGACAGAGGATGCCCTCACCTTTATGCGTCAGCTGGGATATCCTGATTACTTCATCCCTTTTATAGGTGTGGCTAAGGCATTAGGTGTTATTGCCATTCTCGTTCCAGGTTATCCGCGCATTAAGGAATGGGCTTACGCCGGTTTGTTCTTCGACCTGATAGGCGCTACTTATTCAGCAGCCAATGTTATGCCCAATATTTCGATGCTATTCATGGTAGTGCCATTCGGTTTGGGTATTGGTTCCTGTATCTATTATCATAAACGACTTAGAGCTAAAAATGCATAACATGAATACAGAGATCATATCAACACTGGAACGTCAGACACAAGAACTGCTGAATACTATACATACATTCACACCAGACGAGTTCAACACTGTGCCATTTGAAGGCAGTTGGACAGGTGGGCAATGCTGCGAACATATTTCGTTATCGGAAAAAGGTATGCTAAACCTGCTTAATGGCACTGCTAAACCAAGTAACCGCAAAATAGATGAGAAAGTGCCGGCTATCGAAGCAGTATTTCTGAATTATAATATCAAGATGGGAAATCCCGATTTTAATAACCCATCCGCAGGTCCGCATAATAAAAATGCCATTTATCAATCACTTAAGCAGTCGCGTGGGGAAATTTTAAGTGGCATTAAAAATCTGGACCTTTCCCTCATTTGTACAGATTTTGAGATACCCGGCATGGGTGAATTTACCGGCTTCGAATGGCTTTGGTTCATGTATTGCCATGCCACAAGGCATATCAGGCAATTAAAAAACATATATAGCAAGCTGGAAACTGCTTAAAATTGCGTCATTTTTGCACACTAAACAAATGTGGATAACTTTTTTAAACATTTGTACAAAAATCAAAAAATCGTATCTATATTTGAAAAAAAATTAGTTTAGCAAAAAACAGCAATAAAATGGCAGCAGACGACAAACTGAAGGTTTTAAAACTGGCACTCGATAAGATAGAGAAAGATTACGGTAAAGGCTCAGTAATGATGCTGGGCGATAAACAACAGGATAAGAT
>JANLJF010000039.1 GCA_029255605.1 Azovibrio restrictus
CCTTTACAGGTAACAACAGCGCTACAGGTGCTGCCGTTAACCTGGCTTTCAATACAGTGAACGATTATGCTAACGGCGTTACTTCTGCCGAGCAAGGCCTGAAAGTACGCTCTAATAAAAACTTCGCTGTAACCGTTAAAACAAACGCTACCAACTTTACTTATACAGGTACTACTGCCCCTGCTCCTGTTATGCCGGTGGCCGATGTACTGGACCTGATGGTTTCTGCTAACGGTACTGGCGGTACTATAGCTACTCCATTCTCTGCTACTGCTTACAATAGCCTGAGCAGCACAGCACAAAACCTGATCAACAACGGTAGCCGCGGTGGCAACCAAACTTTCGGTGTAAAATACCAGGCGACTCCCGGTTTTAGCTACCCTGCAGGTACCTATACGGTAGATGTAGTGTACACCGCTACGCAACTGTAATCAATAACTCATTTTCATAGTGTGGTTTTTTGAAAGATGGTGCAGTTGCACCATCTTTTTTTCATACATAAACAATAATTTATAGTATATTTGTTATTGTAAAATGAATATTGAAAAGTGAAATCATTCATGAAAAGCACAACAAATCACAACAACTGTTTCAAATTGTTTCCAAAACCCAAAAACTGCATGAAAACTATCAAAAACTATCAACATATATAAGCAGAACTAATAAAATCTCATTCTTAAAACCGGAACAGTCTGGAACAATTTCACAATAAAACAAAACTGCCGCACTAAAAGCACGGCAGTTAATATCAGTTCTTAATTTAAGGTTCTAATTACTCAGGCTGCGGAAGTCAACCGGCACCAGTTTACTTACACCGGGTTCCTGCATCGTTACACCGTATATCACATCCACGGCAGCCATGGTCTGCTTGTTGTGCGTTACAATGATAAACTGCGAGTTATCGCTGAACTTGCGTATCATCTGGGTAAACTTGCCTACGTTGGCATCATCCAGCGGGGCATCCACCTCATCCAATATACAGAATGGGGCAGGCTTTATCAGGTAGATGGCAAAAAGGAAAGCAGTAGATGTCAGCGTCTTCTCCCCACCAGATAGCTGGGTAAGCGTACTTGGCTTTTTACCCTTAGGCTGTGCATATATCTCTATACCGCTGTCAGCTACGTTATCAGGGTCTGTCAGGCGCAGGTCGCACTTATCTTCAGCTGTAAACAGCGCTTTGAACACCTCCACGAAGTTCTCACGTACTTTATCAAAGGTCTCTTTGAATTTGGTATTGGCGGTCAGCTCCACTTCTTCTATCGTAGCCAGCAGCGAATCTTTGGCATTCACCAGGTCGGTCTTCTGTTCTACTATAAAGTCGTGGCGGGCTTTCATTTCCGTATAGGCTTCTATTGCTGTCGGGTTTATCTCGCCCATGTTCTCCAGGCGCTTTTTCATGCGCTCGGCTTCAGCGGTCAGCTCTTCTACGGTCAGTTCACCGCTACGTGCCTGGTCCAGTATCTCGTCCAGGTTCACTTTGAACTCAACACTCAGGCGCTCTTTCATACCGGCCAGCTTCAGCTTCATATCGTTCAGCTGGTCTTTGATGCTGTTGAGCAGTGTTTCCGCATGTTCCTTCTCACGGCGCTTGCGGTTCAGCTCGCTTTCTTGTGCCGATACCGTGTTGCGCATTTCGTAGTACAGGCGGTCTTTCTCGTTCAGTATGGTTTCTTCCGCTTCTTTACGGGTCAGTAGTTCATACAGTTCGTTATCGCCCGTGTTTAGCGTACCTTCTGTTTCAGCAAGCTGTGCAGTCGTTTGTTCCAGTTGTTCCGTGTTTGTTGCAACCTGGCGTTTCAGGTCGTTCAGCTGGTTGCTGCGGAAGCTCAACTCCTGCTTCAACCCTTCCAGCTTACTTTGCTGGCGGGTATACTGGATGTTGTGGTTATTATACTGCTGCGTCGCCATATTGAATTCCTGTTCTACATTGTGGAATTCGGCTTCGGCTTGTTGTATGTTCTGTTGCAGCGATTGGAGTTGGTCGTTAATGGCTTCCAGCTCGCTGCGGGTATCGGCTATGCTACCTTGCGTATCTTCCAGTTGCTCTTGCAGATCTTGCAGGCGCTGCTCACCCGTTTGGTTCAGGTGTTCAAAGTTCTCGATACGGTTGCCCAGGTTCACAATGTGGTTTTGCAGGCGGTTTATTTCTTGCCTTGTCTGCTCTATAGCCTTATCGTTCAGCTCCTGGTTGAAGCCTGTTATTTGTGTTTGAGTATCAGCAATGTATTGCTTCAGTTGTGTAGTGCTTTCCGTAAGGTCGGCTATCTCTTTAGCCAGGCGTTCCAGGTTTTTGGCACGGCCTATCTTGTTACCTTCAAACAAGCCTATAGAGCCGCCACCCAGTGTATACTTACCGCGCACCATCTTACCGCTCTTCTCCACTATCACATTGCCGTTCAGCATGGCTTCGGCAGTTACAGCCGCTTCGTCACCGGCAATGTATACATGGCCCAGCAGGTGTTGCGCCAGCGGCTTGTATTGCTCGTCTACATTCACTACGCTAAGGGCAGGTATCAGGCCTTCCGGTGCACTGTGCGCACCACCCGTATATTCCTGAAATTGGTTCAGCACAAAGAAATTGGCCTTGCCTTTCTTATTGCTATCCAGCAGGTGCACCGCTTTTGCAGCCTCACCTATATTATCTACTATATAATAGTTCAGGTAGTTATCCAGTAGGTTTTCCAGCGCCGTACGGTATTCATTCTGCACGACGAATACATCTGAAAGCAGCGGTGCATCGCTATTCCAGTCCTTGTTCTTTTTCAGGAACTTGATACTGTCCGGATAACCTTCCAGGCTTTCCACCAGCGATTTCAGCAGGTCGTGCTCATTGCGGCGGCTATCCAGTTTACGGTTCTCGTCTACCAGTTGTGCACGCAGGGTTTCCAGCTGCTCCTGACTTTGCAGTATTTTGCTCTTTACTTCTTCCTGTCGGGTAACCAGTTGTTGCAGGTCATCGTTCTTTTGTGCCAGGTCGCCTTCGCCATCTATGCGCTCATTGTTCAGTTGCGCTATCTGGGTATTACGTTGTGCCTTTTCATCCTGCACCTGCTGTATGCTACGCTGCAGGTTCATTACAGATGTATCGGCAATGGCTACTTTCTTCTCTGCATCAAACTGGGTGCGCTGCTTGCTTTGATATTCGCTGCGCAGTTGCTCCATCACTTTCTTCTTCGCATCAAAAGCATCACGCTTTTCATCTACCATGGTGCGCATGGTTTCCAGTTGCTCGCGCAGGTCTTCCAACACACCGTTTTCTTCTTCTATCTGCTTTTCTGCAAAGCCTATAGACTCTTCTATGCTCTGCAACTGCATACCAGCACCGGCAAGAAATTCAGTCAGGTTCTTTTCCCTGTCTTTCAGGTGGTCGAGACGTTGTGCAGCCAGGCGCTTATCGCTTTCCAGCTGGCGCACACGGTTCAGCACTTCATTGAATTGCTTTTGCAAGCCATTCAACTCCTGCTCTTTTTCTATCAGCTTCACCTTATCCTGCTCTACAGATGCTTCTTCTGTAGCTACTACAGCTTCCAGTTGTGTCTTGCGGTCGGTTTCGCGGTCGTGCTGCTCGTTCAGTTCTTTATACTGGTCATTGAAATGCTCCAGCGATGCTTTTGCCAGTTCAATGCTTACTTCTTTATACTCTGCCTTTACCTGGAAAAAGCGCTCGGCTTTCTTAGCCTGACTTTCCAGTGTACGCAGGTTGTTGCCTATCTCAAACAGCAGGTCTTCTATACGGGCAAGGTCTTGCTCGGTGGCATCCAGCTTCAGCTTGGCTTCTTTCTTACGTGTTTTGTATATAGAGATACCGGCGGCCTGCTCCAGCATACGGCGGCGCGAGTTGTCCTTATCCTTTATGATATCATCTACCATGCCCAGCTCTATGATAGCGTATGAGTCGTTGCTCACACCGGTATCAAGGAACAGGTTATGTATATCCTTCAGGCGGCAGGTAACATCGTTCAGGCGGTATTCACTCTCACCGTTCTTATAAAATTTGCGCGATATAGTAACCGTGGTAAACTCTGTAGGCAACAGGTTGCGCGTATTCTCAAAAGTGAGTGAAACCTCTGCCATACCCGAACCGGCACGCGTACGCGAACCGTTAAATATCAGGTCTTCAAGGTTATCCGAACGCAATGCCTTTATCTTATGCTCACCAATCACCCAGCGTATGGCATCCACGATATTGGACTTACCACAACCGTTGGGCCCTACGATACCTGTAATGGGGTGATCGAGCAACACATGCGTCTTATCCGCAAAGGATTTAAATCCTTTTATTTCCAATGACTTTAATCTCAAAACCTAGATTTTTGGAGGGATAGCAAATTTATACATTTCACCCGTTCTGCACGTGGCAATTATCATTTCCCGTCATATTTGTGCAAAAAATGGGGAATAATAAAATATATGTAACGGGAATGGCTATTCTACAGGTAGCGGAAACTCATTTTTTCTGGCATACTCGTCGCGGAGCTTGTATACCTTATTCAGTTTTTCCTGTTCTGTATTGATGGTCGACATCAGCAGGTTGTAGGCTTCTGCTATTTCTTCATCAGTGGTGCTATCGCCAAAACTTTCAAATATTACAAATTTTGGCAATACTGTATTTTTCTCAAACTGCAGTATGTCCAGCTCAGCTTTACGGTATTCCTCAGAGCCTCCGATATCTTCCATTTTACTAATATATTCAATCTTCCTATCGATAAATGCGGAAAGGTTTTGACGGTTTTGCGATAGTTCTGAGAAGTCTTTTGTATTTACAGCCACCTTGAACTCTTCTAACCATACACGGCCAAGGTGGTACATAGAATCATTAACAGAAGTGAGTTCCATACTCAATTTCTGTGCTTTTTCTTTTTTGTCAAATTCACATGCCTGCAGCAGTATTGCCGCAGCTATTACAAACAGAATGGTAAAACGGTTGCGCATCCGTAAAATCATTAGACAAAGTAATTGAATTCTCCCTATATATCGTTTAAAAAACGAAAAAGTTACACCCATTCGTATACTATTTATAGCGCTATTGATGCAGCATCCGTCAATAGTGCATCTGTTAGCCTACCTTTGCCATTCCAACAGACAAAAAACATGGGTAAAGTAGCCATTAACCTGGCAACAGGAAGCTTACAACAGAAAGAAACAATAGTAGGAATAGACCTGGGGACTACCAACAGCCTGATAGCAATAGTACGTGAAGACACCCGCCAGCCACTGGCATTGCGCGAAGTAGACGGTTTGACATTGGTACCCTCCATTATACACTTTGATGAAGCGGGTAATATAACCGTAGGTAATGCCGCAAAGGAAAAGCTGATAGCAGAGCCGCATCGCACTATATACTCCGTAAAGAGGCTGATGGGCAAATCGTATAAGGACGTGAGCGATCATGCCAACTTTTTTGCCTATAAGGTGATAGACGACGATACCGATTCACTGGTGAAGATACAAGCGGGCGATAAGTTCTATTCGCCCATAGAACTTTCTGCTTATATACTGAAAGAACTGAAGCAACGCGCCGAGCATATATTGAAAACACCGGTGAATAAAGCGGTGATAACCGTGCCAGCTTATTTTAATGATGCCCAAAGGCAAGCTACGCGCGATGCCGGCAGGTTGGCCGGACTGGATGTGCTGCGCATCGTAAACGAACCAACGGCTGCCAGCCTTGCCTATGGCATGGGTGTGAAACCGGATGAGGAGAAGACGATAGCGGTATATGACCTGGGCGGTGGCACATTCGATGTATCGATACTGAAAATAACCAACGGTATATTTGAAGTACTGGCTACCAATGGTGATACTTACCTGGGCGGTGACGACATGGACAGGGCATTGGCACAACACTGGCAAAAAGAACTGGGGCTGACCAACGAAGAACTGCAACAGCATAAATCGCTGGCACAGGAACTGAGGCTGACAGCAGAAGAAGCAAAAAAACACCTGAGCAGTAACGAAAGCTTTGAAGGTAATGTAGACGGTGAAAAAGTAAGCATCACGAAAACGGCTTTCAATGAGCTGGTACAACCACTGGTAGAACGCACCATCACCTGTTGCAGGAATGCCATGCGCGATGCCGGCCTTCAAACCACAGAGATAGATGCCGTAGTAATGGTAGGTGGTTCTACACGCGTGCCGCTGGTGAAAGAAAGTGTAAGTGCCTTCTTTGGCAAAGAAGTATATGACAACCTGAACCCCGACGAAGTAGTAGCACTGGGTGCTGCGGTGCAGGCCGATATACTGGCCGGTAACAATACCGATATGCTGCTACTGGATGTAACACCACTAAGCCTGGGTATAGAAACGATGGGCGGACTGATGGATGTGCTCATACCCCGCAACTCTAAAATACCTGTAAAAGCAGGCAGGCAATATACTACGCAGAAAGATGGACAGAGCGGCATGCGCATATCTGTATACCAGGGCGAACGTGACCTGGTGCAAGACAACCGCAAGCTGGCAGAGTTTAACCTGAGCGGCATACCGGCTATGCCGGCAGGATTGCCTAAAGTAGAAGTAAACTTCCTGATAGATGCCGATGGCATACTGAAAGTAACTGCTGCCGAACTGCGCAGCGGTGTAGCTACCAGTATAGATGTGAAACCACAATACGGATTGACAGACGAAGAAGTAGAACGCATGTTGCTGGATTCGTTGACACATGCCAAAGAGGATATGCAAACCCGTGCGTTGGTAGAAGCCAGCACTGAGGCGGAACAGATGATAGATACTACAGAGAAGTTTGTAGTAAAGCATCGAGAACTGCTGAGCGAAGCTGAATTGGCCACTACGCAAACACATGTGCAACAACTGCGCGATGCCATAGCTGCAAAAGATAAAAACCGTGTGCAAAAGGAAACAGAACTACTGAATGAAGTAACACGCCCGTTTGCAGAACGCGTAATGGATGCAGCGTTGAAAGATGCAATGAAAGGGAAGAAGATAGTGTAGTGGTTGATTGGTTTATCAGTTGACTTGTTGATTAGGTATTCGTTACAACAAACTAATCAACAAGTCAACAAATCAACTATTTCATGATAACCTGTACGGTATGCCTTGTTTTTTGTTCCAGCAATATGTAGCGGCTCTTAGTGAGGTCGAACAATATTTCAGGCGTATAGTGACGGATGGTGAGCAAGCTCACATCATTATTGCTAAGCACATTATAATCTTTGCTTAAGGCCGTCATCAGCTTCTTCACATTGTCTTCCTTATTATCGATACAGGCCACGAAACTGATGGCCGCATTTTGTATCAGGTTCACTTTAATATTCAGGTCATGCAGTTTGCTATACAGGTCGCTGAGGTTATCCTGTGTAATGAAAGAAAAATCCTTTGATGTTACCTGCAGTAATACCTGGTCTTTCTTCAGCACAATAAGTGGTGGATAGAAGATGCTGTTCACATCATTCTGTATCACCGTACCCGGCAAATCCTTATCCAGGAAGCACTTTACATACAGTGGTATATTATTATTCTGCAGCGGCTTAATGGTTTTAGGGTGTATCACCTGCGCCCCATAGTAGGCCATCTCTATCACTTCATGATAGGTAATAGCTTCTATCTTCACCGTATTCGGAAACAGCTTGGGGTCTGCATTTTGCAGTCCCTCCACGTCTTTCCATATCGTTACGCTTTCGGCACCCAACCAGGCCGCCAGCATAGCAGCCGTATAGTCGGAACCTTCGCGACCTAATGTTACCGAGGCATTATCGGTAGTAGCACCGATGAAACCTTGCGTGATAATGCTTGCGCCGGAGGCCAGTACGGGAGATAATATTTCTGCGGCTTTCGCCTTGGAGAATTCCCAATCTACCCGTGCATCGCGATAGGTATCATCTGTACGCACTACATCGCGGATATCTTTCCATTCAAAGTTCAAACCACTCTGCTGTAAATAGAATGCAAAGATGCGGGTGGACAAAAGCTCGCCCATGCAAACGATCTGGTCGTATGAATAATCGTATTTATCAGCATCTGCATCATCTACCGCCCATTGCAGTTCCGTAAAAAATACATTCAGTGCTTTTTCTGCTTGCACATAGTAGCTATCATTCAACAAGGCACGCGTGTATGCCAGGTGTTGCTGCTCCAGCGTGTTTACCATTTCGTGCGCTTCCTGCTTCTTACCCTTACATGCTGCCGCCACTATTGCTTCCAGGGCATTGGTAGTTTTACCATACGCCGATACAACCATAATAATCGGTTGTTTTGCATCCCGTATTATGGGCAATAACGCCATCATGCGTTCAGGGCTGGCTATAGACGCCCCACCGAATTTGTAAACCTGCATTTTATTAAAGTCAAAAATTAAAAATAAGAACCTAAAATTGATATACTTATTAACTGAGTACCATTAGCTTTTGCAATGCACCTTCCAGCATGCCCAGCATTTCTGCTATCTCCTCTTTTTTACAAGTACCTATACTCAGCCTATACCATGGCGACTGCTTATTGGCACCAAATGCATAGAACGGCACGATAGCCAGCTTGGCTTCATTCAAGAGATATTCCGTTACCTCTGCCTGATTGTCCAGTTGCTTACCATCTGCTTGCCAGCCGGCAAGGTCTATTTTAATGGTAAGATATATAGCAGCCTGTGGCGCTATGGCATCTACAGGATAGGCTTTTTCTTTCAGTGCAATGATACCATTGTAGATAGCCCATAGCCTTTCTTCCAGTTCTTTTTTGAATGAAGTAAGATAAGTGCTTACCGCATCTTTCTGCAGCAGGTATTGTGCAGTAGCTTTCTGTTCAGCCATAGGGCTCCAGGCACCTATATGGCTCAGCAGGGCTTTCATTTTAGCTATTACAGGTGCAGGGCCGAAAGACCAACCCACACGCACACCGGTGGCAGCAAATGCTTTTGAGATACCATCGATGAAGATGGTGTACTGCTTCATTTCTGGGCGAAGCGATACAGGGTTGTAATGTTCCGTTTCTCCATAGGTAAGTGTGAAATACATCTGGTCGAACATCACGTATAGTTTCTTTCCATCGCCACGGCGCTTGTTTTCTTCCAGCACCAAGTCGCATATCTTTTCCAGTTCGGCTTTGGCCAGTGTAGTACCGGTAGGGTTTTGCGGGGTACACAGGCATAGTAATGCTGCACCTGCTATATGCGGGGCTATATCTGCCGCTGTGGGCATAAAGTCATTCTCAGGTGTTGCCTCTATCACACAATGCTCGCCGCCATTCATATGCGTGTAGTGATTGTTGTTCCATGATGGCACGGCGTATAGTACTTTATCGCCGGGATTCACTATGGTGCGGAACAGCGAATAGATAAGCGGGCGGCCACCGCCGGCTATCAACACTTCGTTGGCAGCATATTCAATGCCTTCACGGTCTTTGATAAATGAAGCAACTGCTTGCCTTAATTCGAGGATACCATCGCCGGGAGGATAATTGGTCAGTTTATTGCGATACGCATCTATGATGGCATCTTCCAGTTCTTGCGGAATGGGAAATATCTGCGGATCGAAGTCGCCGATGGTATAGTTGTATATTTTCTCACCGCGATTGACACGCACGGCAATTTCATTACCCAGGCGCACTATTTCAGACCCGATCAGTGTTTCTGCAAGCTGGCTTAACTGGCTCATTTTCTCGTTTGTTATATTGTTTTAACCGTATTAAAAAAGGCTTACCCGGTGGAGGTAAGCCTTTAGATTCAGTACTGTATGTTATACACATAAGAAGTCGTTGCGGCTTACCTGGTGGTAAAACGTTTATCGGCCTTCTTATACATCTTGTTATTCATAATCGTGGCGCAAAACTAAGGATATTTTTTTCTAATAACCAAGAACCGGTACAAAAAAACTACTCAAACAACTGCTCTTTGCTCTTCGGACGCAGTTCTGGCAACCATTTGAAGCGGCTTAGTTTCATACCGGGCAGGTCGGCCTTATTTAGCGGGGTCATCTTGCTTTTTACATCCTGCTCGTAAATGATGCGGTGTATAGACTGGTCTTTAAAATATACCTTCATACGCAGGCTGGTTACCTGGTTTACGCCCAGGTATGCGTCATGTTCATCTTTGGCATAATAGATGGTTTGGGCATCGGGTTTCACCAGCATGTAGTCTATGTTACCATCTTTAAAATAACCCGTGAGTGTTTTGCCTTGTACCTGGTCGAATAAGCCTGCCTTATCCGGGCCGCTTTGTGATGCCACAAAAGCATTGTTGGGTACGTATATCTTCTTGATCTTACTGCTATCTGTATAGAGCAATATGGTATCGCCTGTTATCTGGCTTTTGCGCGACCATACTATCGGGTCGTACATCATGCGCATAACGGAGTCTTTCTGCGTATAGCTGATACTATCGCACTTGCCTTGCAGGGAATCGGAGAAAATGAGTACATGATGGTAGCCTATAAAGTACCTTGGCCTGCTGGAATCTGCTGCTATGGTATCAACTGCTACCTGTTCTGTTGTTATCTCCTTTTTGCCTTTTTTATTCTTCTTAGTAATAGTCTTTTTTATAGTTGCTGTATCACCGGGGACCGGCACAGGTGCTGAATAAAAAGTATCCGCCCGGATGAACAGGCTATCTTTATCGTTTACCTGCTTTAATACCGGTTTTATGGTAGCCAGCATGGTTTTCTTCTTCTCATTGAAATCGGCATTGCCGCAATAGAGCGTAGTATGCTGTATGGTATCAATCGCTATCACATTGCCGGTTGCCTTACCAATACCGGTTTTACGGTTATGGTCTATTTTATCGGCTTCTACATATTGCTCCTTATTCAGTATAGAGGAGCGGCAGGTGAAATGTGCCAGTTCATTTTTAGTATCGTAAGTGCCACAACTGGTGCGCAGTACAGAGCTATCGCTGGTAACTACTGATGGCGCATAGAAGGTAACAATCTTTGTTTCGGTATTGTAGCCCATGTCATCAGACACGATCTCGTATTGCGGATCTGTAACAATCACTTCGCCGGTGAAACGGGAATCTTTACTTTTAGTATCGTAAGTACCTGCGTTGCTCGATAAGGTGGTAGTGCTATCCTGCAGCGTGCCGCCTTGCGAGTACACGCCCACTTTTGTAGCGGTATTGTAAGTAAGCTCTTCCGACCATAAATGGCTTTTGCCATCGGTGAGCATTACGTTACCCTTCATGAAAGCCAGCTTCTGGTTGCCTACATAACGCATATAGTCGCTTTGGCCTTCACTACCGGGTTGCAATACCCGCACATTCCCAAAGGCTTCTACATTGTTCTTAGCCACATTCAGGTAGGCACTATCGCAAAACATGCTGGTTTCGCCTTGTACCAATGCCACATCGCCCAATAGCTTTGTAATATCCCCTGAGTCGGTTTGTACTACTTCCAGGGTACGCGCCCCTTTCAGGTTCACCGGCACTTTACTTGCAGTATCTGTTTTTTTTTGAGCAAATACGGTGACAGCGCCCATACATACACACAGCAGTATGAAATACCTGAGCGAACGGAAAGAAGATTGCGAAATGCTAAACACCTGCAAAGGTTAGTTCTTGTTTTTCCTGCCAAAGATAGTAACGTTAATGTAACGCGATGGGTGCGCATTGATGTCTGCCATCAATGCATTGAGCGTTTTTAACGTTTCTGAAAGGTTATTGTAGAGTTGCTTATCGTTTACCATCATACCCAGTGAGCCCTCATTATTGTTCACCTTGCTGATGACGCCCTGCAATTGCGATATAGTAGACTGCAGGTCTTTCACCGTCTGATCGATAGGTGCGGAAGCCAGTTGGTTACTGATGTCTTCTGCATTGTGAATGATATTAGTGATCTGTTGATTGTTATTGGCCAGGTTGCCGGTAATGCTATTGGCATTGCGGATGATAGATGCCAACTGCGTGCTCTCTTTGTTCAGTTTATCAGATAGCTCAGCGAAGTTTTTCATCGTCACATCCAGCGATGCAACACTGTTATTGAGCCTGCGCTGTGTTTCGTCATTCAGCACATTATTAACGCCCAGCAACACAGTATCCAGCGTACCTACCACATGCCTGATATCCTGTATCAGCGGAGATATTTCAACAGACAGGTTATCTATAATACCGCCTTCCACACTGGCCGGCAATACACTTTCTGCCGGAAGCGTTTCAGTGCCGGAAGCCAGGTCTAACCTTAATACTTTAGTACCTAACAAGTCTGCAGAAGCCAACTTTACGGATGTGCCTTTCGTTACTACGATATCATCCTTCACGGCTATGGTCACTTTTACTTTGCCACCGCCATTTAGTTCTATTTTTGCTACCCGGCCAATGCCCATACCCTTTACCTGCACGGCAGATGATGCCTGCAGGCCCTGCACATCATCAAAATAGGCCAGGTATTCTTTCTCGCCCGAGAATAGGTTGGCACCTTTCAGGAAATAAAAGCCCGCAAAAAATATCAACAATGCTACTGCTACTAATAATCCTATCCTTGCTTCCTTTGAAAATGTCATACAGATATGGTGTCAGTGATACCTAATTCGGGCAAAAATAATGTAAAAAGCCCTTGTTATACGTTTTTCTATAGTTTTCAAAAGAAAGCCCCTTTGCAGGGGCTGTTCTTTATATATCATAACTATTAAAAATCTGTGCCAATGGAGAAGTAGATAATCGGTTCCTTCTTCTGGTCTTCAATATTCCAGGCTGCATCTACCCGCAGGAAGTAACCGAATATCATGGTGCGCAAACCTGCACCGTAACCAACGCCTACACCACCGCTATCATCGGTTATCTGCAGGATAACCTGCGGATCGCTGGATGGGTTGTTGGGGTCAGGCAGTATCCTGTCGTTGCGCAACCTGTCGGCATTCGGCAAAAAGCCGGCCCAGGCAGAACCTACATCGGCAAACGCTACCAGTTGCATATTCTTGATGATAGACGACTGGATAGGACGCTTCATAAATGTGCTGAAGATAGGCAAGCGGAACTCTGTATTTGCCAATGCATAAGTATTACCATTGCGGGAGTTTTGCTTGTAACCGCGCAGGTTGGTAGCCAGTGCTTCAAATGCATAGTTCTGAACGGGCCTCAGCGGTACGTAATCGCTATATTTGTTATTTATCCAGTTGTCTACACCACCTATGTGATACAGTATCTTCATATCGCCGCCCGATGTAGCACCTGCCAACCTTAAAGCCCAAATGAAGTTCTTGTATATTTTCTGATAGTAACGGAAGTCGGCACCTATATTATAAAAACCACCCGTATTACCATTTACACGGTACATATATTCTGCAAAGAATTTATAACGGAAGCCGTTATAGATGTTCAGCGTGGGCCTGATGGTGTTATCGAATACATATTCGGCACGGCTCATCACCCAATATTGTCTTTTATCATTGGGCTCGTAGCTAAGGCTGAGTGTATCCAGGGCTTTAAAGTTCAGGTCGTCTGAACGGAGGCCCAGGTGCAACTTCACGCTACGGATACGATCGAAAGGATAGCTTACAGAACCCTGCAGGATATTGGTAACCGTTTTGCCCAGCTGCTCATTTACCAGTATGGGTGCGCCGGATGTATCTACATAGCCAACATTGTAAGTATTTGTAGATTCAGACCTCAGGTACAATACCCCCCAGTCAACACGCTTTTTAAAGTTTTCGTATTGCATGAAGTAGGTCTTGCCTGTAAAGTTGATGGGTAAGCGGAGACCACCTGTAAAACGATAGTTTTCCATCAGGTCGTTGATACTAACCGTAAGCATACCACCCAGAGAAGGATTGATAAAGCGGCCACCGGTTTGCGCTACCGACTGGTATTTATTGAAGAGGACGCTGTTATCCAGTTTTATGCTAAAGAAGTCGGGCTTCAATGAAAGGCGGTATGGTTGCGCTTTCATTTTCAGGTATTCGCTATCTGCAGCCTGTTTTACGTTAATCTCGGCATTTACTTCGTTTGCCATTGCCGTATTGGCATCTGTTACTGTAGCCGCAGCAGTGCCGTCGTCTTTAAATTCGGATTGGAAAGCATTGCCGCTCTTCATCACCGGCTCTCTTTTGTGCATCGCCTCATTGCTAAGCTCTGATACAGGTGCCGGCTTTTGCAGATCTGTTTTCAACAGCTCTGTAGGCTGAGGGTCTTTTATTATTACATTTTTACCGGGCACCAGTTGCGGCTTGAAGTAAACGGTGTACTTATCACCTACCTGCAATACATCTGCCACTACATTACCTGCAGGGTTGTACTGATGGCCCACGATATTGCGCGCATGATTGGTAACAGGTACGCCATATGCAGAGTCGGTATTGTTAGCGCCGCGTGTCATCAGCACCAGGTATTGGTTCTGTATGCCATTCACATCGTACAGGTATGCATAGTTATCGCTACCATATTGTATAGGTTGCGATACATTGCCTGTAGTAACACGCGACATTTGCAGCAGTTCTTTGCGCTTGGTACGTGTGTTGTAGAAAAACACATTCATCGGGCCATTCGGCAATTCGTTTACGCCTAATGGCACTTCCAGGTTTGCTTTAGGGCGGTTTGACAAGAAGAGGATACCCCTGCGGGAACCACCACTTACAAAGCAAGGCTGTACATCATCCCATGCATCGTTGGTAATGTTCTTCATACGTGAGCCACGGATGGTAAACTCATACAGGTCGGTCTGGCTTTTCTTGATTGCGGAGAATACCAACTTATCATCATCTTCATTAAAGGTCATGCTCAATACCCTATCGAAACGGCCGGGGGGTATGGAATAGTTCTCTATCTGCGCCTTGTAAGAGTTGAAGATGCGCAGTTGTGTTTTAGTACCCTTTTTGTAAAGTATGGCCAGTTTATAGCCGTTGTTCGACCATGCGATTATCGGGTAATCCGGGTCAGGTTGTTCATTATAATCCAGCCTGCCGCCTTCCAGTATTACTGAGGCTACACGGTCGCCACTTGCCTTTTGTATGTATACTTTAAATTCACCGTTCTTCCATGTCACATAAGCCACATCGGTACCTTTGGGTGCCACACGTATGTTTCGCAACGTAGTGCCATCCTTAGGTATTTTTATATCCAGCACAGCCATGTTTGAATCCGGCTTTTCCTGTACCAGCTCATCTTTGGCATACATACCCTTGTAGTATGCAATAGCGGAGTCGTAAGCCTGCTTAATGTTCTGCCCCAACGACATTTTAATGCCCTGGTTCAGGTTGCTCTTCATCTGCATGGTATACAACACTGTTTTCATGTTGTTATCGCCATACCTGTCTGATATATATTTCCAGAAGGCCTTACCTGCCAGCTCCGGTTGCTCTTCAGCCAGTTCAAAGAAGCCAGCTTTAGGTTTAGCCTCCAGCATGTTTTTCCAATCGCTGTTGCTTTTGGCATCCCAGCCATCTACCAGGTAGGCTATGTAGCCGTACACTGTCCATGTAGGCAGGTTCATAAGTACGGCATTGCGTACCATTTCCCTGAAGTTTTCGCCAAACAGCATACGCTCCATTACCACGCGCGACATGCCGGCACGCGTTTGCCTGCGCAGGTCTTCATGCTCACCGGTGAAGTAAACGACCAGTTTATCCCCCACAATATCTACCGTACCGGCGGGTATATCCTGCAGTTGCGAATCGAAGCGGCGGCCAATGTTGGTTTGGCGATATTCATCATACGTATTGTAAACAACTATTTTGAAACGACGTGGAAACTGGCCACCCATTTTTCTTTCTACCAGGCGTATATCATTTTCCACCTGTTCGGCTACATAGCGCGCCAGGCCGCGGCCGGCCGCATCGTAGTGATAAATACGGAAGTGCTTGGTATCAAAGAACTTCCAGTCGAACTTGCGGTATTGGATACGGTTCTGCCCGAATATTTCCAGGTTTGACTGTGCATTTGCAGCAGGCGATATGGCACATAGTGACAGTGCGCTAGCTACACTAAGCATGGCAGCCCGGTATCGAGGGTGTATGTTCATAAACGAATACTGTTATGATATTGTGGTTGACTTAGAATTAGGTGTTACAATATACTACCTTAAATAATAAGTTTGCATTCTAAATTAATGAAAATATACGACCAATGTTGCATATAAAGTCTTTTACTTTCAATGGTTTTCAGGAAAATAGCTATCTCATCGTAAACGACGACAAGGAGTGCTGGGCGGTGGACCCCGGTATGTACGAGGCCGGTGAAGTAAGCCAGTTCAAACAGTACTTATCTGCTAATAACCTGCAGTTAAAATCTATCATCAATACGCACACGCATATCGACCATATTTTTGGCGTGCAGGCACTGAAAAATGCTTATAACGTACCGTTTGGCATACACGAAAAAGACTTGCCTGTGTTGGGCGGTGCCGTTGGTTCGGCCATGCTGTTCGGCTTCAACTTTCCTATGGCACCCGTACCTGATTTTTACATAACAGATGGCACACCATTGATGCTGGGTAAAGATGAGATAGAAGTTCGCTTTACACCCGGCCATTCTCCCGGCAGTGTTTCCTTTTATTATCCTGAGGGCAAATGGGTGCTGAGCGGCGATGTTCTTTTTAACGGCAGCATCGGGCGGACGGACCTGCCCGGCGGCAGTTTTGATACACTCATCGGTAGCATCAAAGGGCAATTGCTTTCCTTGCCCGATGACACAACTGTTTATTCAGGACATGGGCCTGCCACCACCATCGGCAACGAACGACTATATAACCCCTTCCTGTTACATTAGTCTTTTTTAACATTGTATTAGGTTCGTTTTAACGCTTCTTTGGGAGCGAAAAAGGTTTTGTGCGCTTTACTTTCGTGTCATCAAAAACACACAGATATGAAAAGTGCCATCATCCCCGCATTAGCATTAGCAGTTTGCTGCAGTACGTCTGTATCTTTTGCCCAAGAAAGCAAGGGCAAGAGTAGCACTAAAGAAATATCGGAAGAAACTGTTGTCATCAAACGTAGTGGCGAAGGCAAAACCATTATTGAAATAAAAGACGGCAACGTGTATGTGAATGGTGATAACATAGCCACGGTAAAAGATATACAGAACAACCATACACGTAAGAAGATCATCATAGACAATGGCAATGATGCCGACATAACGATGCCCTTCGGCGACAGGCAGGAGAATATTGTTATAACACGCAAGGCGATGCTGGGTGTATATACCAAACCTGATAATATGGACGGAGGAGCTGAAATAGAACGTGTAATGCCGAACAGCGCAGCCGCTGAGGCAGGGTTAAAAGCCGGCGATGTGATAACAAGTATAGATGGTAAGGCTATTAACAACGGTAAGGAACTGACAGAAATAATAGCCGATAAAGAAGCCGGTGAAAAAGTAACCATCAGCTACAAACGCAATGGTAAAGTGCAAAATGCTACAGCAGCCCTATCTAAGGCGCCCGGCATTAGTATACCTAGGGGCCGTCAATTCAACCCGTTTGAAGGCAATGGCGACATTCCTAATACCATGATGCGCCCATTCAGCTTCGATATTAATGACGCACCTTTTGAACCAAGCCCTAAAATGGGTGTAACGGTGGAAGATATGAATGATGGCGACGGTGTAAAAGTGCTGGACGTAAAACCATCTTCACCGGCCGCAGAAGCAGGCATCCGTAAAAATGACATCCTGAAAAAGCTGGATAATGAATCTATAAGTTCTATACAGGAACTACAAGATATACTGGGTGGTACCAGGAAGAACCAACCTCTAAAGCTTCAATACGAAAGAGAAGGAAACACGAATACAACCAATATTGTATTCCCCAAAAGCCTGAAGAAAAAAGACCTGTAAGGCTTTCAAAGTTTGTAAATGGTAAAAAAAGGTAAAAAGGCAGCTTTGGCTGCCCTTTTTATTTGTATATAACCAGTTCTTTCCCTTTTAAAATAGGCACTACAGGATGCAGATCGGGCGTAGCGCAATATTCCATATCACCTTGCAGCCCGTATGCAGACAAGCGTTTGTAATGCGAGCTATCGCGTAGAAAAGTAATCGCATCGCCTTCTGCACTATGTTCAAACAGGTAATTAGCGGCACGCGCACTGTCGCAGTTAACAGAAAAATGGTCTTTAATTTTGTTTACGACGGCTCCGGCAAATAAGGTGTCCTCCAAGTTGAAACGATCTTTCCATGCAGCGCAACCCAGCAATACATTCTTCTTTTGCGCAACCAGGAAATCACATACAGCTGATAAATTAAGGAAGGCGCCAGTGATAATGGTATCCGCATCTTTCACCATGTGCAGCAGGCGTGTACCATTTGTAGTAGTAAGTACCAGGCATCTATCGTTTATAAATTCCTTAGGATATTCTGATGGAGAGTTGCCGTATTGCAAGCCTTCTGCTACTTTGCCATCGCGCTCCCCTGCCGTGATGCTGTTTTCTATACTGTTGCCCAGTTCAATGCATTCCTGCACGCTGGCTACGGGTATAACACAGGTGGCACCATTATGCAGCGCTGCTGCTATAGTAGATGTAGCACGGAACACATCGATAATAACAACTACTGCGCCCTTGGTATCGTATAAATGTAATAATGCAGGTGAAAGGCAAACTTCTAATTTGGGTAATGCGCTGTCAGACATCAATAAATACTTAAAAAGAAATGTAGTGCAAGATACAGGCATCAGGCAAATAAAAAAATCGCCACCTGATTAGGTGGCGATTTTCTGAGTATCATTCAAGTGGTATTAATATACCCACAAATCGTGTTCTTTGTTGAATATCTGTTCTGCAGCTTTTTGTCCTTCATACAAAGCTTCCATATTGCTCATGCCTTTTTCTTTGAAAGAAAGGTCGAATGGATTGCTCATTTTGATGACGCGGCTGGCAAAATAGCGGTTTTCGAAGAATTCGTACCAACTCATACGCGCTACATCATTTTCAGGATTGAACACTTCATATTGAGCCAGCATCGGTGTTATTTCAGGATAGTATAACCAGAATACAGCCTGAGATGCACGGTAAGTACCATCATCATTGTATACGTCGCGTATAGGAGCGATACCGATTATCTGGTTGCGCATACGACCTGTATTCCTGTCTATAAACCAGTCTTCTTTGATACGGTATTTAGTCACCACATCAGGGTCAAACTCTTTTTGAGTGATTTTCACTGTTTCTTCGCCTGTTACAGGGTCAACAACCATGGTAGTATCTGGCTGGCCTATCAGCAATTCAAGGATTTGTTCCTTGGTAAGAGCTGTAGTAAACCTGTCATCCATGTTAGAATAGGCTTTGATTTTGCCATTCTTTACAGCATGCAGTATTATTTCGATGAAATAACCACCACCAGTATAATCATCACCGGGATAGCGGAATGCCATGTTCTGCTTTTCGCGGATGTCTATCTCACGCCAGATCCTTTTTTTCCACATGATGTCAGCCTCGCGAACTGACTGTGGCGTCAAAGGGGTGTTGATGTGAGCTACCCTGTCATAAACCCCATCTCTTACCAAAGATGGTTTCCAGTCGTCTTTAACACCATCAAGGCTGTTATAACCAGAAACAGCAGGGTCTGCAGTTTGAGCGAATGATACACTGCTTGCTAAAAGTAAAGCAGCGGTAGCAGCAATTCTATATGATCTACGGATACTCATAATCCTGAAACGATTTGCTAATTATTAAAGTTAGTAAAATTACTGAATAAGAGTTATGCCTACAGTATTGAGCGAACGCGTTGTACCGTCGGGGCCTCTCGCTTTAATCTCTTCAAAATAAAGTTTATCGCCAATTTTTGCCCTACCAATAGCATCTACCACTTGCTTGTTATCACTAAACCTTGCACTTTTCACAGCGAACGGACCAATAGGCTCTCCACGCTTAGGAACAAGGCTGAATTCGAAGCTGGTAACTACGAAACGAGCATCAAAATCGAAGTTTTCAAGAGCTGCCTGGATACCCAGCTGAGCTTTGAACTCGTTACTAGGAACACGGCCACCACTATATTTACCAATCTTAGCTACCGGGTCAGGTATACGTTTTACGCGTATTTCCTGTCCGCCCACTCTTTTAGTACCTGTGGCAGTTTTAGCATTGATGTCTGCCATTACTTTACCTGGTTTCGTAACCATTACTTCGTAGTGGCCCTTGCCTTCCAGTGGCTTAACTGTTGCATCTGGTATATTTACCGATACATCTTCCAGCGAATAACCTGCAGCAGAAACTGTTATCGGGTTAGGTACACCAATGTAAAACACGTTCATTTTATCCAGCTGCATAGAGGCACCTTCTGAACCCACCATGTAAGTGAACTCATAGTCGCGTGTTTCAACACGGCCACCCATATCCAGTGTCACTTTACCACGAACGGTTTGCAGACCAACACCGGATGCTGAAGTTTCCCAAGAGGCTACACCATTTTCAACTTTAGCTACACGGCCAGAGCTTGAAGAAACCTGAGGGTTAACAGCTTTATTATAAGCTGCCAGCATGATGCTAGCCTCTACTTTCTGTCCAGCCAGCACATAGCTGTTTTTAGGAACCGCTATAGCTTGTATTTCGTCGAATTTAACCTGAATGTCGCCTGCTTCCCTGGCCAACTGGTTGATGATTACAGCTTCACTATTCCTTACGTCATTCTGAAACTTAGAAAGCAATGTAACAACAGCCATTGTAGGCATGTTATAGAAATAACCTGTAGCCCAGTCTGCGCGTGGATTGTTATCTGTTTTTTCTGGCTCCACCACTTTAATAGGCAGTTCTTTCATGAATTGCTCCTTGAACTTAGGATCAATAACACTCACCATCATATCACGCAGATCGTTCAGCTTCTTTTTTATCTCATCACCACCTTTTTTCTCTACTAAGAGCAAAGTACTGGCATCGATATTATCTTGTCTTTTAATCTCACCATTTTCCTCTTTACCACCAGACTCTTCGATTATCTTATTTTTCCAGTCTTCCAGATATTTGATCATGCTGGCAGCTTGTGCCTTTACCTGATCTGCTTTCTGATTGAAAGGACGCATACGTTCTTCCTGGCCAGCTTGCGATTCCTGATCTTTCATGCTTTTATATAAAGCATCGTTCTTCTGCTCGATAGAAGCATTAGAGGCAGTAATACTCTGGTTAATGGTTTTAAACGCATGCAGGATTTCAGAGGATACGTTTAGGGCCAGCATGGCAGTCAACACCAAGTACATGAGGTTGATCATTAACTGCCGCGGCTCTTTAGGCATTGACATGCTGCAAAAAATTTAGGGAGTTACTTAAATTAATTTCTTTACTTATTATCAATGCTTGAATTAGCGTCCTTGCATAGCAGCCAGCATGTTGCCATATATCTGGTTCAGCGTTGTCAGGTTTTTAGACAGCTGTGCTATTTGCTCCTTCGCAGCTACTGCATCTGTAGCGCTTGATGCCATTGCATCTGATGCACTTACCAGGTTGCTGTAGAATTTATTCATTGCTTTCAGGTGGTTGTTTGCATCTTGCAGTTCCACTTCATATATCTGGTTCAGAGAACCCAGGTTTCTTGAAAGCACTACTACTTGCTCGTGGAATTTAGCTGTGTCTTCAGCAGCATTATTAAATGATGCCATAGTATTAGACGCACCCACGAAAGTATTTTTCATTTCGCCCAGAGCACTTGCAGCTTCACGCGCACTTTGAGAGTACTCACCTGTTGCAGCCGTAACGTCAGAGATATCTTTTATCTGTTCAACCACCACACCAAAGCGTTGGAAGTTTTCACCCAGTTTGCGGATGTTAGCAGGTGTGATCTGTGCATCTTCCATCATTTTATCTAAAGAAGCGCCCGGAGATACTTTACCTGCACCAGAATCAAATTTTGTTCCTTTACGGTAAGCTTCCACATGTGGATTTTCATCCAGATTGGGGTAGAAGCGTTCCCAATAGTAATCTTTATGAGGTGGGAGCAAACCAAGCAGTGCAAAGATGAATGCTTCGGTAAGCATACCCGCTGTCAACATCACACCCGCACCTGGCCAGTGTTGGATTTTAAAGAGTGCTCCCATCAGTACCACAGAGGCACCCAGACCAATGATCAGGTTTTTAATATACTTACCCTGTTTGGTTTCGAAAAACAGTGCTACAGAACCCATTTTATTTTGTTTTTCTTAAAGGTTGAAAAATTACTGATTAAAATTTATAGTTATTTATATTAACGCCTGTTGGTTAATGCAGGTGCAATTTGACCGTAAACGCAACGGAAACCAATATACGCTTTTGCAGTATCTGCATATTCATAATCGCGTGTACCATTTTGCAGGTAGAACGCCACATCGCGCCAGCTACCACCACGCAATACCTTACGACGCATCCACTGAGGATCGTTTTCGCGTATTTTATAGTCTACTACAGGATTCAGATCTGATGTAGTTGAATAAGCTGTACCGAAGTATGAGCTGGCAGTCCACTCGGCCACATTACCGGCCATGTTGTACAGGCCATAATCGTTTGGCCAGTAGCGGTCAACAGGTACTGTGTACAAACCACCGTCTGCAGCGTAATTACCACGTTGAGGCTTGAAGTTGGCCAGGTAACAACCTTTTTTGTTAACCAGGTACGGACCACCCCAAGGATAGGGAGACTCTGTACGGCCACCGCGTGCAGCATATTCCCATTCTTCTTCTCCAGGCAATCTGAACTCGCCTTCGAAATACAGTTTGTTCCTTTCGCGGTCTTGCTTCCACAGCATGGTACGCCAGTTACAGAATGCATTTGCCTGGTGCCAGTTAACACCCACTACAGGGTATTGGTTAAAGGCAGGGAACCAGTTGTATTGCAAAGCAATTGGCTCATTATAAGAATAGGACAGTTGCTTTACCCAAACAGTAGTATCGGGGTAGATAGCCACATCATATTTCCTTTTGAAGTTGCTAGCAGCTTGACCGGCGTTCTTTACGTTCTCGCTATAATCATAGGTTTCGTAGTGATAAACCAGCTTAGAATTGTCAAATTCTTTTTTACCCCAGCCGCTTTGTTCAGCAGGGATGTACATAGCCGCCAGTTGATCCTGCAGGTCCGGATCCCTCCAGTTTATCCGCTTCCTCATATCCAGGCGCTGGTTACCATCAGCGTCGTCTATAAAGTCGCCCAGCGTAGTGTGCGCTATAGAGTCACGAACCCAATTGGTAAATTGGCGGTATTCAGCATTTGAGATTTCTGTCGCATCCATGTAAAAACCTGTCATCTGCGCTGTGCGTATCATCGCATCATTCCTTCCGCGAACATCTTCGTCACTTGCTCCCATTTTAAAAATTCCAGACGGTACATACACCATGCCTAGCGGAACAGGGGGCCTGTATGTCATCATTGTAGGTTCACCTACAAGCTGACCTCCGTTACCCGGTTTTCCGCAGCTGGCAGCCAGTGCTAGTAATGCTACAGCCGAGATCTTCAGGGAAAGTTGTTTCATACTACTGTTATTATTGTTTTTGCGATTAGGCAAATAAAGTAATTTTTTTGGCTTGCAGGTAGTTTTCCCTACAAAACCGTTGCACAATATTTAAAGATTTTTCCAAAAATGCAAGCTTCAAAAAAAAATTTGTTAAGAATTTCAAAACCCTGTAAAACTGCATTTTAGTTCAAAGTAAATCAATCTGCTGACATATGCAAATGCTTCAAAACCTGCGCTATATCGGCTATTGGCGGCAAACATGCATCATCTGTACATATATATACCCTTGTTTCTTTCCCGGAATATTTGCCTTTCAGCATCGGAATTTCAGATATTTCTTTTTTTGAAGTGAGCAAAAAGGCGCCCGGCAGCATTTCCTTTTCCAGTTCCTTTTTGCCGGTTTCCCAACCCTCCCCCATACCTGCTACCGTCTTTATACCGTACACATATTGTTGCAATAAACACGCCCAGTAGCCAAACGAGGTAGTGTACCTGCCTGCAGATGATGCCATACGCTGCAGCATAATATATGCTTGCTCTATCCATTCCGTACGCTCCATCGCAATACCTAAAAGGTACAGATTGTGCGCCATTACTGCATTGGCAGATGGTGTAGCCCCATCGTAAATATCTACTTTACGCACAGGTATATCGTTTTGCAGGGATGATGTGTAATAAAAGAACGAACTGCTTTCATGTTGAAATTCACTTAGTACTTTCTGCACCACCTCATCTGCTTTCAGCAGCCATGTTTCATCGCCGCTTACAGATGCCAGTTGCAGCAGTGCCTGTACGAGGTAAGCATAATCATCCAGGTTGGCAGCGATGCGGGCATTCCCTTGTTTCCATATATGCACAAGGCCGTTACTTGTTTGGAAAGCTTGCAGCATCCATTCCATATGCGCTACTGCTCTTTGACGGTAAGTTTCATCCTGCAGGGCTTGTGCTGCTTTGCACAAGGCAATATTCATCAGGGCATTCCAGGATAATAGACCTTTGTCATCTGTAAGCGGGCGAATGCGTTTATTTCTTGCTGCTAATAATTTTTGTTTTGCCGCTTCTATTTTTTGCGTTACTACTGCTTCAGGCATATCATAGCGCATTGCCACAGATGCTATCGGCTCTGCCACGTGCAGGATATTTATATGTTCCCAATTGCCTTCTTCTGACACGCCGAAACAGGCTTGCAGCACTTCATCTTCACCTATTATTTCCTTCCATTCATCCCATGTCCATGTATAAAATTTACCCTCTACACCTTCGCTATCTGCATCTATGGCACTATAGTATCCCCCACCCGGTTCCCTTAATTCTTTTTCTACAAAACCAATGATTTCTTCTATAGCAATTTTATATTTCTTATCCTTATTAATGCTATAGGCTTCTGCCAGTGATATTACCAGCAAAGCATTGTCGTAAAGCATTTTCTCAAAGTGTGGTATCAGCCAGTTATCATCTGTAGCATAACGTGCCAGCCCACCACCCAATTGGTCATAAATGCCCCCTTCTATCATAGCATCCAGGCTTTTGAATGCGTGTTGCAAAGCTTCTTTATTACCTGTATACCGATAGTGCTGCAACAGGTAAGAGATAGACATTGTGCCCGGAAATTTCGGTGCCCTGCCGAAGCCACCTTTCTCCTTATCGGCATGTTTCAGCAGGTTTTCAGCCATCAGGGTGCAGGTGTTTTTATCCCACTTCTCCCCTTTTGCTGTAGTGCCTATGGCAGATGCCTGTTTCAGGTATTGCAGCATCTGGCTGGTTTGTGTTTCTACCTCACCCGGTTGCTCTGTCCATATTTCATGCATGCGCTGCAGCAACTGCAGCCACGATGGACGGCCATAAGCAGGCCGGGGCGGAAAATAAGTGCCTCCATAAAAAGGCACCCTGCCGGGCGTAACGAACACATTTAATGGCCAGCCGCCGCTACCGCTTATGGCCTGTACGGCATCCATATACAGGTGGTCTACATCAGGGTGTTCTTCCCTGTCTACCTTGATGTTGATGAAGTGTTCGTTCATATATGCCGCCACCTCCTTGTCCTCAAAGCTTTCGCGCTCCATTACATGGCACCAGTGACAGGCGGCGTACCCAATGCTTACCAGCACCGGTTTATGCTCTCTTTCAGCCCTTTCAAAGGCCTCATCACCCCATGCATACCAATTGACGGGGTTGTGGGCATGTTGCAGTAAATACGGGCTTAATTCTTTTGCGAGTTGGTTGGGCATCTATCTAAAATTAAATAAGAAAACAGTGGAAAAAGCATTTTCATTGTTTAACCAAAAGTTAAAAAGAAAATGGCCCAACAAATGTTGAGCCATGTACAAATCAGTATGAATTTCTATTTCTTTAAATCTACCAGGTATTTTTCCAATGCCGATACCATAGAGGGGGCATTGGGAGCCGGAGCTTTAATGTCCAGCCTCAGGCCTGCATCTTCAATAGCTTTGGAAGTAGTAGGGCCGAAAGCACCTATCAGTGTACCGTTCTGTTTAAACTCAGGATCGTAATCGAACAACGTTTGTACGCTGAACGGGCTGAAGAATACGATCATATCATGATGCTCCTTCATTATCGGCCCGATATCATTAGATACCATGCGATATAGCGTCGCCTCAGAGAACTGAATATTATGACCTGCCAGGAACTGTGCAATATCATTCTTGCCATTATCGGACGTAGGCAGTATGAATTTTTCGTTATGCTTGTGCTTACCTATTACCTCCAGCAGGCCATCGGTGCTGCCATCGGGCGAAAAGAATACTTTACGCTTGCGGTACAGGATGAACTTTTGCAGATATAGGGCTACGGCCTCCGTAACGCAGAAATATTTCATTTCCTGCGAAACCTTCACTTTCAATTCTTCGCAGATGCGAAAGAAATGGTCTACTGCATTGCGGCTGTTGAAAATGATGGCTGTGTGTTCTGCTACATCTATGCGTTGCTTACGAAAGTCTTTGCCACTCAGGCCTTCTACCCTGATGAACGGGTGGAAAGCAAGGTTTACCTCATATTTTTTAGCAAGGTCGAAGTAGGGAGATTTTTCCGTTTCAGGCCTAGGTTGGGTAATAAGTATACTACCTACCTTCGGCGACTCCTTTTTCCCGGTGCTCTTAGTCTGTGTACGTTCAGATTTTGCCATATGGGGGTTAAAAACGGGTTTTATATGTTAACAATGCTACGGGAGCACTCAACAAGTGTTACAGCAATCCTCGTACCAATAGTTTCATTAACACTGCCAGCGGCAATATTTCCGAGGCGCAAAGGTACGTAAAAAAATGAAACTTGCTGTATTGGAAGAATGAGCCGAATACCTGCCACGACCTGATGTATCTGTTTATGAACAGCAAGGCTATAACAATAACGGAAACAATCACCGCAGGGCCTGCAAGTGCGGCCGACCCGAAAGCCATGACAATAACAAAGGGCAGCAGGGATATGGCTATTATTTTATTGACAAGGAAAATATTGAATATGTAGTATTCTGAAATATTATCAATTTTAAAAGCCCAGCCGCTGAACCGTATCACTATATATTTAGCCGCGTATATCAGCATTACCCCTGCTACCAGCATAGGTACCAGTGTAGACGGTGATACAGAGCCGGTGCGTTGGGGAATATTGATACGGGCCAAGTAGTATAAGTATGCACCTACAACAAGGGCAAAAAACAGATTCATGACTATATTCTGTACCACAGAAACCTCCAGCTGCTCTTTTGCAGCCCTGCCCTGGCTGGGATTGCGAAATACGCGCCACATATTGCCGAAATACCTTGGGTCGCCATAACGCACAACACCCAACATCATGCAAAGCAGTAGCAACAGGTAAAAATCCCAGGTTTTATCTACCATCACGCGGGTATGCTCTATGGCTGAAATAGTTGTTTTAGAAGACAGGAACATGTTTTTTGCCAGCAGGCTATCCATGTGCTTCGCTGTAGCCTGTGCCATTCCTACGCTGTCGGCAGGCAGTACCACACCATATTTTGCTGGCGATACCTTTGCGAAGGCCGCAATGCTGAGGAAAGAAAATACCAGTGTATAAAGTAAAATCCGGACGTATGTACGCATGTATCAGAGAACAAAGGTAGTACTATAAACAAAGCTATCGGCCTTGCCCGGCAACTTTCAGGTTGCTGCGTACCATATTATAAATAATTTCAAGTCTATCCTTATTACGCTCAGTGCAACGCTCTAATGCCAGCGAACGGGAAGTGCGCATACAGTGCATTACAATACCGTCGCATCCCAGCTTGATGTCTTCTGCTATAGCCCTGGCCCATAGCATACGGTAATCAGGCTTTACACCTTTTGAAAACAACAGCCCCAAGGCTGCATTGGGCTCATTCTGCATATAGTGGCGGCAAATGGTACCCATTTTTTGCATAAACGATTTATCGGCCGTTACCAGCATTTTTGAAACCAGGTAAATGTAAAACGGGCGCACATCAGCATTTTCCGTATCCATGCTATCTGCAATGGAATAGGTAATATCATTATCACCCGCCTGAAATTTACCCGCATGGTAATCCTTCGCGGCCTGCGATACATGGGGCAAACCCATATAATAGACTGTTTCCTTAAGTTCCTGCGCCTGTAAGATGGCCGGCCAGATACAACATAAGGCTATAATAATCCCTTTCATGAATACGCTGTTGCGATTTAAAAATACTATTCACCCCGATAGCTTCATATACAGGCACCGTGATTTTTTACACGGTAGCTTTTAAAGTAGCTTTGCACCGTGGCAGGCATATACATACACATACCTTTCTGCAAGCAGGCATGCACTTACTGCAATTTCCATTTTTCCACTTCGCTGAAACTGAAGCAGGAAGTAATAACTGCCATATTGCACGAAATAGAAATGCAGAAAGACTACCTGCAGGGCGCCGAAATTGAAACCATTTATTTTGGTGGCGGTACGCCATCTTTGTTATCGGCCGATGAAATAAATACGATAACAGAACTGATATACCGGCACTATAATGTAAAACAACTCCGCGAGTTTACCCTCGAAACCAACCCGGATGACCTTTCCCCTGAATACATCCGAACCCTTAGAAGCACCCAGGTAGACCGTTTCAGCATAGGCATACAATCGTTCAGGGAGCAGGACTTGAAGTATATGAACAGGGCGCATACCGCACAGCAGTCGGACAGGGCTATAAAAACGGCGCAGGATTTGGGCTATACCAACCTGACCATAGACCTGATATATGGCACCCCGGGCCTGACAGATGCCGATTGGAAATATAACCTGCAACAGGTGAAGGAACTGGGCATCCCCCACTTTTCGGCCTATGCCCTTACGGTAGAAGAGGGCACTGCATTGTACCATCACATACGCCAGAAAAAAACCCGGCCGGTAGATAATGAGCAAAGCGCTGCGCAGTTTGAAATGCTGATGGAACAGGCCGATGCGATGGGCTATGAACACTACGAAATATCGAACCTGGCACTGCCCGGCAAATATGCCGTGCATAATACCAACTACTGGATGGGTAAAGCTTACCTGGGCATTGGTCCGTCTGCCCATTCATTTGACGGCAAAAACAGGCGCTGGAACATAACCAACAATGCACTATATGCAAAAAGCATATTGGCAGAACATGCCTTACCATACGAAGAAGAACACCTGACCGTAACAGAGCACCTGAATGAATACATCATGACATCGCTGCGGACCATGTGGGGCTGCGACCTGGATAAAATCGCAGCAATGGGCGGCAGCGATACCATAAAACAGATATTGGCAGATGCGGCGATATTTATTGAAAACGGAGAACTGAAACATGACGGCCATAAACTGATACTGACCAATAAAGGCAGGTTGATAGCAGATAGGATTGCAGGAGCGCTATTTGTAACAAAACAATAGGCTTTAATACCTGTTAAAACTTGAACAGCAACCACGATTTACCCAATACTATCAAGCATTTGCCCCAAAATTGCATATATTGTCGGTCAAACAATATTCAATACCCCAATCCGTAGTAGTAAAAGATGTCTATAACAATCAAAAGGTGCGAAAGTGCGGCTGACCTTAAGAAGTTTGTTCAATTTCCTTACGACCTGTATAAACAGAACGACTATTGGGTTCCTCCTATAAAGCAGGATGAGCTGAATGCCCTGAAAAAAGAAACCAATCCTGCCCTAAAGAGCTGCGAAGCCGAATTTTGGATAGCGATAAAGAACAATAAAGTTGCTGGCCGTATAGCTGCCATCATCAATAGAAGCTACAACGAGAAAACAGGTGAAGACCTGGGCAGGCTGAGCCGTATTGAATTTATAGACGATAAAGAAGTAAGCAAAGCACTATTAGATACGGCTGAAAAATGGGTGAAGGAACGTGGCATGAAAGGCATACACGGCCCGTTAGGTTTTACCAATCTTGACCACCAGGCTGTGCTCATAGAAGGTTTCGATCACCTGCCATCTATAGCATCAGAATATCATTTGCCTTACTATCGCGCGCACTTTGAAGCAGCAGGCTATGAGAAAGAAATGGACTGGGTGGAGTTTCGCCTGAAACTGGAAAAAGAGATACCTGAAAAAGCGCTGAAGCTGAATGATATGATACAACGCAGGTATAACCTGAAAGTTGTTCATTTCAATAACCGCGATGAGATGAAAGCCTATGCACCGCGGGTATTTGAACTATTGAACAATGCATTCAGCGAGCTCTTCAGCTTTGTGAGTATGAATAAAGAAGTATCTGATTTCTATATCAAGAAATACTTCAGCTTCCTCAACCCCAAGTTTGTAAAAGTGATAGAAGATAAAGATGGCAATACGATAGGCTTCATCGTGAGCCTGCCATCGCTTAGCGTAGCCTTACAGAAAGCACGCGGTTATTTATTCCCTTTTGGCTGGTACCATATTACACAGGCTTTCAAAAAACCTAAAGTAGTAGACCTGCTGCTAACGGGCATACACCCCGACTGGCAGGCACAAGGCGTAAGCGCCATACTGATAACGGAGTTACAAAAAGTAATGCTGGAACATGGTGTGGAATATGTAGAAACCACAGGCATGATAGAAACCAATGAAAAAGCTATTAACCACTGGAAAAACTACGACCATATACAGCATAAGCGTAAACGCTGCTTCCGCAAGATGTTTTAATTATCAAGAGCTGCCGTTGGGCAGCTCTTGGTTTATACCCTCATTTCATCGGGTGTCCAGTACACTATACTTTTCTTAATCGCATCCGGGGATAGCTTTTCATCAAGCGCACGTTGCACCAATGCTGGTAACTCTCCATCCGATGCAAAACGGAGGGCTGCTATCTGCTTAAAGGTCAGTTGCGGTTCATATACTTCAAATCTTATGTTGGTGAGCTGATAATAACGTAAACGCATTTCCAGCCGTACCACCCTATCCTGCAGCGTAAGGGCATAATGTTGGCGGAGCATAAACGATAGCCATATCATCAGCAATACACATACAGCAAACAGTATAAAAGCCAACCTGTATTCTTGATAGCGCAATCCTAATATCGCACTACCAATTACAAGTAGACCCGTTAAAGGATAGAAAATAAAATGATGTGGCGTATAGAACCTGAGGTGATCGCGATAAGACTGTTTATTCATCTGATGATGTATTTGCGTGTAAGATACCGCACAATAAAATAGTGCCGATAAGAATGGAGTATCTTTGCGGCTTCAAAAAGCTTAGAAGATATGAACTGGATCATTCTGATCATTGCGGGTTTATTTGAAACGGGCTTTGCCGCCTGCCTCGGCAAAGCGAAAGAAAGTACCGGCACTGCCGCTACGTGGTGGTATGCCGGTTTTCTCGTCTGCCTGGTGATCAGTATGTACCTGCTGGTAAAAGCCACACAAACACTGCCCATAGGCACAGCCTACGCCGTATGGACAGGTATTGGCGCTGTAGGTACAGTGCTGGTGGGCATCCTGTTCTTCAAAGAGCCGGCCAGTTTCTGGCGTGTATTCTTTATCGTTACACTTATTGGTTCCATCATCGGGCTTAAAGCTGTATCCCACTAAGCACATTCATGAAGGTTGATTATATCATCGTAGGGCAAGGCATTGCAGGTACTATGCTCAGCTATCAGTTGCTGCAACAGGGCTGTAAAATAGTAGTCGTTGATACTTTAAACCCTGCTAGTGCCAGCCGTGCAGCCAGCGGATTGATAAATCCTGTAACCGGGAAACGCCACGTAAAAACATGGATGGCCGATGAGCTGATACCAACTGCTGTAAACATATACACGCAGCTGGAAAAGGAGTTGAATCAAACATTCCTGAAGCCTGTATCCATACTCAACTTTCACAGTTCTGCAGAAGCACAGCACAGTTTTAACGAGCGCGTAGACACCAATAGCTTTGTGCATAATTACGATAGCAAACAGGAAGGCTTCCATTATGAACATGGCATTGGTGAAATAAACGGCTGCCTGCTGGTAAATCTGCATGCTCTACTACTTGCGTGGCGCGAAAAACTGCAGCAGTCGGGATTATTGCTGCAAGGGCCATTTGATATAAAAGACTGCACCGTCACTACAGATACTGTCACGTATAAAAGCATCGAGGCCGATAAGATTATTTTCTGCGATGGCGCTGCTGCTATCCACAGTCCTTATTTCAATTATTTGCCATTCCGGCTTAATAAAGGCGAAGCAGTTATTGCCAGGATACCGGGGTTATCGCCGCAGTTCATTTATAAACGCAACCTGAAAATAGCACCATGGCAGGACGATACCTTTTGGATAGGTGCTTCTTTTGAATGGAGCTATGAACACGTAACACCTACTACAGCATTTACAGAAAGGGTGCAGGAAGAATTAAAGGATTGGCTAAAGCTGCCGTATGAAATGATAACACACATGGCTGCAGAAAGGCCCTCAACCATAGATTACAAGCCCTTTATAGGCTTACATCCTCAATACGCTTCTGTGGGAATTTTCAACGGGATGGGCACTAAAGGCTGCTCACTGGGCCCCTATTTCGCCGAGGAGTTTGCGCTGCATTTAACTAATGGCAGCAGCATCACCAAAGAGGTAGATATTAGCAGGTTTTATACAAAGCAAGCACCTGCTTAAGTATCGAATTTATTTTGTCTACAGGAATATCCGTTTCAGTATCTATCAACAGTATTTTCATTCTTGCACGTTTTTCTTTTAGTAGGTCCGGGTGTTCAATTTCATTTCCGCGAACAATGCCTATATATGGCTGCTTATGCTTTTTATGAATCCACAGATAGCAGCACATCTTACCGCTGTAATAATAGAATGGCAGCTTATACTTCCATTCTTCTGTGATGTTTGCATCCAGCGAAGCAATGTGATGCCTTAAAAAAAGCATTGTGCTTTTATATGGTTCTTCCAGCTTCAGGAAAAAGTTATCTATTTCGCGCAGCATATGCATGAAGATAACAAATAGCAGCTACTACTTCAATTTACAGTCACCGGCAAAAGCGCTTGCATTATTATTCAGCACCGCGCATGAATCTTCTGCCTTGCTTCTATCCAGCGATGTCAGGTCAAATTCTTTCTTATCGCCACTCAGGTACTTGCAATAGCACACACCGCTTTTCTTCTTTTTGCAACCAGTCATGGCAGGCGTAGCGCCAAAGGCTATCAATACAACTATGGCTATATATTTCATAACGTAAGGTTTTATTACTACCATTAAACATTATGCCAAGCAGCCATATAAATAAAAAGCTCCCGATACGGGAGCTTTTTCAATTAAATATGTAACTGCTGTTATTTACCTATTTTCTCACCATCGTATGCCCACTTGATATACGTAGCACCCCAGGTAAACCCACCGCCGAAAGCGGCTAATACAATGTTATCACCTTTCTTCAGTTGTTTTTCATAATCCCACAGGCACAATGGCAATGTACCATTTGTGGTATTACCATAGCGCTGAATATTCAGCATTACTTTTTCTTCCGGCAGGCCCATACGTTCTGATGTTGCATCTATAATGCGTTTATTGGCCTGGTGTGGTACCAGCCATGCCACGTCATCAGATGTGAGGTTATTACGCTCCATTATCTGTGCAGCTACATCGGCCATGTTCTTAACTGCAAATTTGAAAACCGTTTGTCCTTCCTGGTACACGTAGTGCTCCTTATTCATTACCGTTTCCATAGTAGCTGGTTTTACAGAGCCCCCTGCTTTTTGATGCAGGTGTGCCCTGCCGGCACCATCACTTTTAAGCACGCCATCCATTATGCCATAGCCTTCCGTATCGGGCTCCAGTAATACAGCTCCGGCACCATCACCAAATATGATGCAGGTAGCACGGTCTTCATAGTTCAGGATAGAACTCATTTTATCTACCCCTACTACTATTACCTTTTTATGCCTGCCTGTCTCTATAAACTGCGCCCCGGTGTTAAGAGCATATAAAAAGCCACTGCATGCAGCATTCACATCATAGCCAAAAGCATTGTGCAGCCCGGCCTTATCGGTTATCACATTGGCAGTAGCCGGAAATTGAAAATCGGGGGTAGTAGTAGCGCAGATAAGAAGTTCTATATCTTCCGGTTTCACATCCGGGCGCTTAGCTAACAATCTTTTTACTGCTTCAACAGCCATATCTGAAGAACCCTTGCCTTCACCTTTTAAAATGCGGCGCTCCTTAATACCAGTGCGAGAGATTATCCACTCGTCTGTTGTATCTACCATCGTCTCTAATTCCTGGTTCGTCAATATGTATTCCGGAACATATCCGCCCACTGCCGTAATAGCAGCATGAATCTTCTGCATTAAGTTCTGTTTAAAGATGCAAAGTTAGTTGTTTGCTATAATTGATTGGGCTATTCTGAATTAACCCTTAACAAATTATTAAAACACAAATACTGCGCAATAAATATTAGGTCGTCATACCACCACAGGCATTAATAACCTGCCCGGTTACGTAAGCACTCATGTCGCTGGCCAGGAATAGTGCTACATCCGCTATCTCTTCCGGTTTGCCAAAACGAGCCAGTGGTATTTGTGAAAACCATTTTTCAGCACCACCATCCTTCAGGTAGCTGGTCATATCTGTTTCAATAAATCCCGGCGCAATGGCATTGCAACGAATATTGCGGCTGCCCAGTTCCAGCGCTATAGATTTTGTAAAGCCAATAACACCCGCCTTGCTGGCTGCATAGCTGCTTTGGCCGGCATTGCCCTGCACACCCACCACACTACTCATATTAATGATGCTGCCGCTGCGGGCCTTCATCATTGGTTTTATCACCTGTTTGGTAAGATTGTAAACAGATTTCAGGTTGGCCTGTATCACTTCATCCCATTGCTCTTCTGTAAGGCGCAGCAACAGGTTATCGCGGGAAATACCTGCGTTATTGACGCAAATGTCTATGGCGCCGAAATCTTTCATTACATCGGCAGTCAGCTGCTCTGCGGCAGCATAATTGCCTGCATCGCTTTTGTATGCTTTGGCCTTTATACCTAGTGCTTTCAGCTTATCCTCCTGCTCTTTTGCCTTTTGGTCTGATGACAAGTAGGTAAACGCTATGTTAGCGCCTTGTTGAGCAAATTTTAGCGCAATAGCCTCTCCTATGCCACGACTGGCACCGGTGATAAGCGCTACTTTATTTTCCAGCAATTTCATATCGAGTGTGTGGATTTGGGCTGCTAAATTAATAATAATGCTTGATTGGTTGAAGTTTATTGATAATAAACGCCCTAAGAGTACTAAAGTTATGGGCTATTCTACCCTGTATTTATCAGCCAGTTTCTTAGGCGCTACGGTGCAGTAGGCTACGCTTAATATATCCTGCAGCATTTCTTTACGCACTTTTTTCAGGTTTATATGGGTCCAGCCTTGCATGCCCCATTTATTAGGTACGGGGTAAATGACTGTGTTATCAAAGGTACAGAATACATCCTGGTCGAGTATAGAAAGACGAACAGTCATGCGCTTTTCCACTTCATTCAGTGTAGCAAATACCTTATTCTTTACCTTAAAAGCTGTTACCTGCGGGTCGTGGTGCAGCGCTTCCGTTACCTCATCAAAAGCGTTAGCCAGTGTGCGTGCTGCTTGTGCAGATACCATACTATTCTTTTAGTGCAGCTATCAGCAATTCCTGTTTGCCATTTTCCCAAATGTCATTGCCCAGTTGCTGCAGTAAATGTTCATCTTCACTAAATACCTTAGCAAATATATTGCAGGCATCTATGCCCTTGCCGCTACCATAATATATGCCCATACAGTTGGATGTAGAAACACGCGCAGGCTTCAATGGGCCATAGACTACCTCGCCTGGTTGGGTAATAACAGAGGCATTTTCTTGTATGATGTCTAAAGGTGGCGCATTATCTATCCATATTTCCTGCCCCGAAACTCTTGCATGCATAAAGGTTCGGGTAAAAGGTAACAGCGCTGCAAAAGCCGCACATGTTATGGGAGCATCTTCATAATATTTGAATCTTATGAAAACATTATTGCGGGTAGTGATGGTAAAGCCTTGCATAAATCTTGATACTTCTAAAAGATACAAGTTACAGTATATCTACTACTACGCCTTATCTACATTGGCAAGCTGTCCGCAGGCGGCATCTATATCTTTACCACGACTGCGGCGCAGGCGGGCATTTACACGCTTGCTTTCCAGGTATGCCATAAAGCGGTCGGTAATAGCCTCATCGGGTTTACTAAAGTCTGCCAGCTCTATGGGGTTATATTCTATGATGTTTACCAGGTCTACCGGCACCCGGCGATACAGCTTTATCAGTTCATCGGCATCCTGCAGACTATCGTTGAATTTATTGAAGAGAATGTACTCAAACGTTATTTCGTTCTTCGTTTTCTGGTAAAAGTAGTTGAGCGCATCCACCAGCTCTTCCAGGTTGCTGGTTTCATTGATGGGCATAATCTCATCGCGCTTCCTGTCATTGGCAGCATGCAGGGATAGTGCCAGCTTAAAGCGCACTTCATCATCGCCCAACTTGCGTATCATTTTAGATATACCCGCTGTAGATACCGTAATGCGGCGGGGGCTCATGCCCAGCCCATCTGGTGCAGGGGCGGTTATCTTATTTATAGCTTTCAGCACATTGCTATAGTTCAGCAACGGTTCGCCCATGCCCATAAATACGATATTGGTAATACTCTTGCCATAGTGCTGTAATGCTTGCTCGTTGGCCAGTGTTACTTCATCTACTATCTCGTCAAAGTCCATATTACGCTTGCGCGGCAGGAAGCCGGTAGCGCAAAACTTGCAGGCCAGTGAGCAGCCTACCTGGCTGGACACGCATACGGTCAGCCTTTTTTCGGTAGGTATCAGTACACTTTCCACAAAATGACCATCGTGCAATTGCAAGCGGTTTTTAATAGTACCATCGCTGCTGAACTGGCTGTGGTGCACTTTTACTTTATGGATAGTATAATCGGCATTCAGTTTTTCGCGCAGGGTTTTAGGCAGGTTGCTCATATCATCGATACTTGCAGCGTGTTTCTGCCATAGCCATTCATATACCTGTTTGGCACGGAACTTAGGCTCGCCCAATTCTTTCATCAACGTTTCCAACTCCTGCAGGCTGCAGTTCCTTATATTTTTCATGGTTGCAAAGGTACGAAAGGGCTGTAAATCAATAGGATGTCATTATTAAAAGATTAAACTTTAATAAAATAAATATAAGTAGTATGAGCAGTATATAAATTTTTCTATTTTGCAGTCAAAATATTCACATATGAAAGTTTTACGCTTCTTAGGTATCCTGCTTTTAATACTGATAGTAGGCTTCCTTGTTCTTTGCGTTGTATCACCGTCAGAGGTAAAAGTTGAAAAGTCTACAGCTATCGATGCCCCTAAAGCTATAGTGTGGGAGCAGGTAGTGTATTTTAAAAACTGGGACAATTGGAGTTCCTGGAAAGAAATGGATACAACCATAGTAACCGATGTATCAGGCACAGATGGTCAGGAGGGAGCTAAATATCACTATGTGGGAAAAAGAAGCGGTGAGGGGGTAAGCACTAATATGGGTGTAACCGATGGTGAAATGAAATATGAAATGCACTTCCTGAAACCGATAGAAGGTAAAGCAGACGGCTGGATACGCGTAGGAGAAGAAGGGGGCAAAACAAAAGTCACCTGGTATTTCCACGAAAACCTGGGCTTTCTTATGCGTGGCTTTTTTGCGCTGATGGGAGGCAATAAAATGTTGGATCAAGCCTTTGGCCGTGGCCTTGAACTTCTGAAAAACTATAGCGAGGCACACAAAGGTGATATGGCTGCAATAGGTACACCAAACTTTGAAATCATAGAAACTCAATTTGCAGCGCATAATTATGCAGGTATCCGAAAAGTGGTAAAGTGGGCAGATATGACGAAGTTTTTCAGTGATAGCTACGCTGCACTTGGAAAAGCGGCAGGCCAGAGCATCAACGGGCCCGCCAGCGCCCTGTACTACAAATGGGATGACCCAAACCAACAGGCAGATATGATGGCTGCTTTCCCGGTGTCAGACAATAAGCCTGTAGAAGGTGCTACTATGGCCGCTGTTCCAGCTACGAATGCTTATATGATAAAATACGTAGGTGGCTATACCGGCAGCTATAATGCACACATGGCGCTGAATAAACATATGGAAGCGAACGGCAAAAAAATGGGCCTTGTAATAGAAGAATACATCAAAGGGCCCAATGATGAACCGGATAGCAACAAATACATCACCAATATCTATTACCTTCAACAATAAGATATTCAATCGTGTTATATGGCCCTTGTACAATGTACAGGGGCTTTTTTCGTTATTATAGCAGCACTGCCCTATATTCGCAAACGTTTAAGCACGCGATGAAGCTATCGGTTATTATTGTAAACTATAATGTAAAGTACTTCCTGGAAGTATGCCTTCATTCTGTAATAAGAGCTATAGATGGCATAGCTGCAGAAGTAATAGTTGTGGACAATAACAGTAATGATGGTAGTGTAGAATGGATAGCTGATAAATTTCCGCAGATAAAGCTGATAGCGAATAAAGAAAATCTCGGTTTCTCTAAAGCCAATAACCAGGGTGCGGCTATAGCACAAGGGGAATATGTACTATTCCTGAACCCTGATACCGTAGTGCCGGAGGAGTTCTTTACCGAAACACTGGCTTATATGGATGCCCACCCCCAGGCAGGCGCTTTGGGCCCACGGCAGATAGATGGCAAAGGTGCTTATGCCATTGGTTCTAAAAAGTCGTTCCCGAGCTTTTGGACAGCAGTATTTAAAACCACAGGCTTAGGCAAGCTATTTCCAAAGTCACCTACATTCAACCGCTATTTTGCAGTGCATGTAGGCGAATATGAAGAGGCCCCTATAGAGGTGCTGCATGGCTGCTGTATGCTGGTGCGTAAAAAAGCGATGGATGAAGCAGGTGGCGCGTTTGATGAAGACTATTTTATGTATTGCGAGGATGTAGACCTTTCCTACCGCATCATAAAAGCAGGGTACCAGAATATATATTACCCCCATGTAACAATGATACATTATAAGGGTGAGAGCACCCGTAAGGCATCACTTCGTTACATACGCATCTTCAACCAGGCCTTAGCCACTTTTGTACGCAAACATTATTCATCTGCCCATGCCAAATTATTCCTGTTATTAATAAATATTGGTATTATTTTCAGGGCATTTTTTGCCATCTTTAAGAATACGGTCAAGTTATTAAGGTTGCCGATATTGGATGCTATCCTGTTATTAATTACCCTATGGATAGTAAAGGATGTATGGATGAGCAAGATACGTGATATCAATCCTATACCCTTTGAGATGGCGCTGATAACCTTCCCGATATATACAGGCATATGGCTGCTATCCTTATTTCTGAATGGCGCGTATGATGAGCCATACCGGCCCGGGCGTGTGATACGCGGCATGCTGATAGGTACTATATTAGGTCTCGCCTTCCTGGGGATATTGCCGGCTGAAATGCGCTATTCGCGTGCGGTAATAGTACTTACAGGTTTTATAGTGGCTGCCCTGATGATAGGCTTACATGGTTTGCTGTACCGTATGGGCATACTTGGCCGCACTAATTATAATAACCTTCCACGCAAAGCTATTGTAGTATCTGATGAGGAGCATTATCGTTCTACAATCAATACGCTGAATCATGTTCCCTCTCCACCGGAAGTGATAGGCCGTGTGGCTTATCAAAACAGCGATTCCCATACAGCGCTGGACATCATAGATAATCTTGACAAAGTATTATACGCTACCGCAGCACAGGAAGTAATATTTTGTGTGAATGGCATCAGTTATCATACTATACTTGCCTATATGATGAAATGCGGAAAGCAGTATGAATACAAAATACATTTGCCCGGCAGTCGCAGCTTTGTGGGCAGCAATTCAGAAAATACATCGGGCGACCTGTATACCGTAGATCATCGTTTCAACCTTTCGTCCTTCGAGCACAAGCGCAATAAACGTGTACTGGATATAGGTATTAGTTTACTGCTGTTAATATTATACCCGATACTGGCTTTAAAAGTATTACATGCCAGTACATTCTTTAATAATATATTTAAAGTATTGAGCGGAAAGCGTACCTGGGTAGGTTATAGCAATAAAAATATGTTGCCCGGCTTACCCAAAATCCAGCAGGGTATCATACCTATCAGTGGTGTTCAAAAAGGCTATGAACCAAGCGAGGCCATACGTACAGAGCTGGATTATGCATATGCAAAAAACTATACACCCGCTACTGACATTGGCATTCTGAAAAAAAACTGGAAGTATTTGGGAGAAAAGTAGAAAAAGATTTTGCAGAAATCAGAAAACGATTATTTTTGCAATCCCAATCGGGGAAAACACTCCTCCTTAGCTCAGTTGGTTAGAGCACCTGACTGTTAATCAGGGGGTCTCAGGTTCAAGTCCTGAAGGGGGAGCACTGATATACAAAGCGTTACATACACATGTAGCGCTTTTTTATTTTTAGCCGCACTGAAACTCGCAATAAACTTTCCTTTATCTTCTTTTAAGTCTTGCGTAAGGTCAAATGACCTGAATTGGTGTCAACATTGACACTTGAATAATTTACATGTGATTTGGGAAATACTTCCCAGATGGACTTGAATGGAGACGTATTTGGTGCTCAAACCCACTGAGGAACATAAGATGCTAATAAATTAATACTTCTTTTAGTGAATTTGTATATTTATCAATTGTACATTTAAACGAATATCACTATGAAGATTAGTAGAATTAAAATTGAGAATTTTCGTTCCCTTAAAGAAACGGAATTCGCAGTTACAGATTTTAATATATGCGTCGGCCAAAACAACTGTGGCAAAACAAACCTTTTCGAAGCCATTGAATTTTTCTTTAATGGATTAGGTAGAGCTGGAAATGTGGAAGAACTAAAATTCAGAAGAAATCCACAAAATGAAATTTTGGTGGAGATTGAATTTAGTGGAGCGCAGCACGGGGCCTCTCAAATGCAAAATACTGCTAATAAAACCAAGATTGAGAATGCTTTAAACGGTGCTGATACAGTTGTATTCCGGAGAACAAGTTCGATGCCAACTAAGAGAAAGATGTTTGTCGGAGGTGTAGAAGTTCAACCAGGAACAGGTTTTGATGTAGCGTTAAATGACTTCTTACCCAAGTTTGAATATATAAGTACGAAACAGTATTACGACTCTGTAGCTAAGTATACTAAGACAACTCCTATAGGGATTATGCTCTCAGGTGTGCTCAGTGCTATTTTACAGAGTAATCAACAATATCAAGAATTTCAGTCCAAATTTGCTGAGCTTTTTGAGGATGACGAATCCCAAATAAAGGAAGAGTTTGACGCAATAGGTAATAAAGTTAAAATACATCTCGAAAAACAATTCCCAGACACCACTAAAGTGAAATTTGAAGTATCAGCACCCATATTTGACGACTTACTGAAAAATTTTTCAACCTCAATTGACGACGGTGTGGAAACTTCTGCTGAAGAAAAAGGCGATGGCATGCAACGTGCATTAATGTTGGCAATTATACAAGCATATGCTGATTTCCGAAAGCAAAATGATGATGCTGGTAAATCATTCTTATTTTTTATAGACGAAGCAGAATTACATTTGCACCCAACAGCGCAAAGAAATTTAAAAAACGTTCTACACATATTGTCTCAAGGGACTGACCAGGTATTTATTAATACACATTCCTCTGTTTTCGTAGCTGACAATTACCCTAATCAGTCAATATTAAAAGTTGAGAAAAGTCATGGAGAAACGGAGATTGATGTAACAACCGAATTTGAAAAGCCGTATATCGTTTTTGAATTATTAGGGGGTAGTCCATCCGACCTCCTATTACCTAAAAATTTTTTAATCGTAGAAGGCCAAAGTGAATTTGAATTATTGACAAGAGTTATTACTCGTTTCTATTCTGGGAAACCCATAATCCAAATCATTAAAGCAAATGGAGACATCGAACAGTCACAAAGAACAATCAATGCAATTGAAAAAGTATTCGCACCCTTAAGCCTTAGCATATACACAGATAGACTAATTATACTACTTGACCAACCAAGCCAACAAACCCAAGCTGGGGTACAAAACTTCCGTAACGCTAATCCCCGATTATTAGCGAACAATCAACTTCACATATTATCTCACAGGGACATTGAGCAGTGTTATCCTAACCAACCTTGTCCCACCTACATAAACTGGAGAAAATCCCAAGCTGAACTTGATGCAGTTAATGCAAACGGTGATAGAGTAATAAATGGAAGGAAAAAGAGGCAATTAGCAAAGCACGTTGGCGCAAATATTACACAACAGCAGTTTGAAACAGACTTGCTCGTTTGTTACCAAGCTTTAGAAAAATGCTGGGAATTAGCCTATTAATAAGCCTAATTATCTCAAAGGATTCTCCCTACATATAAATCACACCATATTCCTAAGCCTTTCATCGCTTGGTACTCTTTCCTGAAGTATACTCAAGAAATCTCTCCAATTGTGCATGGATTCAGCTAATAATGTTTGCCAATCTACGCAAAACATGTTTTCATCTTTTAAACTATTGATTTTGTCTAAAACATAAGATTTACCATCTAAGCCGTCAGCAATTAAAAAACCAGTAGTTTGGTTCGACGAGAATTCAAGAACTGAATTTGCGTTGAGCTTGCCACGAATAATTCTAATGTACTTTTCAAATCTAAAAATATGGTCATCATCCAAGGTTATACCTGGTCGCATCAATTCTAAAATCAGAAGCTGTTGACCGCTGGAAAGTACTAAATCAAGTCGCCCTTTGAATTCTTGAACGTCATCTAAGTTGGCTTCCTTCGCGGCTTCCTTAAGTAGATTAGTGACTCTTATTTCCTTTCTAAAAGTATCCCATTTAGATGAAATCAACCATGGATTTTCTGCAATAAAATCTCTAATTGAGTTTTCTCTATCCCGTTTGGAAATACGTGTTTCAAATCCTTTTATGATGTCAAGTTTTGTTTTGACTGCTTCTGCTGTATGAAGTGCTGTTAAAACTTTTGTTTCTAATAATATTCCCAAAAACTCCGTGTCATCAATCTCATCAACTTGGGATAATCTATTTATCAACCCTTTTAGGCGACCACCCTCCCAAGCGGTGAGTATTGCATTACCAATATCCTCAAACTCTCCTGGATTTATTTTATTTATCGTTGCCAATTTTTTTAATGCAGACAGAACTATTTTCTTTTCATGGGGTTCTAATTTATCTATTCTCAAAGCGAATGGAGACAGTTTATTCATCATTATATCTTCTAACTTCTCATTCCTTTTCTTTTTCCTTATTTTTAAAAGTTTCTTTACAGTGCTTTGCCCCCACCGTAGTAAAATCTGAGTTCCCGGGTGGTCCCAATTAACTCTTTGGCGCTCAGTGGAAATAACATCCGAAGGTAATTGGTCTATAAAATCAGCTTCGACTTTACCGGTCATATACTCAGGACCAGTGTTACTTGGCAAATCGTGTGCAGTTAGATTGAATATAAACGGGTTCTGAGCTATTTTTTTATGAGCAAATACACTCACTCCTTTCAAATCGTCTTCTGCAATGATGTCTGGATAAAATGCAATCCTCCACTTTATGATATTGCCGTCAGCTAATACTTCTTCACCAGCACCATTTTCGAGCATTTTAATTTTCGCCTTGTCATCCTCCTCATAATCTCTGGGAAAAACAAATTCTGCCTTTGCCACACCATCTTCTTCAGGAATACTGATGTCATTGACTTTAACGTTAAACTCGTCTAAGTTTTGATTAATCATGAATCGTCTTGACATCCCTCTCAAGAATACTGTTGCGGAAGGTGCTTTCGATAGATTTAAGACTTGCAATGTGACCTTTGTACCTGATAAAGACTTCCTGTCGGGGTCTGGAGCAGAATACTCAAAATCGTCAAGGCGTATTGGTTTGCCAATATACTCATCACTCCGGATTTTATCTAAATCCATGGTGAATTTGGTTTGCTCTCCCGTCTCTTTACTGATAGTTTCTATCGTAATTTTTTTTGAAATCCCGAACCCTGCAAACTTGCCTATACCTTTACGCCCCATCAAAAACCGCCCGCCTTTAGATTTGGCATTGGGATTGCCCTTTCTCGTATCAAAACCAGTAGTTAGATAACGATTTTGGCACTCATTAATAGTCATACCATTTCCGTCATCCTTTATAACAATAACACTATCTACAGACAGCCTTTCTGGCAAAATAATGTCTACCTTATTTGCATCTGCGTCCCAAGAATTGGAAACCATTTCTGCTATCGCAGCAATAGGGCTTTGATACATTTGTATCCCTAAATGGTCTATTATTCTACCACTAAAGTTTAATACTAATTCATCAGGTGCTTCTGTCATGGATATGAAATATTGGTTTGTGGAATTATAAAGTAAGTATTTTTTGGAATATATCACCCTTTAATCTAAATTTCTTGTTTTTTTAAACAGTAGAAATGAGTGCGGGTAAACGGATGTTAAATTTGCTCTGTAACAATGTAGGCACAGTTATATCGAGGGACGATTTAGCTGCTGTCGCTGGTGCCCATGACTGGCAACGTTCCATTCGTACGCTGAGACAAGAAGGGTGGCAAATAGAAGCCGTAAAAGATGGATATATTTTACATTCTGCAGAACAAATTGACACAGGAAAGAAGCGATTTGCAATAGATGCAAAACTAAGGTATGCAGTATTACATCGTGATGGTTCCAAATGTCAACGTTGCGGTCGTACTCCAGCAGATGGAGTAAAACTTGTTATTGACCATAAGGTACCCGTTGATTGGGGTGGCAGTACAGAACTTGATAATCTTTGGGCACTTTGTACCGAATGTAATGGAGGAAAGAAAAATTTCTTCTCAGATTATGATGCCGAAATAATGAAACAAATAGTATCGCTTGATTCTGGCTGGCAAAGATTGAAACGTTTTTTTGAGTTGGTCCCTAATGAAATAATAGAACCTATTAAGCTGGATGTAGTTAGTGGTATACGAGATTGGGAACGTACACTACGAGCAATTAGAGAAAAGGAAAAGATGGATATTAAGTGGATTCCAAAGAGTAAAGAATACCCACATGGTGGGTATGTCTACACTCCTTAACCAATGCCGATTTTTTTTAGAATTTTTTTCCCTGTCGCTTGTATGGCCGGAATAGCGACTGAATTACCAAACTGTTTGTAAGCGGAGGCATCAGCTACCACTATTTTAAACTCTTCGGGGAATCCTTGTAAGCGAGCCCATTCACGTGGTGTCATTTTCCTAATCCCTTCTCGATTAACCTCTCCTTTTATTTTGGTTTGAGGCGTAAAGTCTTTTAGCCTAAAGTCATAGACCAGGTTACGCTCTCTTCCCATTCCGCCTACAACTATCGCATTCGCGATGCCGCTATCCTTAATAATTTCATACCCAAAACCATTTCCCTTACTTTCATGTCTCTTCTTATGATTGACAAGGGTACTCAAATATTGAGTGGATAAATAGTACTTAGCGGACACTCCTTTCTTTTCTTTAACGTCTTTGAAAACTTTTTCTGTGTCTGTAGGTTGTGGATAATCAAATTTGTCAATATTTAAATCACTCCTAAACCCCACAATGTAAATTCGCTCTCTATTTTGCGGCACACCAAAGTTCTTGGCATTAATTATTTGAGGCTCTGGGACATAGTATTTAAGGTCATCCCGCAGAACATTTAATATTGTCTCCAATGTTTTACCCTTATCATGATTGCGCAACCCCTTGACATTTTCTAAGAAAATTGCTTTGGGTTTTCGCATTTTTATAATCTCGGCAACGTCAAAAAATAATGTCCCTCGAGTATCCTCAAATCCGCCTCTTTTTCCAGCTATAGAGAATGCTTGGCAAGGGAACCCAGCACAGAGCACGTCAAAATTCTTCGGAATTGAATTTTTAACTTTAATATCTGTTATGTCTCCGAATGTCTGTTCTCCAAAATTTTCAAAATATGATTTCTGAGCAGGCGCATCCCATTCACTCGTAAAAACGCATCGTCCTCCGAGATTTTGTAAAGCGATTCTAAACCCACCAATGCCAGCGAATAAATCTATAAATGTGAACTGAGATTTTCTTTCTCTGATAAGGTTATGTTTTGCAAATCCTGCCTTGAGTTGTTGGATAATTGTCTGGATTTCTTTTGCGGAAGAAACATTATAGCTTTTTCGAACAAATTTTTCAGCTTCGGCCTTATAGACTTTAGCTTCCGGATATTCCAAATTGTGTATATAGTGAGTCAACTGTGCAAAACCAAAACTATCTTTCGCTCCATTTGTGTAAAGTTTAATTTCTAAGTTTGGAAATATATTATCGGTTCTTGAGTTCATGAATTGTTTGTTCTATTAGCAGTATACAACTTTCTAAATTCTTTTTAATTTCTTTTTCCCAAAATCGCAAAACAGTCCATCCGTCATTTTCCAGAGTCTGATTCACGACGTCATCACGCTTTATGTTTCCTTCTATTTTTTTCGTCCAGAATGCAATATTTGACTTATGGTCTCCTTTACGGATATGCCAGTCTTTACCATGCCAAAACTCCCCATCTACAAAAATAGCAAGTTTAATTTTTTGAATGCTAAAATCAGGTTTCCCAAATATCTTATTGGAGTTTTTACGATACCTTATGCCTCTTTCCCATAAAGCTTTACCAACTAAAAGTTCAATTGAAGTGCCTTTACTTTTATTGGCCTTCATATTCTTTTGTATGCTTTCCTTACTCTTCATTCACTTCCAATGCTTTAATCACCTTATCTATTTCTGGCTGGCCATATAGGTAAAACTTACCTACTTGGTTTGAAAACTTGTTTATTGGAATATCAACATATTTGACATTCTCAAAGGGTAGATGGCGGGTCGACTTCTTAGCTCTACCTTTAAGCGAACGTTCAGAATTTAGAAAAAGATTTAATCCCCAAAATCTCTGACCGAAAGATATTAGTAGGTCTATTCCTTCTTCTGTATCCAAAGCCCTATTATAAAGAACTATATAACCAAGCAATCGCTCTCTTAACGAACATCCAAAATGTATATCTCTAACCAGTGATGGGTAGGCCCTGTATGCCCTTGCCTTTAACGCCGTAAGTGTTATAGATGATGTACCTGAGGACTTAAAATAGTGGCCATTGTCTAAAATATACTGAGACCAAAATTCCAATTGCATAGGAACATATCCATTCAGATAAACGAGCTTATAGAAAGAATGTATAAACATTGGAAATTTCATCATCCATTCCACAGCTTCATCTCTTACTGGCAAGAATTCAAGCCCATAAAATCTGATTTGCTCTTCAATTGCTTGCTTATCAAGATGGCAATGGTCGTAAAAATTGGGATATTTATCTAATGCAAAAGCTTTCATTAGAGTCAAAAGGTATGGAATTCACTCCTTTTGACCAATACTTGTTGACTACTCCGTCTTACACGTTGGGTAAAACAAGGAGATACTTAAGAGGAATCGGAAGCTCCCATCCGTCAGGATAGGAAACGGTAGCCATATTAAAGCCTATTTCTTTCACCGTACCTATTTGGTCAACACCTGCCAATACAAGCTGCCTATAGTTTTGGACGGCGTTATCTTCGGAAGTGGTGTCAGCCATGAATGACTCGATATTATCTGTATCGAACGTTACAGTATCACCTACCTTAATGTCTTTATTTTCCATGCTCATGTTTTAGTTTCTTCTACACGTAAGATAGCTGAAAGGTGCGACCTACTCCCTTTTCTTCCGCCATTTTTTCGCTATCGTATTGTGAAAAATTATGACCATTTTATTCGAAAAGGAGAGATACAATAAACTCAGATTGTTTTAACGGACGTTGTAAAATTTTACGATACGGCATTGGAGATTACGATGCTTAGTGAACCCTTTCCTTCAGACTCTGATAATAGTCTTTTAGGGTTAAAAGGTCTACTCCATATACAATAAGATGTTTTGCTGCTGGCGATGATAAATATCTTTCAATGCGTTCATGTTCATAGGATGCCGTTACTAAATTGGGTTCAAAAGAGCCATCATCGTCTACACCTTTCCAAAGGAAAGTAAACAGATGTGTGTAATGTTCATCGCTATAGGGCATTGAATAAAATACCCTCAATGCAACGAATTGTTTCATAACATCAAATGGCGGGGGAATATCAAGCTTAATTGTTATAGTACCATGTGCACCCAGCTTTATATTAGCGGGTATTGGACTACCAACTCCATCGTTAATTTCTTTATTGAGGACAAAACCATGTACGCTGTCCAATAGTACTGGCAAATTACCTTGGTTGACTAAGCTACAATTGGCACGAAAATATTGAAGGTTCCCATCTAATTTTTCCTTCCCTACCCTAACTGCCATATTTAGCACAGGCTCGTTAAGAATCTTAAACTTCCTATCCTCGCTTTGTTTATTTTCATTATTATCATCTTCATTTCTGCTAAACTGATACACACCAAAAATCAGTCCTAACGCAGTTAAGATAGCTCCAATAGCGTTCCAGTTCCATCCTGTTTTAGACTTAGGTTTTGAGCTCTCTGACGACTGGGGAGTAGCGGCTACCTGTGGTTTAAATTTATCATAATTGATATTTCTTCTACCTCGGTTTGGAGTTTTCATATCAGAAAGGGATTAACTTTTGCTTTTAATTACAGCCTCTAATTAAATATACTAAATACTAATCTCTTGTAAATTTCCTGTACATCAAGTTTTTAAAAAAATATTCAGCTTGACATCCTCAGACCCGTGTAGACATATTGCCACAGAACCGCGGGCATTTCGTTAACGACCAGAAACACTACCCTAAAAACTTCCTTTTCTTCGCCCTTTGCTTCTATACTCGCTTAAAAAACGATTATGGATAAAACGATTCAAAAACTAACCAGCTTCCTTGAGAACAATCCTAACTCCAACAAAGAAGCCATTGCGCAAGCTACAGGCTTAAAGGGGTTAGTTCTCTTCAATAGTCTTAAGCGATTGGTGAAAGAGCGAGCAGTACAGGAAACTGAAGGCGACGAGAAGACCTATGCACTTGCGACCATTGATGCGAATGAAACAAGCAATGAGGAGTCGCAAGACCAGGATGAACCTGAGGTTATTTCTAAGGGAAGGGATAACTCCAAGTTCAAGTTCAATGGCGAATTGTACGGTAAAGGCCCGTTGGTTCATGCAGTGGTATCTCAATATGTGGCAGACAACAAAGGAACAACGTACAAGAAACTTAAGGAGGTCTTTCCTGACGATTTACTCAAACGCTTCGGTATATTTCAACACCAAGAAACAGCTCACCAAATCGCTCCTAAAGGAGGCAGGTACTTCTCAAAGCCTGAACAGGTCATCAAACTTAAAGACAGGTCTGTAATAGTATGCAATCAGTTCACGCTTGCAAACATTCAACCGTTCCTAAAGATTGCTAAATCACTGGGTTATAAAATTAGGTAGTCGGATTATGATTGACTTAACGCCTAAACATTTTTAGCACATTTTAATACCGTCATAAACATCATTGCAATAAACTTGTAAAAGTTTTCATGGTGATAGGGTTTATAGGGGCTGGCCTGTTCTCAGGCCAGCTTTTTTTATTCCAGTTGATTGACTATCACATTTTAACTAATATGGACAACGGAGAATATATTATCCTTTTTCATAAATTTCTATCGTGATAGATGTAACCAAAATTACGCCCGAAGTTTTAGAGGAATTGAAAAACTCAATTACTGCAACTTCTCCCACAGAGTTCAGAGCCTATTTTGAGAGGATAGCATCAATGTTGGGCTTAACGTTAGCATCTGATAGCCGGTCTGATGAGCATATTATTGCTATGCAAGAGGAATTGACGGACAAATTATTGGATTGGCATAACGGTACAACAAACCTGAACTAAACATCATAGCGGTTAAATGGTTAAACGACAAAATACATTTGACTTGAGTTCGTATAGTTATTCATGTAACTTATAGTCTGAATCTATATTTTTACGTGATGAGTGAAAAGTATAGCAAAGCTGAACAAAAACTTCTTACTAAGGTTGGCAAACGCATTAGAGCCTTAAGGAATGAAACTGGCCTATCTCAAGAGGATTTCGCAAAAAAATGTGATTTAGACCGCACTTACATTTCAGATGTTGAAAGAGGTGAACGTAACATATCTATCATCAACTTGAACAAAATAGCAAAGTCGTTGAAGGTAGCACTGTCGCAGTTATTTGAGATTTAACTTTGGGAAATTTTTCCCAATCAAGCAACTCAATATTCAGAAGGTAGCAAAATGATGCCATCTATACACCATATCGTCGCTTCTTTTGCTTTAAAATCTGTGTAAGGGATGGTTTGAGATTTCAGTACCTCATCATTTCCGTCAGTACATATCACTGTTGCAATCTCCTTTTCATCCACTGTGAGTTTCCACACCTGAAACGCTTCCTGGTTCAATGAAGGTTGATAAGAACAGATAACATCCAGGAACCACCAGCATTCAAATGTTTCACACAGTGCCTTTACCCCATCTGTATGCAACATGCCGAACATGTATCTGTAATAGTTCTCTGTTACTGTATACTCCTTTAATTGGTCGTTCGCGTTCATCTTATATCATTTTAAACGTGAGTTTAAAAGAGATTATAGATATACGGAATGGCAGGAACGCTAATGTTTCGCAAATGACATTGCAGGGGTCATTTGACCTCAATATTTTCAATCAATGGCTGAACAAAACATGGAACTATCCGAGGAAACGCTTGACAGGATTACAAAATTCATTGAGGACTATGACCTTGACGGAAGGAAGCGAAATCTGCGTAAAGTATTTTTTGATTACTTACGACAGCAACAGGCCGGACTGGATGCTGAATTTAATAATGTGCTGAATGATGTTGAAAGCGTCATTGAATTACTTGAGGATATAGGTACAAAAGATAAAACCGTAGGTTTATAGCACCTACGGCTTATCAAAGTTATTTTTCAATTTCCTTTATTTTATATCCGAGCTTCTTGGCAATTTTGACTAATACAGGAAAATTACCGGGAGTTTGCTCCTCTATATTTCCAAATTGAGCCCACTCACCAAGTACATAGATTGTCTTCTTGTTGTATGTTCCCTGCAGTTGAAGATATTTCTTCTGTATAGCCTTCGTGTAGCTTGGTAACTGTGCCTCTTCAATAATATATGGATAGGTGCCAAATGGTGAAATTTTGGGAAAGTACTTCAATGCAAATACTTTATTGAGTTCTTCAACACTCTTATTCTTTAGTTCATTAGAAATGATGAATTTGAAAACATCACGTTTTGTAAACCCTTTCTTGCCGCCTTGTAGCTGATTATCATACTGAACATGGTATCGCATGTTTTTATAGTCTTTCTCGTTTTCAACTGGGGTGGATTTGAGATTTTGAATTTCATTCGTATTCAGTAGTTCTTTTTCCAGTGATGCCAAGTCGGCTTTAATCCGGTTAATTAAGTTTTCTACATTCTTTTTATTCATAGATTTATTAAGTTTAATTGCTAAATCTATGTTACACAGTAGTTTTAAACAAGGAAGCTTATAATATTAACCTATTATTTATGAATCAAAAGCAATGGCTGAAGTTTTGGATGTACGCATATGACCCTATTTTCTACAACGACAGACGCTATGTTGATTTAAAAATGCTGTCAGCGGAGGAGTATCCTATACTTGCTAAACTGGACGACTTTACAGAATTAGAAGTGTTGGTGATGGCTTATCTTATCAACAACATCAAGACATTCGAGCCAGGATTTAATGATATTTACATTGATACCATCGTCGAAACATTCGAGAATTATGACTGTACGGTGCAGGACATAGATGCAGCTCTTACAAATTTACATAATAGAGGATGGGTTGAATTCTACGTTGACGAAGTGAGGAATGAGTTCATCTATCAGGCAGACTTACTTGAATTGACGAAAGCAGGATTGTACATACCAGACAATGAAATTACACTTTCAATGGTAAACCAGTTAAGTGATAACTGATAGTTTTTATTAATTATCAATCAACCATAGCTTTTCAAAAAAAGGGACACTCAATGTATAAATAAAAGGATATACGTGTTATACGTTGAGTGTCTCTTTTTTAGCTTTTGTAATAGAGAAGTTAGTCATCCAGATTTTCTATGCCTTCCGTATTGAATGAGGGATTTAATCCAAGTTCATTAAAGGCTTGATTCATCAATTTCAGCGCTATAACATAGTCTTCCCGTGTCCTGACATATATCGAGTCGAAAATATTGAACGCCTTGATGCCTGTTCTTAACAGTTCCATATTCACATTGTCAAAGATGATGGTGGCTTCTACCTTTTGCAGTGTACTCGCAAACTCACCATAATTCCTGCTATATAAACCTCCTTTTTCATCGCATACCATTTCCCATACGCTCGGATAACGTTCTATAAACATTGACTTCAGGATGTTCTCCTTTTCTGTGACCATTGAAAAGAACACTTTAGCAAAGAAATCTGCCTTAAATTCACTTCTAAGTGTCGTAGGAAGGTTTAAGGCCTGCATGAAGTCATCATAAAAGCCTCCGCTTTCACATGCCGCTTGATACCTAAGCACATCGTCAGGCAGGTATCCTAATTTGTCTAACCAGTACCGTCTTATAACAATACAGGCAATCAGTGGCTGTGAGTTTCTGATGTCAATGCCCGCTACTCTTTTACCTTTCAATCGCAAATGTTCTCGCAATTCACGATTAAGATGTGTTACCGCACAATAGACTCTTGAATGCTGAACAGGTCTCGTTACGACCATATAGCCTTCATTGATTACAAATATTGCTTTATTACATCGTGCCATAGTCATACTATCAGGTTCAATATAACGACTCGTTTCATCTTCGCCATCTCTACAATAGGTAACATTGAATGTACATGGCTCACATAGTACTGAATTTCCAGATTGCGTTTTTCTATCAAAATTGACAGTTTTCTTAGGTACGATTACGCCGCCAAATGGTACTGTTAGGCAATATGTAATATTGTTCTTTTTACTACACAGGTATTCAGACTTTCTTATGAACTTCCTATAATTTTCGAGCGATTTCGCATTTCGAACTTTGTTATCAAGAATTAACCTAAAGGTCTTTTCGATACCTTCTGTATCGATTGAAATCTCAGAAATTACTTCCTGGTATACTTTGAGGTCTTTTTGCGTTATAAGTTTCTCTTCGTGTCTCGCAATACTATTCCGGCACATGCAACGGTTATCAGTAACTTCTACATCAGTGAGGATGTCCATATCTACAAACTGGTAGCCATATGATTTACCTTTTTCGATAAACTTATCACCAAATGAAGATTTTGCTATGACGGCCTTTTTCATGATGCCGTCTTTCTTCAGAATGTTGACACCGACTGCATCTTTCAGCATAGCCGACATCTGCCTGTTGTCAATAGATAGGTTTCGCGCCATTGTTGCCATGTGGATATTGACATAGCCAGTTTCAGAGCTTAGGTCTTTATTGCAGTTCTGAGTTGCGATGTAGTCAAAAAGATGGTAGAATTTCTGAATCCAGATTTCCTTTCGTCTGTAGCGCGTGGAATTGTGTACGAGTTTTTCAACCTTCTCAATGGCATTTTCTGGTACCAGGTATTTAATTGCCGTCGGTTGCTTTCTTTTTCGTGGCATCAATCTTTTTGCGGCAGTATAAGCGTAAAGCCTTATTGAGGTCTTGATACCAGAAGCTTTTTTTTCATTCCAGAATTATTAGTCAAGCGCAGTAATTTACCGACTGAACATAAGGCGCCATATTGTCTCATTACCTTAGCTTTTTACAACTATAAGCGTAACGCTTAAAAACGAAATTTAGGCGCGGTGTTGAGCTCCTGAGCAGGCTCTATGCTTGACAAGGGGAAAGTGATGCTAATGTAGAGAAGAAACTTTATGTACAATAGCCTCAATCAGTCCTGCGTCCATCGGTTTTGAAGTATCGCCTGATGCGTCTATGACCCTATAATCCCGTTCCTCGTCAAACTCAAATACAAGTGTCCTACCGTCTATATGTACATGGAATTGATGTATAAAACCTATCCTCACAAACTTTGTTTCAAGTTCGTAGGTCTTGCTTTTGTATTCAACCTTAAGTATAAAGCCGTCATCCATTGCGGCTGCAATGATAATAATTTGTCAGCTTTTTCAGAAGACTGACTATTGAAACCAGAATGTAAATGGTTACTAATGCGAACAACAGGAATAAAACTGCAATCGCTGACCTGTCAATAAAGTCAAGATTCTCCTTTCCACGTTTATCAAACGGGTTGATGATATTCATGTGTAATTAGTTAAAACCTACGAAACGTCCTTCTTCATTCAAGCCTCTTGACCGTAATTCAAGCTTTACCAACTCAATAATGTCAATGCCCCCACCCAATATCTCGACAAGAATATCCTTTGCCGCACCGTTCAATAAGAACAAAGGATTTTCATCGTCAGGTATGAAGCCAAGTGCAGCACCTGCTTTCCATTCGTTCACTTGTTGCGCATGTGTCATAATAATCTTTTTAGCGAGTATAGCAGATAAACGAATCCCGCGAACAATACTTGATAGGAAAACTTACATACATAGAAAAAGCCCCACATGTGTGAGACTTTTTGTCGCTTGTAACTTGAAGCTTTCAGCGAGCTGATTTCGTGTTAAGGTGGCCCCACTAAGGACTCCCAACTTTTTTATTTACACATGTAACTAATGTTAGTAACATCACGTCCATTACTTTTCAGTCTTGTAATGTAACCGTTGCTGTTCGTGTCCGTTGTAAGTGTATATGATACCGCTGGGCTTCCTTTTTCAAAGTATTGGATGCTTGCTGGTATCAAGGCACTGTAATTGAATACATCATAAACTGAAGTCTCCCAATCATCCATATTCCAATGAATATCCTGTAAGACCTTTTGGCTGTTGTCGTAAAGTTTATTGGTGATGCCTGTGGCTAAATAGCTGTAAGTATAGCTAAACTCAAGAGCGGCAGCTTTATCATAGAATTCGGTTTTCAACAGTTCACCTTTACTTCCGTAAGTGTACGTTTGTTTGAGGTAGTCATTAGATGGGTAGTAGTTAATTTCTCTTTGCGTTATTCGATTTCCTGTGTAGGTGAACAGTATATCCTTTGATAGGCCTGTGCTATGATACACTTTTACGCGTTCAATCATATTATTGCTATTCCAGAATAACGAATCCGTATAGTACAGACTACCATTTTCAATCCGGTCAATTTTAACGATACGTCCATTGTTGTAGTGATAGTTAAAGACAATACTGTTAGCGGAATACTTATGTATCACCTGGGTAATTGCCTGGTTGGCATCCAGTACAAAAGAGTCTGCCCAATGCGTGGTGCCGTTCGTACCAAGCTCTGCAACGAACTCAATGCTTACAGGCTTACACTTCTGCTGACTTGGGTTCGGATTGTTTGGAGTGGGGGTACTGCTGTCATCTTTTCCACAGGCAGATAAAATCAATAGTGCTACTGTAGGTAGCAGGTGCTTTTTCATAAATAAAGTTTTAGGCAATATAGTCGTTTTAACGATAAAAACACATATATGTGTTTGTGTTGATTGCCCGATTATCTTCACTTTGGGTAGTGAGTAAGAGCGCCCATTATAGAGATGAGAAAGCGATTAAATCCTTTGGAAAAAAGGTAAGGGAGCTTCGTATATCTATGGGCTTCACCATCGAAGAGTTTGCAAATCGAGCAGACATACATGTTACCCAGCTAAGCCGTATTGAGAGAGGAGAAACAAATCCCACCATAAGTTATATCATGCTGCTTGCAAAGGAATTAAAGGTACCCCCGCAGGAACTTATTACTTTCAAATAGCTATTTGAAACTTCTACCGGCAGGAAAGATTTCAGGTTGTATAATTCTTCGGGATTTGAAATTCTTGGATTGTGATGCTGGCAGTTCACCATCCTTTTCATCAGCTCTCGTTGATGCAGCGACTTGCGTGCTTGTTTCCTCAATCATGGTCAGGTTCCTTAATAGCCTTGAAAAGTCATAACATTTCTGCACCACCACATGTACAACCCGCCCTTCAATTTGCAACTTGCCTTCAACCATCAGTAATCTTGACTGTAATATCTCTTTACGATACTGGTCAAAAAGGTTTTTGAAAACTACCAGATTCATAACCCCCGTTTCATCTTCCAGGGTAATAAAGCAAATACCGCTCGCGGTACCGGGACGCTGCTTATTTAGAACAAGCCCGGCGACCTTAATAATATCACCGTCCTTATAATTATTAATATCAACCGCGGAGGCAATCTGTAATGCAGATAGTTTACCCCTCACAAAACTTACCGGATGTGATTTAAGTGATAATCCCATGGTTGCGTAATCATGAGCTACATGTTCGGAAAGTTGCATTTGAGGGAGTTGCACGGTTGATTCTGTTTCAGAGGCTGAAGTCTGTCCTTTATACATTCCGTTAGGCGTATCATAAAGTGCAGACACCTGCCATAATGCTTGCCGTCTATCCATTCCCATAGAGTGGAACGCATCTGCATCAGCAAGTTTTTCTAATGCAGCTTGTGATACACCTGCATCTTTCAATGCTTCAATAGTGGTATAATGCTGCTTACGGCCTGCCATTAAGAATTGTATATCTTCTGATTTCAAACCTTTTACTTGTCTAAATCCTAACCTCATCGCACAATATTTACCGGCTTTCTCTTCAAGCGTATTATCCCAATCAGAATAATTTATATCTACTTCGCGAACTTTTACATCATGGTTCCTGGCATCTATAATGATTTGCGCGGGGTGATAGAAGCCCATAGGCCAGCTATTCAATAACGCACATGCAAACACATCAGGGTAGTGATATTTCAACCAGGCAGAAACATAAGCGAGTAACGCAAAACTAACGGCATGGCTTTCAGGAAAGCCATAACTACCGAAACCCTCCAACTGTCTGAATACTCTTTTTGCAAAGTCCTCTTTGTAACCCTTCTTAATCATGCCCTGTATCAACTTCTTCTCATAATCGCTTACCTGACCTTTAGCTTTGAATGTAGCCATACTACGACGTAACCCATCCGCTTCTGCAGGTGTAAATCCTGCGGCCACTATCGCTATTTCCATTGCCTGTTCCTGAAATAGGGGCACCCCCATCGTCCTGCTCAATATCGCACGCAATTCTTCAGAAGGATATTCTTCTTTTTCCTTTCCTTCCCTCCGTCTTAAATATGGGTGAACCATATCGCCTTGTATGGGCCCTGGCCTTACAATAGCCACTTCTATAACTAAGTCATAAAAACACTTCGGCTTCAGCCTTGGCAACATGGACATCTGTGCACGGCTCTCAATCTGGAATACACCTATGGTATCGGCACGGCTCGTCATCTCATAAACATCGGCATCATCTTGCGGTATGTTAGCGAGCGTAAGGTTTCGACCATAATGAAGTTTTACTAAATCAAACGCTTTACGGATACAAGTAAGCATGCCTAATGCCAATACGTCTACTTTAAGAAAACCAAGCGCTTCAATGTCATCCTTGTTCCACTCTATACACGTTCTATCCTTCATCCTTGCATTCATTACAGGGCATAGGTTAGAAAGTTTGTCTTGTGTTATCACAAAACCACCTGTATGCTGGCCGAGTTGCCTTGGGAAACTGATGAATTGTTGTGTTAGTTGTAATACTTTCAAAAGGTGCGGGTCATTGGCATTAAATCCGTCAGTGGTTATTTTACCGCCTCTGAACCAGTCATCGGTGAACTCCCAGGACGCTTTTGCCAACCTGTCGGTCGTATCAACAGACAGGCCCATCGCTTTCGCAATATCCCGAACGGCTCCACGATAATGGAGTTGCGTAACAGTGGCTACAATAGCCGCCCTGTCACGACCATATTTTTCATACACATACTGTATCACTTCTTCCCGTCTTTCATGCTCAAAGTCCACATCTATATCAGGTGGTTCGTCCCTCGCATCAGACATAAAACGGGCAAATAGCAATTTAAATTTGGAAGGGTCAACTGAAGTAATACCAAGGCAATAACATACAGCGGAATTAGCGGCTGAACCTCTACCCTGGCACAGTATGTTCCTGCTTCTTGCAAAACGTACCAGGTCATGCACTGTCAGGAAATAAGCTGCGTAATTCTTCCGCTCTATGAAATCAAGCTCGTACTCTATGGATTTGACAATGTGTGCGGGTATATTATTCTTGAACTGCTCGTTGGCGCCTGACCAGGTCAAATGGACTAATTCTTCCTGTGGCGACCTTCCTTCAGTAGTTATCTCTTCGGGATAAACGTATTCAAGGCTGTCCAGTGAAAATTGACAGGCACTTGCTATTTCCCGTGTTCTTGAGATAGCATCCGGGTATTGGGCAAAGAGGCGCTGCATCTCTTTTTCACCTTTGAGATACCTTTCTGCATTCTGGTAAAGTTTATAGCCGGCAGTATGGATGGTACACTTTTCACGTATACAAGTAACGACATCCTGCAATTCCCTCCTTTCTGCCGTGTGGTAATGCACATCGTTCATAGCGACCAGTGGCACTTTCATTTGTTCCGCCAGTTTTGCAAGGCGATATAACTTCTTATTGTCATTGGCATGGTACGAACGTATCGCACCTAAATACAAGTTCCTGCCAAGGGCTATACGGTAATCGCTGAGCGCCTGTTTATAATGCGTTTCGATGTCGTATTCCTTATTCAAAGAAGGTGGGGGCACCATGATGAATTTGATACCTTTTGAATACCTGAACACGTCGGCTTTGTATAAATGGCATTTTCCCTTTTCAGCACGCATATTACCTTCGGACAATAAGGCACAGAGTCTTTCGTAGGCCGCTTTATCGGTAGGGTAAGCCAATAGTGGCGGACCATCCAATAGTTCAAGGCGGCAACCCGGAATGACCCTGATATTTTTACCACGTGCGGCCATATGTGCACGCACGATGCCCGCAAGGGTGTTATGGTCTGTTATGGCAATTTCGGTATAGCCTAACCGCGCGGCTTCTTCCACCAGCTCTTCGGGATGAGAACCGCCGCGTAAAAAGGAAAAGTTCGTCGTTACTTGTAATTCCGTGTAATTCATGCTTCACATGTTCTATCCAAAAAATCCGTGGACGTACCATTGCGGTTCACCGCTGTCATAATGGCCTAACCTGAATAACCAATAGCGCGCACCGTTTTCGTCTTCCACGCAATAATAGTCCCTGTACATACCGCCTGTGAGCCACCATTCCTGTTCGATTCGTTCAGGGCCGTCCGCTTTAGTTACCTTATGCAACACGCCTTTGTAGTGGAAGAGCATTGGCGGATAATCCGGTATGGGTACTGTAACCTCGATACGCTCAGGATTATGCAGCAAATGCAGCGGACGCGGCGACTCGTCGCGCCACTGTGTTGTAGGCATTTCTTGCACCGAACCCGCAAGTTTCATAGCCCTCTCGGGCCAGTAGTGCTCGGCAGGCAAATAACGGCATATCGCCTGCTTTCCGACTTTACCGGCTATCCTGTCTAACAACTCTGCAATAGCGACATCATTTCCCTCCTCTTTCCTGTTCCATATTGCTTCCTGTTCAGGTGATATGCGTTCAGTCTCTCTGCCTTCTAACACGAACAGTTCAAATCCCAATGCCGGTTCTATAGCAGGTATCTTCAGTTCGAATAGTTTGAAAAGATGAGCCGCATTACGGGACGGCCTGTTGGTACCTATCTCGATTTTCTGCACATTTCCGTCTATCCTGTAACAACAGAGCAAACAACTGCGTAAACCAATCTCGTCTTTAGCCATTCTTGCACACAATCCTTCGAGTAGCTGTTTTAATGCTATCTCAATACCTGTCGCCGTACGGATAGGCTCTAAGGATGGCAATCGTTCCTGATATGGGACAACCGGATTTACCGGTTCAATTGTTTCTATCTCTTGCCCAAGTGCCTGGTCTATACGTTGTAATAAAGACTGCCCAAATCGTCTGCGTAGTGCACCGCGAGGCATCCGAATGAAATCTTTTACCTGGTACAATCCCAGTTTTTCCAATCGCTGCGCAATGGATGTTTCAATGCGCAATGCTGAAGGTGGTAAGTGCAATAGTGCACTCAACTGCTCACCAGCCTTTATTATTGAATATGCAGGGCGGCCATAACGTGCAACTGCCCATGCGGTACCTATAGTATCAGCCATACAAATACGCACATCGTACCCTAACTTTCTGAATTTCTCAAGTATATCCGCAACGTATCGTTCTTCTCCGCCCCACAGATGTGCACAACCGCTTGCGTTCAGTATGATTCCATCCGGCAGGTCTATAGCTACGACGGGAGTATACCTGATGCACCATTCGCCAATGGCCGTCAATAGCTTTTCATTTAACCCCGGTGTGTCGTCAATGACCTGCAGTGAAGGAAGGATGGCCCTGCTGTCTGCTACCGCCATTCCAATGTTGACACCTTTCCCTCGGGCCACGTCGTTTGCCCCTTTTACTATGGCCCTGCCTCTTTCTGTTGAAGATAATACGAACGGCACATTGCGCAGATACGGTTGTCTTCTCATTAACCAATCCGTGCAAAGACTGCTGAACCATATGGATACATATCGCCTTTCCATTACGCTGTCCTGCTTTTGTGTATCGCAGGTATAGAAACTGCCTTATCTGCTGTTACACTGAATGTATTTGTGTTCCACTCCACCTGCCAGGCACCGGGTATGCCATTGCGCACCTTAAGTAGTTGCACATGCCATTTAGGGAAACCGACACCCGGCAGGTCATCTATTGGTGTGCTCGGTAAAATCTTTATACTCCAGCGAGCGACGCTTGCGACCGCATTTTTATTCTTCGGTTTGAAACGGTGTATAAATCCGGTTACGTTACTATGCTCAACGGCTAACTGCAACCTGCGTGATTCTGTGAAACCCAGTTCCTGTATCTCACCCACTACGGCAACCAATGCTTCGCATTTCAATGCCTCTTCAATTACCCACAGTGCGTCTTTAGGTTTAATGAGGTCTATAAAGACCAGGTTCGCAGGGTCTATACCATATGATTTCAATGCCGGCGGGTAAATAGTGCGATTGGTACTTACCCATAGGCAAATGCCTTTTCTTCTTGTCAGTTTACTGAGCAGGCTTGCTATAAAGCAATTGGTAGCAACTGCATGTTCGGAGCTATCGCTTACAAACTCATGGATGGTGCCTGTTGGAAATTTTCTATTTGGAAAATTGTTTTCAATGCTGCTTAAATCGGTCTGCTGCTGCCTTTGCTCAACTATGCCCTTAAAACCCTGCAGGGTTAAAACTTCTTTTCGAAGCCTTGCTACAATATCTGATTTCTGTGCCTGCACAAAATGGGCTTATTGTACAATTGTACACAAATTTATGCCAAATACGGCTTAAATATTGAACATATGTTTAATAAATGTGATAAAATTCGCTACTGGCAACATGTATATTAATTTAATTAATTGAAATATCTTCTATGCTACCGCAATGTTCGTAGCGTAACAGAAATACGAATTTCCTTTACCGGGGATATGCTATGTTCCCAGTCTGTTCGTGCTTCATCTTTTATGACATAAACAGACCGGCGCTTTACAGTAAAGGAGATGATGGATTTTCTGTTCTGCTTCGCTTTATCATATGGGCGAAACCTGAAAGTACAGTCGGACAATAATGAAACACCGATTATCATATCAAAAGGTGGTGCGTCACGGTGCCAATTGATAACTGAACCAACGGGATACTCGGTCACAAGCACCTCTGCGAGGCTTTCTGCCGGAATTGTCAAGAATGCAGCCACTTTTTCAATAAGCGGTATTAAACCTTTAGGTATTGCTTTCCCCTTCGTTACAGTTCTCTTATCAAAGTTGTAATCATATCCATAGCTCTCCACCTTACGCTTGGCCTCGAATCCCTGGAATATGAGCGGATGCAGGTCTAACTTACCAATTACAGCTAACAATCCAGTTTCCTCCTGTTCGGTAATGAAATCAGGGAAGTAACCGAAACCATATGGCAGAACAGGTATAGAATCAAAAAGTGTCTGCATAACACGATACCTGGTAAAATTTAATGCCAAACCTATTATATGTTGGGCATGTAATTACCGAGGATATAGTTTGCTCATGGTTTGTAATTTAAAACCTCGGCAATAGGAATAAAAATGACCAACACGTGGCCTGTTTTTGTTTCAGCCAAACGGCTCCTGTAAGCATAGTATTCTAAAAGACTGTGCATTTTGCGAGCCGGTATAGATGCGCTTATCATACTTTTTAACTTTCGCGAGGCTCTGAATGGGCTTTTTAGTTTATGCTCAAACAAAAAGGAGTTATCTGCGTCGATATCCACTATTACCTCACCATTCCTCGTTGCCAATACAGGAACCGCCAGGGAGATATTTTCAAGAGCGGCTTTAAGGCGACTGATAAATTCAGGGTCTGTTTTGGGCTTATTAACATCGAGACAATCGGCAGGATAACCATTCAGTTTATAAAATTCTTCCTGTTTCTCAGCCTTTGGTTTATCTATCAGGTAATACAAAAGGTTTTCGATGTCTTCGGTTTCGTAATCATACATTTGCCGCTTTTATCTTAAATAGCTAATTCAAGCAATAAAAAAGGGGACTGTCAATATTGACAGTCCCCTTTTTATTTAAGCTGCTGCTTTCTCGAGTATTTCGGAATAAATATGCCTGCATATGGCTTCAGCAAAAGGTGGCAATACCATCATACCTAATTTCTTTGTAAGCTCTGCATCGGAAATAAGTCCATTAAAATCATATTCATCCATATGAGCCAATACTTTCCTGTCTTGAATCGTCAACTTTTGCCAAAGACCGTTCCTGAATATCTCAACGTCGCTGCTTGTCATGGTAGGAAATAACTTAGTCCTGCCATCGATGATTCTTACTCTATCTCCCGATTGCTTTCTAAAGCCTTTATGCCTTATCAGTTCGGCACCAATTGTAGCGAAAGCAGATTGTTTGTTCATATCAACAGGATTTGGCACTGGATAAGATGGCTTTACAACTAAGTCTTTTCTGACAAGCATTATCATCGCGCGATTGCGCGACTGAAAACATCCGAAGTTCTCAGCGTTTAAAACCTTTACGTCCCAATGATAATTGCCTAAAAGTTCAATCTCATTGACGAAGTAATTAAAGAACGGGCGCATGGGTTTGGATAGCAAAGTCGGTACCTGCTCAATAAGTACAACTTTAGGCTGTATCTCTTTGACCAACCTTAGCATCTCTATCATCAGGAAGTTCAAGGCATGGAACACACTTCTGAAATTCGCATTCAGCAAAGTGATACCAAAACAGGGAGGCCCTCCCACTAACAGGTCAAGCTCACCTTTTGCGATGTCTATACCGATTGCATTCAAAGCGTTTCTGATGTCTTTATCGAATATAAGGTCCCTGACATCTTTGACGAGGAATATATCTTTACCCTTGTGTTCCCATATAACAGGGGCTACAGTGCTTGCCAGTTCTTCAATATCAGAAGAGAACGGTGCATTGAAACCGGCACGCCTCGCGCCGGTTTCAAGACCTTGTAAATTGGAGAATAATCCGAATGCTATTTTTTTACGTGACATACTTTTGTTTTTAAGGATTAAGAGATTAGGCCGCCAGATTATCTGAATTATAAATGATGACCTGTATCTGGCTGTTATCAGGACCTTTGAATACGTGGAACTGGCTTCCATCAACATTGTGTTGTATGCCACCACCATATTTAATGTTACCCGTTCCTTTACCGAATATCTCAGCGCTGATGCTGCCGTTGTCTGCCTGTAACTTCATCTCTTTGCCTGATGCGAACCTGATGACCAATTCCTGAATACTTTCACAAGGCACTGTTTGTTTCTGGCCGGCAAAATCCCAGTCATCTGTTTCGACCTTCGCCGGTTTTATTCCATCGGCTGCAATGACATCTGTTTGACAACTCTCACATTCAATGCCTGCCGTGTCCGTACTGATGGCTATTTCCTCCGTTGTATCACTGCCATCGACTTCAGATTCAACATGTGAAGGTGCTGGCGTAGTATCAGCCTTAGACTCGGTTGTCAACTCCGATGTATTCACTTGTATATCCGGCTTACGAACCTTAGGCAGTGATTCCAATGCTTCTGTAAAGGTCATGTCGCCGTCATCAATCTTACTTAACAGGTCAGGGTTGTACTTGTATATTCTTTCCAACTGGTTTATCATGCCATAACTGTATCCCACCAGGAAACCTATTTTTCTATTTATCTCTTCGCCAGGCACTTCCTCTTTCCAAATTTTGCCGGCCTCTGTTTCATTCATATACTTTCTGAGTGATGCAATAAGTTCTGCCTGTTGCAAGCGTGAAAGCCTGCGCCGCATGTTTTTAAAACTTATCACCTGTATTGCCGCATCGCTATCAATGTCAAGCATTGTCACTTCCATTTCTTTCAATCCCATCCTCATTGCTGTTTCAACGGCTTCGAAATTGTGAAGCACGTCTTTGTTTGTAGTGCATATAACGTCTCCTGGCGGCAGGCTGAATTTTATATATTGGCCTACCTCAAAGTCAGTTATTTTTGTCTTCCCATATTTTGCCAGAAATGGGTTCATCGTCAAATCTGTAGTCTTTACTGTAGTCTTATTTGCTGTTATTTTCTTCATATTATTATTTGTTTAACTTCTAGATATTGTGAATTGATTTTGAAAATTTAATAACGTCGTGAAGTGTGAGGGCCCGTCACATTTCAAGCCAGTCAAAATGATTGATAATGGTAGGTTGCATTCCCATCATCCCGTCTTTCAAAGAACTCTGATTTAATCGCAGATACTCTTTACGTGCAGCAGCAATTAAAATCTGAAACGAAGATATTGGCAGGGTCATATTTATGACGTAGATTAGTCGCCCAAATGGAAAATGTAAATTGTCGATAGACGCCTAATCCCTTTACAGTAAGGGATTTCGGCGAACAAAGAATAATTTTCAAATGAACCGTTCTGAACGATTGATATTAGAAGAACTGGCAGAATACAAATGGCCGGGAATATACTGTTGCTCAAAGTGCGGCAATGAAAGTTATATGCCCGGCAAGAAAGCATATTCAAGACGATGCAAGCAGTGCAAGTACGAAGAGAGCCTCATGAAATTTACAGCTTTTGAAGGGTTAAGATTCCCTCTGGAAAAAGCTTACCATATCCTTCAACGAATCGTTAAGACTGCATATGTAAATCCAGAAGCAAATATTGTCCCTGTAGGAAAGCTGACCGATAGGTTGGCAACGGAAAGAAAGTATATCTCTATCATTGATTACGTCAATAGATGTAAAGTGAAAGAAATACCTCCCGGTGTTATAGATGAACGTATTCTCAGTATAATGGATAAACAACGGCCTTCGTTAAGGAAATTGTCAATAGAATTCGGGGTCGAGGAGAATACCATGGCAAAGTTCATCAGTAAGCTAAATGCAAGGATAACGCTTGACGAAGTATTATTAAGAGATAGCCCATATGAAAGGATAATAGACTTTGTCAATGTCCGCTATGATAAAGAATTGGACTTTTATTTACAAATGATGATGCACCCCCTGGTTGGTAAGTGGGACCTTGGTTGGCAACAAAGAGGTAAACATCACTTTGCTCTGACATATGAAAACATAGAATCATGGTCAGTATACAGGATTGAGTTTAGTGGAAAAGAAGATGATTATCTCATCCCACCTTTCAAAAGGTTGGAAAGAATAGAATATGCCTCTACGATATGGAAAATCTTATACTGCAGTGATATTGACAGGAAGAAGTACCTTAATCAACTCAGTCGTTCCGAATAATCAAGGCAGGAAATACCTGTCTACTCCGCTTTACGGATTGAATATGTCATTTGCCAACTCATAAATATCAATATTGATACTTTCGCAGACCTCAAAACAAGCATCCATAATCTTGTTTCTTGTCGCCGCTTCTTCAGGCGTATAAGTATCTTGTCTTGATTCGCAGTTTATATAATCTTCAAAAGGCGTGTCAGGATGAAAATTCAGGTCTTCAACCAATAATTGCCTGAAAAAGGTTTTTACATCTTCAATACCATTAATCTGAGTTATCATAGTTGTTACTTTAAAAGTGTTTCTGAAAGTTGTTTGATATGATTGTCTGGAATGCTCTTTAAGTAGTGCATAGTAGTCTTACCGTCGGCATGCCCTAAAGCATCTGTTATAAAGGAGGTAGGTGTACCGTTCAATTTGAGATTCGTTCCAAATGAATGCCTTGCCAGGTTTAAAACCAATGGAACTGTAAAACCGAGATGTTCTCCGATTCCTCTCAATTTCTCATTGACAATTTTTTGTATCATTTTCCTCCGCTTCTCTCTTTCAATAGCTGTAGGATAGTTGTTCAAAATAGGAAAGATGTAGTTATCAGCTGACATATCTGTATTACCCCAAACTTTTATGATGCGCTTCATCTCAGGATGCAGGAAGGCTTTAATTTCTTTGTTGGCTACTGAGTTTGTCCGTTTTGTTTTTTCGCGAACAAACATAATCGTATCGCCTTTAATGTTGCCGTACTTCATATAGACCATATCCTTAAAATTGATACCGTTGCACAGATAACAGAACAACCAATAGTCCTTTGCCCTTCGTGCTCTTAATGTTGCAGGTTGATAGTGAAACAACTCTTGAACCTGTTCGGGATATAATACGTTTTTTGATTTTGCCGATGTACCGATTGTATAGTCATCGAAAGGATAGAAACGTTTGGCTAAGTACCCATCCTTAATTGCCTTATTGAATATGATGCGCAGGTTACGCAAATATATCTGCGCTGTGGTTGCAGAATTACCTTCTTTCTCCATCCAGGAGCGATACCCTTTTAAGAAAGCTACATTGATGTCTTCAAAGTACAGAGGTGTTCTGTATTTCTTTAATGAACGCAAAGCATGGTTCATATTTTGTGCAGACTTAAACCGCTCCTCTTTTTTAAGGTTAAGCATGTACTCTTCAAATAGAAAGGTTACGTCTGTTTTGTCCGAACGATGTAAATCAGTTTCTGACTTGAACAACCTTTGAAAACCTTCACGGGTTGGATTAGGTAGTACTTCTAAAATACCTTCGGCCTTCGCTATATATTTACCGATTTCTGAGCGCAGTTCCTTGACATCTTTACTACCGCTTTTGCCGCTCATGGCTTTACCAAAATCTTCCTTGTTTGCGTATAGTTTCAATCCGATTTTGAACTGTAAACCTGCTATAGATACACTGAGCTGAATCGGACAGAGGTCAGTCCCTTTCTTCGGATAGCGTTTGTCCCAGTGTACGTGGACAGAATAGTTTCTTTGCTTCATGTAACCGAAGATGCAAGAAACCGGCATCCATAGGTCAGCCTACCTCGCTAAATTTTCGCAAATCCAAGAATTGTAATCTTATAATGTGGAAGTATTTTAAGCTTCTTTTCTGCTGAAAGTGATAATCAATTGCTGATGATTTTCGTTGTATGCAAGGAAATTAACAACATAATTCCTCCTAACAGCGAATTCAATAGTCGCGGCATACTCATGTTTTGTCCATTCGTTATCACCGTCTGCTCGTGTATCATCACTAAAATTATAACCCTCATCTAATGCAATTACCGTCTTTTCCGGTTCAATGTAGTCACCTAAAATCTCATATATTTTTTGAGCTGCAGCGAACGTATCAGTGTCAATATGTATGAAAGAAACTGACTTTTGCTTTAGTATATCATCAACAAAGACATCTAAGGTTTCGTCAATATCACCAATTACCAAAGATGTATTAGCTAATGGTATAAAAGGCCATCGCTTAATACTTTTATAACCAAAAACGTTTTTAGGAAAGCCAGGTCTCCAGTTTTCCGGAAGTCCTGTCAATGAATCAAATCCGAAAACCTCACGGTTGTACGCCAATGCTGCAATAAAATTTATTGTAGTTCCCGTACAAAACCCAAATTCAAGAAATACACCATCACCAAGCGACATAGCATGTTCAACACCATACTTTAAACACGCCGCATCACTATCCATAACTTTAGCCTGTTGAACAGACAAGACTTCATTTACAAATTCTATTGATGACTTATTATTACGATAGTGCCTATTTTTTGTATTGATATGTAGTATATTATTACCTCGCTCCTCAATAGCACTGTGGGGAGGCATTATAATATAGTTTTCTAAATTAATATCAGCACTTTCTCGATTCAGTATTTCCATTTTAATTACATTATTTAAACTTCATTTTGAACAATGATGGGATGGTGACAATGTCCAAGTCTATAGGACTTCCGGTCAAAGAGTTATAGCAATTTTCTACAAATCTGTCTACAAAATCGTGATACTCTTCATCCTTATTGTAGTTTGACACAGAAACTATCTTCCGAGCTACGATTTCCCATTCTGTATGGAGTACTGTGGAAGGGAATTTCTTAGAAAGAATCAAACAAACTATCAATACAAAGACAATATCTGAAGTGTGTGAAAGTGGTTGAAAAATGTGCATGTAGGTTCTAATTCCGTTTTTCTCTTGTGATTTCTCATGAATAAGGTAGAACAAGTCGAAGATTTCCTTAATAGTTCTTATAATTAAATTCATCCCGCTTTCATCATTTAACAAAAACGACATTTTATAAATATTGTCTTTAGTAACCTCAGGCACTTTATCACTCACATAATGACCTAAAAATAAGCTTTCTGCATAGTTGGCAGGTGCAGGGCCAACATCACGTTGAGATTCGATTAAGGCCGTACTTGCTTGACTCATGTACTGACACACATCTGTAGCAAATACCCCATAATTTTTCATGCTAAGCGGTTCTCCTAAAACATTGTCCTGTTCAAATATGCGTAAGTAGTTTTTTAACGACCTTGCTCCCCATCCAATAGTCCACAACAAATCTTTCTGTTTTGAACCAGTATTGAAATGCTTTCCTAAAAGTAGATATGTAATTAACCTTGCATGGTGTGCATCAATTGTATTGGCATGAACTGCCAACTTATTCTTATATGTATCGTGAAATTTAGCATTTATATTTTCAGTCGCTAATACTACCTGGTCCTCTATCTCCTGTTTAATTAACACTTTGGGTATTACAACAACAATTGATAAAAGTATGGTGATTCCAGCGAGAATAATTCCGAATACTAAATTGGTCTTTTCTGTGATACTCTTATCAATTTCAATGGTATGACTAATTGATTTATTAATAATGCTGTCCTTTACATCTTGCATAACACCTGCTATGTAAGCTGTATCCTTAATATTGATTTTATCGGCTTTGAGTGTTATAACTACAGGACGATTATACTGATGGGTATCCCATATTGAAAGAGCAACTAATGCCAAAAGGCATATCAAGATAACCACGTATAGAATGCGATACCACCAATCGAAAGTCTTGATATTGCGTACACTGGATTCAGATTTATTGCTATTTCTGTTCATAATTTGCAGCCGATTATACTACAAGTTATTATATGTTATAGGTTAAACAAACTGTAAGCATAAATTTTACAGTGCCATAAGGAAGACATATTGGGATGTAATAGTTATTGCAAATCTTACTGCAAGTTGCGAAAAGACAATCCTTGAATCGGCATGAAAACCCTACCAATGGCTCACTTCAGCAATACAATGATTGAAACAGTCCCCTGATTACTGATGGGGGGACTGTTTATTTAGAAACTAACACAGCGTTATTACGATACTTTACAAATCGGTTTAATATTTATATTTTAGTACTACTATTCCTTGTCGAAGGATATTAGATACTATGAACGAAAGAAAACTATCCCGGCTACAAAAAGAATATCGTGCTTTCTTTTTAAGGAAACTCGAACGATATAACGTTAAGTCCCCCGCGCAATTAACCGTAGAAAGGAAAAGCGAGTTCTTTTCAGAGATAAAACAAGATTGGGCTGCGTATAAACTTCTAAATAAAGCCGATGATAACAGCAGTACTAAAGAGGAAATTGTCTTGCATAAAGACATTGGACAAGCTGAAAGTGACGTGCTAATTCAACAGATTTTAGTCAGCGCCGAAAACGAAAAAGCATCCTCATTACACCAATTGCCAAATGCCTCTCACAACAATAGCAAATACGACGGCACTCACAGGGGAACACTCCGACAAAACAATAAATCTTCCATAGGCCTATCTAAGCAAATTATTGATTCCATAGCTAACAATAAACAAAAAGACGATTTAAAAATATTATTCACTCCTAATGAATACTTCATACAGCATGGACTGTACAAGTACCCTGTAGTAAAGATGCCTAAAAGCGATTCTCTTTTGAAGCTACCAAGACAACATCGCTCGAATCAAAAAGGTTATAAGGAAGAGGAATTTTATCAACTACTGAAAAAGAACATTACTAACATTGAAATGACTAATGATGTTCATATGGTAATTCCCAATTTCAATAAACCATATGAGCCTGATATTGTGCTTTTTGACAGTAGTATAAATCTGTATATAGATATTGAAATTGATGAGCCGTACGATGGATATTATAGATACCCTACGCATTTCATAACCCCAGAAGATGAAATTAGAAATGACGATGTAAGGGATTTGTTTTTTACAGAGAGCGGATGGATTGTTATACGGTTCACTGAGAAACAAGTTCATTGCCAACCATTAGAATGTATTTCTTACATCAGAGAAATACTTAATTCTGTTTATGGTAAAAGCTTTACAAAAGAAATAGAATGCGAGAATGAATCTCAGTGGGATTACAATCAATGTATACAGTGGCAAAAAGTAAACTACCGAGAAAAATACTTGGCTATAGATAGCTTCAGGAAGCAATACAGCAAGAAAGAAATCCAAATTAATACTGAAGAGAAAGAGAGTATTGAATATGCAATCCAAAGAACAAAAAAATTTTCATTTGATAATTGGGATAGCAACATCGCATTTGATGAAGAATCTCACAGATATATTCATCCGAATGATGAAACTGGTAATGCTGAATACATTTCTACAACAACGCTTATCGAACGTTTCTTCCCATTTGACCTTAAGCGATACATAGAGAAGAAAGCAGAAATGGAGAGTAGACCTGAAGAAGAAGTATTAGACGAATTTCTCTTAATTCGCGATGAAGCGGCTGAAAAGGGTACATTTTTACATTCTCAGATTGAAAACTATCTTAAGGATGACGAATATGATTCCACTTCTACCGAATTCACACTGTTTCTTGAATTCTATGATAAAGAAATTAAGATGCGAAATCTACAGTTTTATGATTCTGAAAAAGTATTGGTCTCTAATGTATACAACGTTGCCGGTACCGTGGATTGTCTTTTCAAAAAAAATGAAAAAGCAGAATACGTAATGTTCGACTGGAAAAGAAGTAAAAAACTTATCATTGATGGCTACCCAAGAATGTATGGCTACGGGTTTGCATTATCCGAACTAAATCATCTGGATAACTCCAGCTACTATCGTTATTGTCTACAGCAGAATATATACAAACACATACTTGAAACAGAGTACAAGTTAAAAATATCATCAATGAAACTGGTTGTACTGCATGAAAACTACAATCGCTACTACATTGTTGATGTACCTACGATGAGTAAGGAAACCAACATAATATTAGAATCCCTTAAAGTGAAAATATAATGAACGTATTAGCTGAATTTCAGGCAGCCATTGAAATTGAAAATGCAAAGAATCTTCAAGATTATGAAGAGCAAAAGCGTCTACCCTTAAACGAAAGAGTTATGAAAGGGATAACCATGCCTAATCTTCGAATAGAAATGTCATTCTACGACGGGATACCTAATCAATGGTGTTATCCACTGCCAGATTCAGAAAGATATATTTCTTCAGTGCGCATATTTTGTGAGAATAATATCTCTAAATTTAAAGAAGGGAGTTCAGTGATTTTGAGTAACGGTTCGCACCGATTTGAAATGGACATTGAAGAAGATAGTACAGACAATTTCATTCTCAGGCCAAACGACTTCAATGTAAAACACTCTTACATAGATAGTCATAATTATCCGAAAACGAATTGGGAGATTAATGCAATAAATACCGATATAAGCACAAAGCTCTTGAAATATGCAGCAGACATTTTAAAGTCTAATGACACAACCCTTCGAAAGATTAGTAACTTCTTAAATGGGGAGGCTATAAATACTTTTAAAGGGTATTCTCAAACAATCAATTACTTAAACAGTTCCCAAAATGTAGCCTATCTCAAAGCAATAAATGCAAGCGATTTTTGCATTATTCAAGGACCTCCTGGAACAGGTAAAACAGAAACGATTGGAAATATTGTTAAGTACCTTGTTGATTGCGGACTAAGTGTTTTCGTGACAGCTCCTACACATACGGCTATTAACAATTGTTTGAATGCAATTGCCTCAAAGGTGACTGATAATACGAAGGTCATAAAGATTGGAGAGAAAGCAAACAACAAAGAGGTGCTGCAAAATGGGTACATAACAAAAAAATCAAGGCTTCCATATTCCAGCTTTAAAAATAATACTTCTTACAACCAACGCGGAATCGCTATTGGCTCTACAGCCTATTCGCTTTGTTGGCCTGGCAGTAGAAAGCTCGATGGGTGGACGTTTGATGTGTGCATAGTCGACGAGGCGTCACAATTGAGTATACCGCTGTCAATCGCTGCAATGTGTAGAACGGGAAAGTATATTTTTGTAGGTGACCATAAGCAACTTGACCCTATCATTCCCAAAGGCTCCAATAATGAGATGTTTGCTGAGTCTGTATTCAGTAGATTGGCACGCATATATCCTAAAGAGATAAGTCTATTGAACGTGTCTTATCGTATGAATGAATCATTAATTAAGATTCCCAATACCCTGTTTTATCAGAATATGCTTCATGCCGATAATTCTACTAAAGTAGATGATTCACAATATCAATGTAGATACCGGTCTGAAATAATAAATAATGAATCTCATAAACTAATACTTCATAGGACTTTTGATGCTCAAGGCCGCTCTCCATATGAAGCAAGACTTGTTGCAGAAATTGTTTCTGACCTTATGCAGAATGGTATTAAAATCGAAGAGATTGGTATTATGTCACCATATAGGGCACAAGTGAGAGAAATAAAAAAAGAGGTGAAGAAAATTCTGCCAAGAGCAATAGAGAAGCCCTTTGATTCATTATTTGTAGATACTGTTGATAGCATGCAGGGACAGGAAAGAAACTATGTCATATACAGTTTAGCCAACTCGCATCCTTTAGAATCTATGCGCAGATTGGATTTCTTCTATAGTCCGAATAGGTTAAACGTCGCAATTACAAGAGCCATAAAGAAGTGTTTTGTAATTGCCAATTACAAAGTATTTGATATTATTGAAGATGAGTTAAGTGCTCATGAGGAATATCACGAAATAAAGAGTAGCCTCGATATTTTTAAACAGTACTATGAACTTTCAAAGAAAATTGAAATTACTCCAGTTGAAAATGAAGAATGGTAAAGGAAAATCTACAATCTTTAAAAAGTCGCACTGCAACTCGCAATAAACTTTTTAAAACTGGCTTTCTAAGACAACTTGCAGTATTCTTAGCCTAAATGCAGTTTTTAAAGTCAAATTAGCTCCTTTGCAAGTCAGGCTTGAAATGAAAGGCACAAAAAGTATCAATTTTAGCTATAAAATGATGCGGCGCGCGCCAACTGTTAATCAGGGGGTCTCAGGTTCAAGTCCTGAAGGGGGAGCAACACAGTAAAGGGTTTCAGACGGCTTAGTTTGAAACCCTTTTTTATTTCCACGATATTTCCACGAACTTTTAAGAAAGCCTGCTTTTCCAGGCACTTACATCCTCATCGGGTACTGCCAGCATCAAGAGTTTTCTAGGTCGGGGCATACCAACATATATATTCCGAAGTTCTTCCTCATTCTTTGCGGGCACGCCCCTATTGAAGAAGGTTGTATAGTAGGAAGAATTTCCAGCTCTCTTGCTATAATACCGCTCGAAATGCGTTAAATTTGGATAGTAGTGACAGCCGCATTTCCATATTTGCAAAAAACGATCATTTTTGTCTTTTTTTAAATTATTGACAATCAATTGCTTAACAAAAAAAACGATTGAAACTAAAAAAATGTGAGATAGGACTATTATGTAAGAAATAAAATTTATAAGGGCAGCGTGACAATAAGCAGAAATTTAAGCGAGCAAATAAAGTTCAATGACTTCTTGATCCGTTCGATTAAGAAGTCTGCATTTGCATCAGGCAGCCAGCTAGCTGAGTTGTTAGTGTCAGAATTCTCAGTTACAAGTGAATATGCAAGGAAAATAGTCCAACGTGCTGCAACTGCGAAAATTTTGAAGTCTTCTAAGCCTTATACTTTCGGTAAGGGGCAGTATATCTATGTTTTACCCGATAACGAGCTTGAGTATGACCAGGTAATGGATATATGCAAGAAATCAAAACCACCGATTTACCGTTTAATGGCTACCATTAAAGACAACAATGGAATTATTTCTAAATACGATGCAATCAAAATAACAGGTGCACCTAAGGGTAAGAGTTCTACGAAAGTGGAAACAGTAGATGATATGATAAAGCTGTTATCGCGAATGGAATTCGTTTACGAGCAAAAAGACCAGCATGATGTGAGCTACGTAATTAGAAAGCAGGACTTCGAGCGTCTACCAGACCAGGATGAAAAGAGCTTGATGCAATCCTGCTATAATCGCATGGTAATGGACTGTAGTCTTATCCCAGATGTTTTAAGGTGGATGAGCAGTATAAACCTAATCGACACAAAAACTAATGTACCAATATATCGTAATAAGAAAGTACCCGCGATTGGTGCCAGTCATAACAATATACTATGGGATGCCTACTGCTATACGAAGACGACAGGCATCAACGATGTATTAGGCGCCATCGCCACAACTGCCGACAAGCAGACAATGGTCGCATTCGATATAGTCCTGTCGAATGAATATACAGACCTAATGCTTGATGGATTTGTGAGTAGAATTCAAATCAATCGGCATTCAGTAAAAGGAAGTAAACGAAAGATTTTTCCTATAGTGGTATATAACGACGCTTCTGAATTTGTACTTAATAAGATAAGGAAACTGGGTATTTTAGCTATAGACATTGGCTCAATATTTGGCGCAAGGATATACTCCGTTATTCAACGTTTAGATGAAATCAACAACAAGTTACTTTCTAATTCTACTAATGTCGAACTTGCAGTAGAAGGTATTCTGCAAGACATACGGGATGCAGGGCAGGAAGAGGCACTAAAAGATTTAAAGGGTGTTCTATTTGAAACGCTAATGTACCCATTAATAAAAAATCTCTTCCCTGACGCTATGATAGAAAGAGGTAGAACGCTTAAACTTCAATTGCCCAATGGCTCAAGCGAGTACTACGAGTACGACTACCTAGTCTATTCAAATAGACCTAAAGAGCTTATCATTATTGAGTTGAAAGGTTATAACTCTAGCGCTGCTATTCCAGTCGGAGACAGCAATACCAAGTCAACACTTAGTTGGTTTTTTCGCCGCACTCTTCCATTCGCTGGAAAGTTTTTTAAAGATAGAATTGCAGAGGGCTTAGTTTTAAAAGGCGTGTACATGACAACCGCCAATTTTTGGAAAGAGGCGAAAGAGTACATCGGAACTATGAATAAGGGAAAGCTTAAGCCAAAGTCGCTCAGTACAGGATATGACCGTAAAGACCTAATTACATTATTGTCGGAAAGAGGGTTTGATAAAGAAGTGCAAATCATAGATAAATTCTACACAAAGGAGGAAGAACACGAGTAGCAGAATCTAAAATTATGACCACACAAGTTTGTCGGAGCAGAAAGATAAAAAAAAGGCTTACGTAAACCGTAAGCCTTTTTTATTTGTTGTAGACACGTACTGAATTATTACTAGAATGTGCAAACACCACCGGATTGCGATTCACAGTTTGCCCTGATTTCATAATCGTCATTACCATTCACACTGAGTGATTTACCGGAAGGGCAGTCGCATTTAGTGATTTTTACACATGAGCTAAATGTTACCAAGGATAAGGCTAATAGGCCTAAAAGAATAAAGTTTTTCATACGGTTTAAATTATAAACAAGTATAATAAAACCTATCCAATAATCTAGCACAGAGCGCCTTACTAATATTTGGTTCCCATCAGTTTAATAGCTTTATTATTAACATTTTGAAAAAATATTTTCCGTTAGTTTTGCGGCCAATTCAGGCGCATGTTATCAAGATTCAATACTAAGGTTCTTACTCCCGGGCTTATAGCCATTTTAGTATTGGTAGCATCGTTTATATTACCACAGTATTCGAAAGCCCTTCCGGCGTCTGCTGAAATGATTATGGTTGAGCAGGCCATATGCTACCCTACTGTTTCCATAGTTGACGAATCAGGCACCGTAATACAACCCGCAAGCGGCCATGTAGATTTGCATGCGCGCATCCTAAGCAAGATTAAGGTCAAGGTCCAGGGAAGGAAGGATCATGCTGACCCCACCACAAACCATTTGCTGCAGCCATCTGCAACTATCACCAATACACATTCGGTTACCAATTGGCCGGGCATAACAAAGCCGGCCTACTACCTGTTCCTTTTCAGATACACCTTGTTCTGATTTAGCAGACCCACGTCTTCATTTCGGGTTGATACCATCAACCATTCCTAAACACAGACAATAAACTTTATTCGCAGCGTCATTGCGCAAAGGAATCTTTTTGCATTCCACATCATATCAATTTAAACATACAAACATCTGCAGGCGGTGCCTGGCAAAAAAAATGAAACTATGAATGAACTGTTGGCATTATTCCATAACCTGACGAATCCGGACTGGATCATACAACATGGTGGCCTGTACATCATATTATTTATCGTCTTTGCGGAAACAGGTTTATTTATCGGCTTTTTTCTGCCGGGGGATACGCTTTTATTTATAGCCGGCATGCTCATAGCCAATGCCGTTATGCCCGATAGTGCCCCTTTATTCTCCCTGCTATACTGGACTTTCCTGATATCATTGGCGGGTATTTTGGGCAATTACTTGGGCTATTGGTTCGGCAATAAGTTTGGCGACATGCTGCAGCATAAAGACAGTCGTTTGTTTAGACGTAAATATTTAATGCAGGCCCACGATTTCTATGAGAAAAAAGGCGGCAGCGCTATTGTACTGGCCAGGTTCTTGCCCATAGTCAGAACATTTGCCCCCATAGTAGCCGGTATGGTAAAAATGGATGGACGCAAATTTTCATTGTATAATATATTGGGTTCCTTTATATGGGTAGGCAGTATCACGGGGGCTGGTTTTCTACTGGGCGAAAATGCATGGGTAAAAGACAACCTCGAAAAAATCGTCATCGGGATTGTGGTAGTTACTACCACCCCTGTTATCATTAAATTTATATCAGGCAGGAAAAAGAAAGTTGTGGACCCCGTTTAGAAATAGAATAAACAGCCATGTATACTAAAACAAAAAAAATTTGGGCGTATTATACATGTACATACAGATAAACTATGTAACTTAAATGGACAAACACAGCTCATG